>CBFGTF010000128.1:0-8171 GCA_965651655.1 uncultured Devosia sp.
AGTGTCGCCATGATCCTCATTTCACCCACTCCGAGCAATTCCCTAATGTCATGACGATGGGGCCGGCGTTGTCGACTGCGTCGGATTTCGCCAGCGGCGACGGCGTCTCCATGAACTCGCCTCCCGGAGTGGCCGACAGGCTCGATAGCCGGAATCCATCGCATATGATATCCGTGATCTTGCCCAGCGTGGAGACCACCATGCAGCGCGACACCTCGGCCAGCGTGGGAGTCTGGTCCACTTCGTGACGCGCGAAGCAGCTGAACGAAAGGCCGTAGACCTCGTTCGCCGGAACCTCGATCGTGGCACCCTCGGCGCGGAGCATCCGAAAACAGATGCCGGCGATCTCGTCAGTCTCGTCCAGTTCCTGGATGAAGAACGGCGCCACGTCGAATTGCCCAGCCTTCCAGACATCGCCATCGCGACTATAGCCGGTAGATGTCTGCGGAATGCACAGCATACCGCCTGCCATCGTCTGGCCCGTCATCGCGGCCAGCGCAATCGACGCGAATATTGCCCTTGTGCCCCTCAAGTCCTCGCTCCCTCGAATATTTATCCCTGTTCTAGCGGCATCCACTCGTCCACCGCCAGCCCGATTATCCCTTTTTTGCAACGACCTCGGCGCGGACCATCCGGCAAAAGCGGAGCCGCGCGTATTCGCAAGCAACAGACATTGCTGCTTCACCAAGGGGTAAGTATGTCTGCTCTTGGGCCGATTTAATTACGACATAGATGTCTGTATTGGGGTCGTTTGCCGCCCTCGTGGTTCGAGGGTTCGCTGCGCACCTCACCATGAAGTCTCTCGAGACACCGCACTCTCGTTAGCCCTCATCCTGAGGCGCGGCGAAGCCGCCTCGAAGGGCGAGGGCGACCGTCCGTGACCTGTCCCCAACAAAACTTATCCCCGGTCCCGAAACCTGCCTTATCCTCCTCCCATCTCCCCCGCTTATGGGCGGACTGCAGCGAACAGTTGCGGGGGTAGACAGCCGGGCACGGGACAGTCGCTTGTCGGCCGTGGTCTCGGGGACAAACGCTTGCCGTTAAAAAGGCAGGTGGTCTGGTTCCCCCTAATGCGAAATCCCGGCGCTCCCGAGGCGGCTTCCGTCTCATATTTTTATCTGTTTCAGGGACGAATGCCGTCTCGGGACCCCGCTCTTCTCGTAACCGCAGGCGAATGCTGGCCATGCGGCGCTTCGGCATGCCTTCTGGCCTGCGGAAAGCTCTTTGAACCCCGCACAGCAAAACGGCCGGGAAGTTCCCGGCCGTCTGCACTGCAAAAAATCAGGCGCCGCGGACGCGGGCTTCCCGTCCGGGGCGTTCCCGGAACTCGGCCGGGTTGAATTCCCGGTCACCCCTGGCGTCGCGGATGCGGGTGCCAAGCCCGATCTTGCCAAGCAGGTCGATGAACGGCACAGGGGGCAATTCCTCGACATTGGCCATGCGGTGGCAGTCCCATTCGCCCCTGGCGATCAGCATGGCTGCCGCGATGGCGGGTACGCCGGCCGTATAGGAAATCGCCTGGCTGTTGGTCTCGGCGAAGGATTCTGCATGGTCGCAGATATTGTAGACCAGCAATTCGCTCTCGACGCCGTCGCGGACGCCCTTCACCAGGTCGCCGATAAAGGTCTTGCCGGTGTAGTCCGGCGCCAGCGACATCGGATCGGGCAGCACGGCCTTCACCACCTTGAGCGGCACCACTTCGAGCCCCTCAGCGGTGACAACCGGCTTTTCCGACAGCAGGCCGAGATTGTTGAGCACGGTGAAGACGTTGATGTAGTGCTCGCCAAAGCCCATCCAGAAGCGGATATCGGGCACGCCCAGATTGGCCGAAAGCGAATGCACCTCATCATGGCCGGTGAGATAGGTCGTGTGCGTCCCCACCACCGGCAGGTCGTCGGTGCGCTTGACCTCGAACATCCTGTTCGCCGTCCATTGGCTCTGCTGCCAGCTCCACACCGTGCCGGTGAATTCGCGGAAATTGATCTCGGGGTCGAAATTGGTCGCGAAATAGCGGCCATGGCTGCCGGCATTGACGTCGATGATGTCAATGCTGTCCACGCGGTCGAAATAGCTGTTCGCCGCCAGCGCCGCATAGGCATTGACGACGCCCGGATCGAAGCCCGCGCCCAGAATGGCGGTCACGCCCTTGCGCTCGCATTCCTCGCGATGCGTCCACTCATAATTGCCATACCAGGGCGGCGTCTCGCACACCTTGGCCGGATCTTCATGAATGGCCGTGTCGATATAGGCCGCGCCCGTATCCATGCAGGCGCGCAACACGCTCATGTTGAGGAAGGAAGAGCCTGCATTGAGAACGATCTGGCTCTTTGTCTGCCGGATCAGGGCCTTTGTCGCCTCGACATCCATGGCGTCGAGCTGGTGGGCGGCCAGAATACCCGGGCGCCTGAGCGCCTTCTTGTCCAATATGCCGGCGACCAGCGCCTTGCATTTGGCAATCGTGCGGGAGGCAATGTGAATATCCCCCAGCACATCATTGTGCATTGCTGCCTTATAGGCAGCGACCTGCGCGACACCTCCGGCGCCGATAATCAGAACGTTCTTTTTCAATTGGCACGAAACACCTTTTTCAAGTGCTGGGGTTCAACCGGTCATTATGACAGGCTGGCGACATAGTCGGCATAATCGAAGCTTTGCACAAGCTCGATCACGCCATTCTTCCTGCGGATGGCTATAGCGGGCATTGCCACGCCATTGAACCAGTTTTTCTTCACCATGGTGTATCCGCCTGCATTGAGGAGGCTGACCCGGTCCCCGACAGCCAGCGGCGCAGGAAAATCGAAGGTGCCGAACACATCGCCCGCCAGGCAGGATTTGCCCGCGATCTGGTAGCGATACGGCCCCGCATCGGGCGCCACCGCGCCACTTTCGCGATAGACCAGCAGGTCCAGCATATGGGCTTCCACCGCACTGTCGACAATGGCCACGGCCATGCCGTTCTCGACGATATCGAGCACCGTAACTTCCAGTGTCGTCGTATCGGTGACCACCGTGTCACCCGGCTCGAGATAGACCTGAACCCCGAACTTCTCGGCAAAAGCCCTGAGGCGCGCCGCGAGCCCCTCGATGTCATAGCCGGGCTTGGTGAAGTGGATGCCGCCGCCCAGGCTCACCCAGTCGAGCCGGGCCAGCAGGTCGCCGATCTTATCCTCGATGCTGTCGAGCAGTGTAGACAAGGCTTCGACGCTATCGTTCTCGCAATTGCAGTGCAGCATGAAACCGGAAACCCGATCCATCGCCGCTTCCACCTTTTCCCGATCGCTTTCCCCCAGACGGCTGAATTGCCGGGCCGGATCGGCGAGGTCGAAATGCGAATGGCTGACACCGGGATTGACGCGCAGCCCGACCGGCAGGTGCGCCGCCTTGTCAGCAAAGCGCTCCAACTGGCTCAGGGAGTTGAAGATGATCTTGTCGGCATTGGCCACGGCCTCATCGATCTCGCCGTCCGACCAGGCCACCGAATAGGCATGAGTTTCCCCGCCGAACTTTTCGCGCCCCAGCTTCAGCTCATTGAGCGAGGACGAGGTCGTGCCGTCCATATGCGGCGCAATTTGCGGGAAGGTCGACCAGGTGGCAAAGCACTTGAGCGCCAAAAGGCACTTTGCGCCCGACATTGCGCGCAATTGGTCCACCACGGCCAGGTTCCTGGCCAGGGCGTTTTCGTCGATCAGGTAATAGGGAGTAGCCAGGGGCATCGCGCCAAAAACTCCGAAGCGTGTGCCCGCCGGAGATACGGCGGAGGAAAGCCGCAGGGTTTAGCGACGAGTAGCGTCATGATCAAGTGCCGCAGAACGACGCCGTCCCCGGGGCAGCACCCCGGGGACCTTCAAAGAAGCTATCGGCGCGCCGCATTCAGTCGTCGTCGGTGGTATCAAGCAGCGACTTGGAGACATCGCACATGGACTTGTTGGTGAACGGACAATTGTCCGCATCCCAGGCAAAGGCCGGGGCTGCAATGCCGGCGACCAGGGTCAGGGCAAGGAGGGCGGCGAGGATCTTTTTCATTTGGGGCTCCTGTGTTCGTGAACAGGCAGGAGCTTGGCAGCCTCGACATTACAGCAGGCTTGCCATGGTCTATCCGTTGCTTGCCGCAACATTAAACCTTTGTCACCACACGGCAATCCAGGGAAATCAACGCCAGTTGACCTGTAAGCCGGGTTCTGTAGGGCCGCGTTGCCGCGACGTGGTGACCATTCATCTGAGGCGGCTGTTGCCAGCGCGCTCGTGCAACCAACCCGGATGACATGGCCTCGAAACAGGCTGGGGCCTGCGCCCCGCGTCATCCCTATTTGGTCTTGCTCCCGGTGGGGTTTGCCGTGCGGCCCCTGTCGCCAGGCGCCCGGTGCGCTCTTACCGCACCCTTTCATCCTTACCCCGGCATGCCGGGGCGGTTTGCTTTCTGTGGCACTTTCCCTGGGGTCGCCCCCGGCGGCTTTTAGCCGTCACCGTGTTTCGATGGAGCCCGGACTTTCCTCCAGCGGACAGTTACCCATCCGCCAGCGGTCACCCGGTCAACTGGCGCGGCCTATGTGCGGGAGCAAACTGCTGCCGTCAAGTGAGCAGCGGTTGCGCCTTGGGCTTGGTGATCGCCTGGTAGGCCAGGTTGATCGCCGACATGCGCGCCGTCGCCACATCGATCAGGTCTTCCGGCACCCCCTTGGCAATCAGCCGGTCGGGGTGGTGCTCGGCCACCAGCAACCGATAGACCCGCCGCACTTCCTCGGGCGGCGCGTCATGGCTCAGGCCAAGCACCGTATAGGGATCGACATCGGAGCCCAGCATGACGTGCTGGCTGGCGATCTGCTCGAAGCGCGCCTCGTCGAAGCCGAAAATGCCGCTGACATCGCGCAGATAGTCGAGCTCGGCCTCGTGCACCATTCCATCGGCGGTGGCGATGAAGAACAGGCTGTCGAGCACATGCTCGAGCGTATCGGGAGCCTCGGCAAAGTAGCGCGCCACCTTGCGGGCATAGGCGTCGTAGCCTGCGACATCCTGCTTGGCCAGGTTGAAGAACCGCTCCACCTGCGGCTCGCTGCCCTTGGCGATCTCGACCGTGGCATTGAATGCCCGCACTTCCGAGGCTGTCACGGCGCCATCGGCAACCGCCATCTTCGCCGACAAGGCGATCAGCGCCAGGGTGAACGCGGCCTCACGGCCGCCCGGCAGCCAGGTGTCGGGGTCGAGAATATTGGCAACATGACCGGCAACGCCGGTGCGCTGCGAAAACGAACCCAGGAACTGGGTCAGCTTTTGCCAGACATCGCGATTGTCTTCGGCCTTGCGGACGCAACACAGCATTTTGACGCCTTCTTCATCCCGCTGGGCCAACACCACTACCCGCTTCGCTGGCGCCGGTCCATGTCCCCGTCGGCATGGCGGCCCTGCCGCCTATTCAAAGGGATAATACTCGTCCTCATAGGCGCGGGGATAGCGCTGTACCCGATTTCGGCTGTTGGGGCCTTCGTCGAGGAAGAAACCATCCGGGTCATAGTCGGGCGTGATCCCACCGGACCCGCCCTGCCGGCGCGCCAGGAATTCCGAGAGCGGCCCGCTTTCCCAATCCGCCAGATCAGCATCGGTGACAATTGGCCCAGGTCGTTCAATGACCAGCGGCGGCTGGGCGACCGCCTGAGGGCGCTGTACCGAGGCTGGCCTCTCCGATACGGGCGTGGGGAAGGTCACCTGCCGCGTACGGCTCACCGTCGCCACCGACTGCTCCGGTTCCTCGGCAACGGGCCTGGGCGCGGCCACAACCGGCCTGGCCGCCGGCTCTGGCGTCGCGGACCCGTCCGCACCGCCGCTGATATAGCTGGGCAAGGGCCGTCCCGATTGCAGATAGGAACTGACGGCATCGTCACCGGAAACCCGGGTGCCGGTATTGGCGGTGACCACCGGATCGGTTTCGACTGCAACTTCGGGCACGGCGGCAGTAACGACTGGCTCCACCGCCTTGACGGGTTCCGGGGCAGGCTTGGCCACATTTGTTGGCCGCTGGGCCAAAGGCGTCGGCAGGACCGGCGTTTCGATTTCCGGCTGCGGTTCAATCACCGCGATCTGCGGCTCGGCCTGCGGGCCGAACTGGCGCAGGGCGACATCGGCAGCGGGCACGGCAACCACGATCAGGGCGCCCGCCCAGGCCAGCCCATTGGTGATACGGCGATCTATCGGCATAGAATTACGACTTCCAACATGCTCCGCCCGAGCGCGGGGACTTCGCCCTTTTTCATGGCCACAATATGAAGGGCCTGTTCAATGCTGGCTCATCCCGCCTGAACGCAGGCTGAACGGCATCCCCTAAGATCGGCGACCCAGGAGCCGGGCCAGGGCCAGCACCAGGTTGGAGCGGTTGAGCGTATAGAAATGGAATTCGGTGACGCCCTCGTCGAGGAGTTCGGTGACCTGTTCGGCGGCCACCGCGGCGGCGACCAGCGCATGGGTCTCGGGATCCTCCTCCAGTCCCTCGAACCGCTCGGCCATCCAGTCGGGGATCGAGGCGCCGCAGCGGGCAGCAAAGCCGGAAATCTGCTTGAACGAGTGGATCGGCTGGATGCCGGGCACGATGGGGGCCGTAATCCCGGCCCTCCGGGCACGTTCGAGATAGCGCAGGAAATCGGAATTGCGGAAGAACATCTGGGTGATGGCGCGGTCGGCGCCGGCATCGATCTTGCGCTTGAGATTGTCGATATCGGTATCCCAGTCGGCGCTTTGCGGATGCTTTTCCGGGTAAGCGGCAACGGAAATATCGAAATCGCCGATGCGGCGGATGCCGGCCACGAGATCGGCGGCGTTCTGATAGCCTTGCGGATGCGGCGTGAACGGCTGGCCAACCCCCTCGGGTGGATCCCCGCGCAGGGCGACGATGGAATTGACGCCCGCCTGCTGATAGAGGCGCACCACGGTATCGACTTCGTCGCGGGTCGCGCCCACGCAGGTCAGGTGGGCAGCGGCGGCGACGCCGGTATCATTGGTGATCCGGCTCACCATGCGCAAAGTGCGCTCACGCGTCGAGCCACCGGCGCCATAGGTCACCGAGACGAAGCGCGGGCTCAGCGGCGCCAGCTTGGCGATGCTGTCCCAGAAGCGCTCTTCCATCGCGTCGGTCTTGGGCGGGAAGAATTCGAAGGAGAGCTGCAGGTCCGGGCGCTGGTCAGCGGTCTTGCGGCTGGCGCGCAGATTGTCGTCAAGCATGGGTCTGGTCCGTTCTGTTGCGGTCGCCGAGGTGCCAGAGGCAGACCGTCAGCCCGCGATCCTTGGTGTCACTGGGAAAGGCGCGCATCGAGAGCACGTCGAGCCCCGCCACCGCCGCCCAGCCATTCATCTGCTCCTGCGACAGCCCCAACCGCCGATGGGCGTGCTCGGAGCGCAGGAACTCGAGGTCATGCGGGGCGAAATCGACGATGAGGATTTCCCCGCCTTTCTTGAGCAGGCGACGCGCCTGCGCCAGCATTCGGCCCGGATCGTCGAAATAGTGCAGCACCTGGTGGATGACCACGACATCGGCCGGCCCGATGGACGGATCGAGCGCGGCAATGTCGCCCAGCCGCACCTGCGCATGGCTAAGGCCGGACGCCACGAGGCGCGAGCGCGCCACGGCCAGCATGTCCCGGCTCGAATCCACGCCGACGCCGCGCTTGTAGGCCGGCGCCAGCACTTCGAGCATCCGCCCGGTGCCGGTGCCGAGATCGACCAGGAGGTCGACGCTGCGCCCACCCAGTTCGGCCAGCACCGCCGCTTCGACGGCAGCTTCGGGCACATGCAGGGTCTTCAGCAGGTCCCAGCTCTTGGCGACCTTGGCGAAATAATCTGCTGCCAGGGCCTGCTGTTCGGCCCGCGCCTCCGCCTGCCGCGCCCGGTCGCGCTGCCGCGCCGGATCCCTGGGATCGACCCGCGCGGTGAGCCAGCGCGCCAGTTCCGCCCCCTGCCCCTCCGGCGCCAGCCGGTAATAGGCCCAGGCGCCCTCGGCATGGCGCTGCACGAGGCCCGCATCGGCGAGGAGCTTCAAATGCCGCGACACGCGCGGCTGGCTCTGGTCGAGGATTTCCGTGAGGTCCTTGACCGAGTGATCGCCATCGGCCAGAAGCGCAAGCAGGCGCAGGCGGGTATCCTCCCCCGCCGCCTTCAGCACCCCGACCAGTTCACTCAATCCGCTCATC
>CBFGTF010000129.1:0-8123 GCA_965651655.1 uncultured Devosia sp.
CGCGCCCGCAAGATCGAGCGCTTCATGAGCCAGCCCTTCGACGTGGCCGAAGTGTTCACCGGCTCGCCCGGCGTGTTCGTCTCGCTCGAAGACACGATCAAGGGCTTCAAGGGCCTGGTGGCTGGCGAGTATGACCATCTGCCGGAAGCCGCGTTCTACATGGTCGGCACCATCGACGACGCAGTCGCCAAGGCGCAGAAGCTGGCCGCGCAGGCTGCCTAGGCTCTCTGCCAATGGGGTTCGCCTTTGCCGGCGGACCCACTGCCTGACCCGAACCAATGGGTCGCTCCGTTAAGGGACCAAAAGAATGGCTGAAGGCCTCAAGATCGAGATTGTGTCGCCCGAGCGGCTGGTGCTGTCCGAAACCGTGGTATCGGTCACCGTGCCAGGTACGGAAGGCTATTTTACCGTGATGAACGACCATGCGCCGTTCATGACCACGCTCAAGCCCGGCTTCATCACCGTGACCAAGTCCGACAATGCGGCAGACATCTATTTCGTCAAGGGTGGCTTTGCCGATGTGTCGCCGACGGGTCTGACGATCCTTGCTGAGCAGTCGGTGCCGTTTTCCGAGTTCGACCATGGCGATCTGCAGACGCAGATCAAGGCTGCCGAGGAAGAACTCAATCGCGCGGCAACGCCGGAAGACAAGTCCTATGCCCAGGAAGTGGTGTCGGGCCTGTTGAACCTGGCGATTGAAGCCCAGCATATCGACGGGGCGCATGTCCACTAGGGTTCGGCGACACTGCTGATTGACTTCGAAGGCCGCCCATTGGGCGGCCTTCTTGCTTGTAAATTGAGCAAGGCGCATAACATTTGTGCAAGTCATTGATATTGCAGGGGAATTCCGAAATATCAACCTGTGCTTAACCCTTGGCGCCCACTGTGCGCGACGGGACACGCGGAAAGCCGGCCAAGGGCGGTCGGACTTCGGGGGCACGATCATGGGTTCATTCCTGCGCAATATCCGACTGACCTTTGCCATTTCCAGCATGACCATCGGGGCCATCGCCCTTGCCGTGCTGGCCGTGCTGGGTGGACTTTATGTGAGCCTGAGCGCTTCGGTGGCGCGGGACGAGGAAAAAGCGCTGACCGACACGATGCGCATCGCAGCGCAGATTTTTCAGGTCAACCTGCCCAGCCTTGAAGTCAGCGTGGACGAGACGGGCAATGTGGCAGCCCTCACGGCGCGCAATATGCCCCGTTTCCGAACTCACGATGTCATCGACGCGGTCGCCCGGGTCGCGGGCCAGCATGTCGCGGTCTATGTCCATGATGTAGAGGCCGGCCCCGACATGGTGGTGGGGAGCACCAGTCTTCGCGACGCTACTGGCGAGCGGCGTATGGATGCAACGCTTGTCGCGGGCAGCCCGATCTTCGAGACCCTTATCGGCAATCAGGGTGTGCGCGCGGAAGAGGCCTATGGCGGCGCCAGCTATCTCCTCAGCTACAAGCCGATTGCCACCGCTGATGGCGTGGTGATTGGTGCCCTGATGGTGGCCGTCGACCGGGCGCCGCTGGCCGCGGTCCTGGGACAGACCATGACGGTCCTCGGGGCCATTGCGCTGCTTGGCATGCTGGTGACCGGTGTGCTTGCCCTGCTGCTGGCGCGCAAGTTGATGCGTCCCATTCCCGAACTGGCCGGTGTCATGGGTGCCTTGGCCGATGGCAAGCTGGACATGTCAGTGCCTCACACGGGCCAGGGCAACGAGATCGGCGCCATGGCGCGCGCAGTGGAAGTGTTCCGAGCCAACGCAGTGGAAAAAGCCGCGCTTGATGCACAGGCCCGGCAGCATCTGGCCGAGGCGGCAGATCATACCGGACAGCTCCAGGCCATTTCGCGCAGCCAGATCGTCGTCGAGTTCGATCTGGACGGCACGGTGCTGGCGGCCAATGAGAATTTCCTGGCGCTACTGGGCTATGGTCTCGAAGACATCGTTGGGCGGCCCAATGCGCTGTTCCTGTTCGATGCCGACCCGGCCAGCCAGACCTACCGGCAGTTCTGGGAGGACCTGGCCGCAGGCGCCTTCAAGAGCGGCGAATATCGCCGCCGGACGCGAGACGGTCAGGAAGTCTGGATCCAGAGCACCTTTACCCCGATTTCGGATGCGGACGGCACGCCCTACAAGGTCGTTCAGTTCGCCACCGATGTGTCGGCACGCAAGAAGTCGGTCGCCGCCATCGGCGCCGGGCTGCAGAAGCTGGCCGAGGGTGACCTGACCAGCACCATCCAGTCCCCCTTCCCGCCTGAATTCGAAGATCTGCGCGTGGCCCTCAATGGAACAGTGGAGCGTTTTGCCGATGTGGTGGGCCAGTTGCGGTTGACCACGCGCTCCCTGCGTACGGCCAGTGGCGAACTGCTGAGTGGCGCCAATGATCTGTCCGAACGCACGACGCGGCAGGCTGCCACCATCGAGGAAACCTCGGCGGCCATGGAAGAGCTGGCAGCCACGGTCGCCAGCAATGCGGGCATGGCCGAAGACGCCGCCGGCAAGGCCGATACGGTCTCCACGGCGGCCTCGGAAAGCGGTGCGGTAATGGACGAGGCAACGGGGGCCATGGAGCGCATTACCCAGTCCTCGGCCAAGATTTCCAATATTATCGGCATGATCGACGACATTGCCTTCCAGACCAATCTCCTGGCGCTCAACGCTTCGGTCGAGGCGGCCCGCGCCGGGGATGCCGGGAAGGGTTTTGCCGTGGTGGCTGTGGAAGTGCGACGGCTCGCCCAGAGTGCCGCGCAAGCGTCCAGCGACGTCAAGGCGCTGGTGGAACAGAGCGCGGGTGAGGTCAAGACCGGGTCGGGCCTGGTCGCCGCGGCCGGTGACCGTCTTAGGGCCATGCTTGACGCAGTTGCGGAGAACAGCGCCCTGGTCCGCTCGATCGCCCGGGCAAGCCGCGAGCAGGCGGCTTCCATCGACGAAGTGAGCGCCGCGGTACGGACCCTGGACCAGATGACCCAGCACAATGCGTCCCTGGTCGAACAAACCAATGCGGTGATCGAGCAGACCGAGGGCCAGACCCAGGCGCTTGACCGGATTGTGGATGTGTTCCAGCTGCACCAAGACGGTGCCGGGGCCTTGCCGCAGGTCGGGCGAAAGGCGGCTTAGCGTCGTCTAGGCCAGTGCAGCGCTCACCAGGGCGCGGGCATGCAGGTCGGTTGTGTCATAGGTCGGCAGCGAACTGGTGCTGTCATCGATCAGCATGCCGATCTCGGTGCAGCCCAGAATGACGGCCTGAGCACCTCGGGCCGCCATGCGGTCGATGGCGGCCTGATAGGTACGGCGCGATTCTTCCCGCACGATGCCCTTGCACAACTCGTCATAGATGATGCCATTGAGATTGGTGTGGTCCACCTCGGGGACGAGCGCGGTCAGGCCCCGGGCGGCCAGGCGCTCCTTGTAGAAGCTCATTTCCATGGTGAAGCGCGTGCCAAGCAGGCCCACGGTGTCGAAACCATCGGCCAGCAGCGCGTCCGCTGTCGGATCGGCAATGTGGACGAAGGGGACGGCCACGCCCTCCAGCATGGCTTGGAACACGACATGCATGGTGTTGGTGGCAAGTCCCAGCACCTGGGCGCCGGCGGCCTGCAGCGAGAGGGCGATGGCGTTGAGTTGACGGCCGGCCGACTGCCAGTCCCCGGCTGCCTGCAACGCTGCGATCGGTGCAAAATCTACCGAATGCAGGATCACCGGCGCCGAATGGAGGCCGCCGAGCCGCGCCGCGGTTTCCACATTGAGGATGCGGTAATAGTGAGCGCTCGATTCCCAGCTCATACCGCCGATCAGGCCGATCGTCTTCATAGCCGCCTCAGACATGAGTGAAGCGCTGCGGGATGTCGCGGAAGGCCTCGACGACCTGTTCATAGGCGGGGCGCTTGAAGGGCACGATGAGGGACGGAGTGCGGCTGAGCTTTTCCCAGCGCCAGGCATTGAATTCAGGCTTGAATCGACCCCCTCCGGGGCTATCGACATCGATCTCGCTGTCGGGACCGGTAAAGGCGAAGGCAAACCAGCGCTGGCGCTGGCCGCGATATTTGCCACCCCAAGCCTGGCCCAGGACGTCATCCGGCAGGTCATAGTAGATCCATTCAGGCGCCTCGGCGAGCAGGCTCACGGAAGCCATGCTGGTTTCCTCATAGAGTTCGCGCAGCGCCGCCCGGAGCGCATCCTCGCCCTTGTCGATCCCGCCCTGGGGCATCTGCCAGGCCGACCCATGGGCCGCCGACTGGTCCGGGTCGCCTGCGGACTTACGATGGCCAAGGAAAACATTGCCATGGGCATTGAAAACGGCAATCCCCACGCAGTCCCGATAGGGCATCGTATCGCGGTCGGGGCGGCTGGTGGTCATGGGAAGCCTCTATTTCATCAGGGCGCTGACCGGAACCAGGGCAATACCCTTGGCATCGAGTTCCTGCGCCCAGTCGGACACGGTCTGCACCGAGATGGGCAGAGCGCTCACAATACCAATGGCGCTGCCCGATTCCATGGCCTGGGCCTCAAGGCTGGCAAGCGCTGAGAGTATGGACGTCCGGGCGGGATTGGCATCGATCACCTGACCGGCACGGCCAAAGGGCACCCGGTTGGCAGCGGCCAGCTGTGCGGCAACAGAACGGTTGGACGATCCATCGTCGAGATAGCCCAGACCGCGCGCGCCGAACTCTTCCATGATCGGGGCCATGTCGGCCGCCGAGGCGGTGAAGCGGGCGCCCATATTGTTGATAACGCCGAAATAGCCACCAAACCGCGCCATCAGCCAGAACAGCTTTTCCAGATTGTTGCGCGGTGCTTCGCCGGTCAGGATGGTATGTGGCCCGGGATCGTTCTGGGGATAGTCGAAGGGTTCGAGCGGCACTTCGAGCATGACTTCATGCCCGGCGGCGCGAGCAGCGGCCACGCTGTTCTGCAGGGACCGTCCATAGGGCGCAAAGGCCAGGCTGACTTCGTCGGGCAACTGGTCGATGGCATCGAGCGAACCCTGCTCGTTGATCCCCAGGCCCGTGACGACAATGGCAATCATCGGGCCGCCGGCATCAACTACGCCGCCGGCCGGACGGCGATAGGCGGCAAAGGGCGTGAGCCCGGTGCCCGACATGCGCGGAATGGTTCCGGAGGAGGTTTCTTCGCTCAGGTCGGGCAGGGCGCCGAAGCGGTCGGGGACCTGACCAAGGGCGGTGCCAGGGCCGGTGGGCGGGGCCACCGCCACCACAGAGCCATTGGCCGGGATCTGCCCGGGGTCGGCCGTGATGGTGGCTGGCCGGCTGGCTGCCGAATTGGCAACCTGGTTGTTGTCGCGGGTGGAGGTGATGGCCACCTCCTCAATGGGCCGGCCGCCATCAGGGTCTTCGACCAGCACCAGGCGCAGAGCAATCCCGCCAACAATCAGGAAGATCAGGATGAACAGCAGGCGCGCCAGCGGGAAGTGGAAGCGTCCGGACCGGTCCCGGTTCCGGCGCCCGCGTCCGGTCAGCGGCGTGGACAGATCATTGGCCATAGGCGATACGCTCATCCCCGGCTGGGAAAATGCGGGATGCGGCGCGAATCAAGCCGCCGCATCCCAGTCTATCATGGACCAGGCCCTATTCCGCCCTGGGTGGGTAGGCCGGGTTGGTCTCCTCGCCCTTGATGAGGCTGAGGGCATATTGCAGCTGGGTGTCGTCTGCCTTTTCCACCGGGACATAGACCGATGAGCCGATGGTGGATTCTTCCTGGCCCTCGATGGTTATGTGACCTTCGAGCCCGGCTTCGCCGATGATCTCGTCTCGACCCTGGAACTCCTCTGGCACGACCTGACGGATTTCGATGTCCGGGGTGATGCCAAGGGCCTGGATGGAGCGGTTGTTGGGCGTGTAGTAGCGCGCCGTGGTCAGGCGCATGGCACCGTCGGGCCCAAGCGAGATGATCGACTGCACCGAACCCTTGCCGAAGGAGCGCGTGCCTACCAGGGTTGCACGCTTGTGATCCTGGAGCGCGCCTGCGACGATCTCGGATGCGGAGGCAGACCCGCCATTGATCAACACCACGATGGGTACGTCGGCAATCTTGGCATCGAGCGGGTCGGGAACGGCGTCATAGCGGGCGCTCTCGCTTTCGCTGCGGCCGCGAGTCAGCACCACCGCCCCACGATTGAGGAAGGCATCGGCTACATAGACCGACTGGTCGACCAGCCCGCCCGGATTGTTGCGAAGGTCGAGGATGATACCCTTGGGGGCCACGCCATCGCGCTCCTCATAGATGGATTCGATGGCCCGTTCGATGCCGACAAAGGCCTGCTCGGAGAAGCGCGACAGGCGCAACAGAGCAATGTCGCCTTCCCCTTCAGCCTCGCCGCCTTCCATTGACCAGCGCACTGCCCGCATGGAAATGATGCCACGTGTGAGCTTGAACTCGATGGGGTCGGTCACGCCCTCGCGCAGCACAGTGAGGGTGACGTCGGTGCCAACGCGGCCACGCATCTTTTCGACGGCCTCGTCCTGGGTCATGCCCTGAACCGGCAGGCCGTCGATCTCATAGATCAGGTCATTGGCCATGATGCCGGCGCGGGCGGCCGGGGTGTCGTCGATGGGAGAGACGACCTTGATGAGGTCCTCTTCCATGATGATCTCGACGCCCAGTCCGCCGAACTGGCCGGAGGTATCCTCGCGCATTTCGTCATAGTCGGCTGGCGGCAGATAGCCCGAATGCGGGTCGAGCGAAGTCAACATGCCCTGGATGGCGGCGCGGATCAGTTCCTGTTCATCCGGCGGATCGACATATTCGGCGCGGATGCGGTCGAAGATTTCGCCGAACAGGTTGAGGTCGGCATAAATTTCGAGCGGATCGCGGGCTGCCTCGGCGCGCTCGGCCGCCGTGGGTTCGGGTTGCTCGCCGCTGGGGTTGGGCTCAAGCTGCTCTTCCACCGGCGCCGGATCGGCCGGAGCCTGGTCGACCGGGCTTTGATCCTGGGCGATCAGGACCGTGGCGGGCACCAGCACTGCCGCAGCAAGAGCGGCAAGGCGAAGGGTGGTCAGGCGCATGGATTGTTTATCCCGTCTGTTCGTTATTGGCCCACCACCCGGAAGGGTCGAAAGGCTCGTTGTCTTGTCTCAATTCAATATAAAGGGTCGGCTGTTCGTTTCCAGCATTGGTGGTCACGGTCCGTCCAATTGTGCGTGATCCCATCATTCCCAGAGGTTCACCCATCTGCACGAACTGGCCGATGTCGGCAGTGATCGATTGGAGACCGGCCAGAAGCGCCGTATAACCCCCGCCGGTATTGAGAATGACGATCTGGCCATAATTGAGGTAAGGCCCCTTGTAGAGGACCCATCCATCGGCCGGCGCCACCACCTGGGCTTCGGCGCGCGTGACGATCGACTGTCCCTGCGCGATGCCGCCCATGCCGTCATTGGTGCCATATTCGACAACGGTCACGCCATTGGCCGGCTGGGACATGTAGCCCCGGGCCAGCGGAAAGGGCACGGCGGGCTGGGTTCGGGCCGCGTCGGCAAAAGCCAGTTCGATGGCCTCGGGCGAAAGCTGCGGCAGGTCCGGATCCGTGGTTGGGGTTGCGGCCGCGCCATTGGCGGCCCGCTCTGACAGCGTGCCGATCAGTTCGCGCAGGGAGCTGGCTCGTTCGGCCAGGGCGACGGCTTCCGCCTCTTCGGCCAGCAGCACGGCGCTCATCTGAGTAATGCCCTGCTTGCGTGCCGCGATCAGGGTGGCAATGCGCAGCTGCTCTTCCTCGAGCACATCGTGATTGGCCTTGAGCGTCGCCTCCTCGGCCAGGGCCGCTGCCTTGATATCAGTCAGGGTCTTGAGGTCGGAGGCCACGCTGTCGGCCTTGGTCCGGAGCTGGGGCAGGATGGCGGCGATCAGCATGGCGCCGCGCGCCGATCCCAAGGCGTCGTCCGGATCGACGATGAGCGCCGGGGGCGGGTTGAGGGAAATGCGCTCCAGAGCCGCCAGCACATTGGCGATCTCGGCGTCGGCGCCATCGAGCCGGCCGCGCACTTCGAGTTCACGCACGATCAGATCAGCGATGCGTTCCTCGACATCGGCGACCTCGATCTCGGCCAGCTTGACCCGCTGGGCAGCAGCAATGAGCGCGGCATTCTGCTGGGTGCGGTCGCCTTCCATGGCCGC
>CBFGTF010000130.1:0-8063 GCA_965651655.1 uncultured Devosia sp.
GGGCCGGGCGGCAAATTGGCTTGGGCACAAGTGTGGCTGGTGGGTCGGCATGCCCCCTGCCCTCCCCTATATTGACGGTCAGGAGAATCGCCCTTGCCCATCCGCCAGCTTCCCGAAGACCTGATCAACCGCATTGCCGCCGGCGAGGTGGTCGAGCGGCCGGCCAGCGTGGTCAAGGAACTGGTGGAAAACTCCATCGATGCGGGGGCGCGGCGCATCAGCGTCACCACTGCAAATGGCGGCATGGATCTCATTCGCATTGCCGACGATGGCCATGGGATGGATCGCGAAGATCTGATGCTCTCGGTCGAGCGGCACGCCACCTCGAAACTCTCGGCCGATGATCTGGATGACATTCGCACGCTGGGTTTTCGCGGCGAGGCCCTGGCCTCCATCGGTTCGGTGGCGCGACTCTCGGTAGCGTCGCGTCCGGCGGACGCCGCCAATGGGCTGGTGCTGGTGGTCGACAATGGCCGCCGTTCCGGGCCGATGCCGCAGGCGATGAACCGAGGCACGGTGATCGAGGTCCGCGATCTGTTCGCCCAGGTGCCGGCGCGGCGGAAATTCCTCAAAAGCGCTCGCGCCGAAACGGCGGCCATTACCGATGTGATGAAGCGCCTCGCCATGGCCAATCCGGAAATCCATTTCGTGCTGGAGGGCAGCGATCGCACCGCATCGAACTGGCCCGCTGTTTCCGGCGAGGGCGCGCTGGGCGCACGGCTCGGCCAGGTGATGGGCAGCGACTTCGTGGAGAATGCCGTCACCCTCGCCACCCATCGCCACGGGATAGTGGTGGCCGGCATGGCGGGCCTGCCCACCTATACGCGGGCCAATTCGCTCAGCCAGTTCTACTTCGTCAATGGCCGCTCGGTGCGCGACAAGGTGCTGGTCGGCGCCGTCCGCGCCGCCTTTGCCGATTACACGTTCCGCGACCGCTTCCCCGTCGTTGCGCTCTATCTCGCCATCGATCCGGCCGAGGTGGACGTCAATGTGCACCCCGCCAAGGCGGAACTGCGGTTTCGCGACCAGGGGGCGGTGCGCGGCGCGGTGATCCGGGCCATCGGCACTGCCCTCGCCGCCGCCGGGTTCAAGGCCTCGACCAGCGTGGCCGAGGATATTCTGGGGGCTTTCTCAGCGCCGGAAATGGCCGAGCCGACGACCCCTGCGCCTATCGCCCCCGTACCAGGCAGTCATCATCCGCAACGCTTCAACGGACAGGCTGATCGTGCGCCGCTCAACCTCGACCGGCATCCGGGGCAGCTTTCCGGCTTCACCGAACCGAGCGCACGGGTCGAGCCCCTCGATGCCGGCCCCGAACTGATCGAATTTCCGCTCGGGACCGCGCGGGCGCAGATGTTCGACAATTACATCATCGCCCAGAACGGGTCTGGCCTGCTGCTGGTGGACCAGCACGCGGCCCATGAGCGGCTGGTCTATGAGCGATTCAAGGCGCAGATGGCCTCCGGGCCGGTGCCGAGCCAGGCGCAATTGATCCCCATGATCGTGGAACTGCCCGAGGAGGATTGCGGGCGGCTGGAAGAGGCGGCGCCGGAACTGGAAAAGTTCGGGCTCTATCTCGACCGCTTCGGCCCGCGCGCCATTGCCGTGCGCGAGACCCCTGCCCTGCTCGGCAATCCCGATATTGCCGGACTGATCCGCGACCTTGCCGATGGCCTTGCCGAATGGGACAGCACTGCCGCGCTGACGGCCAGGATGGAGGCCATTATCGGCCGCATGGCCTGCCATGGCTCGGTGCGATCGGGGCGCCGCCTGCGGGTGGACGAGATGAATGCGCTCCTGCGCGACATGGAGGCCACGCCCCATTCGGGCCAGTGCATCCATGGCCGGCCCACCTATGTCGAACTCAAGAAGGGTGACATCGAGCGCCTGTTCGGGAGAAGTCGATGACGTCAGGTATCCATCACGTCACGCTGATTACCGGCAATGTGCAGGCCAATGTCGACTTCTATGTCGGGTTCCTGGGTCTGCGGCTGGTCAAGCGCACCGGTGGCTATGAAGACGCGCGACAATTGCACCTGTTCTATGGCGACCAGGCAGCGACGCCGGGTTCGCTGGTCACATTTCTCGTGTGGCAGGACGGTTCGGCGGGCCAGGCCGGTGCCGGGCAAGTGAGCGAATTGTCCCTGGCCATCGCGCCGGGATCGATCGGCTATTGGCTCGAACGGGCCCTGACGCATCAGGTCAGGGTCGAGGGGACGGGTCAGGAGTTCGGGGAAACCGTACTGCGGCTGCGTGATCCGGATGGTGTCGTCATCAAGCTGGTCAGTGCCGATCTCACACCCCTGACTATGCCGGACAGCGACATTGCCCCGGACCACCGCATCCGGCGCATTCGCGGAGTGACCCTGCTGTCGGAGGTGCAGGAGGAAACCACGGCCTTCCTGACCCGCTATTTCGGTTATCGAGCGGAAGGCATCGAGGGCAATATCCAGCGCCTGGTGTCCGAAACCGGCGATGCCCTCGACGTGCGTGACGCCGCTGGGTTCTGGCCGGGTGCGCCGGGGACCGGAACCGTGGACCATGTCGCGGTGCGCGCCGTGGATGCTGCCGAAGTCGCGAGAGTGGAGGCGGCATTGCGCCAGCGCAATTCCAGCCTCACCACGCTGCATGACCGGAACTATTTCACGTCGCTCTATGTGCGCGAGCCGGGCAATGTGCTGGTTGAAATGGCCAGCGACGGGCCGGGCTTCACCCTGGACGAAACGGTCGAAACCCTTGGTACCACCCTTTTTACGCCTCCAGACACGCCCGACCCGGATGCAATCAAGGTGATGCTGCCCCAGTTCGCCCTGCCGGGCGAGGAGCGCGTGGTCTATCGCGACCTCATCTACAAGCACCGCTTTTTCGTTCCCAGCCAGCCGGATGGATCGAACCTGGTGCTGTTGCATGGCACCGGTGGCGACGAGGCGGACCTGATGCCGCTGGCGCACCGCGCCGCGCCGCATGCGACCCTGCTGGGGCTGCGGGGCCGGAGCACGGAAAGCGGCGTGCAGCGCTGGTTTCGCGGTTTCGGCCCAGCCATCTTCGACCAGGGCGATATCCGTTTCGAGGCCGGCGCGCTCGAGGCTTTCTTCGCCGAAGCGGAGCGCGCCTATGGGCTGGCGCCGGAGCGAACCGTGGCGCTCGGTTATTCCAACGGCGCCAACTTCCTTGGCGCGGCCATGCTGCTGCATCCCGGACTGGTGCGCCGGGCCGTGCTGCTGCGGCCGGTCATGGTGCTCGATACGGTGCCGGATGCCGATCTGTCGGGCCTGGCAGTGCTGATCGTAGTGGGCAAGGACGATGCCTTTCGCGCGCAGGGAGAAAGGCTGGCCGCGATCTTGCGAGACAGCGGGGCCGATGTGTCGAGCGAGGTGGTTGAGGGCGGCCATGAGCTGGGTGATGCCGACGCACCGGCCATTTCGACATGGCTGGCGCGCGCGTCCGCGGCATGAGCGGGTCTGGTTCAGGCCGCCCGGGGGCCGATATAGACCGATTGCGGGCGGATCAGCCGGCCGGTTTCAATCTGCTCATGGGCGTGGGCGATCCAGCCGCCGACCCGGCCGGCGGCGAAGACGCCGGTAAAGGCGTCGCGCGGGAAGCCCAGGGCTTCGAGCAGCAGGGCGGTGAAAAACTCAACATTGGTTTCGAGCGCCCGGCCCGGCTTGGCGGCCTTCAACAGGGCCAGCGCCTCGCGCTCGACCGCCTCGGCCAGGGCTAGCCTCGCAGCATCCATGCCCCCTGCTGCACCCAGACGCTGCAGGGCGCCCTTGAGCGCATCGGCGCGCGGATCGCGGACGCGGTAGATGCGGTGCCCAAAGCCCATCAGCCGCTCGCCGCGGGCGATCTCCCCGGCCAGCCAGGTCGCGGCATTGTCGGGGCTGCCGATGGCATCGAGCATGTCGAGCACCGGCCCCGGTGCGCCGCCATGCAGCGGCCCCTTGAGGGCGCTGAGAGCCGCCAACACGGCCGATGTGAACCCGGCGCGCGTCGAGGCGACGACCCGCGCTGCGAATGTGGATGCATTCAATCCGTGATCGGACACGGTGACGAGATAGGTATCGAGGGCTGCAATCCCCGCCGGCGACGGCACTGAATCGGTGAGCATGGCCAGCATGTCGGCGGCGTGGCTGCGGGTGACATTGGGAGCAATGGCGGCGAGCCCGGCCTTGCGACGGATCAAGGCCGGCACAAAGACGGCGGGTGCAGCGATGAGCAGCAGAGCGGTCGACTTGTCCTCGCCATCGGGAAGCCGGGCCATAAGGGCACGCAGCCCCTCGGTGACAGAGAGGGACAGCAGATCGGCATCGAGCCGGGACACTTCGTGGAAGGCCCGCACCCGCGCGTAAGCCAGTTCTTCACGCAGGGCGACCGCGCTGCCGGTGCGGAGGCCGGCGAGCAGCATGGTCAGTGCCGCCTCATAGGTGGTCTTGCCGGCCAACTCGTCCAATGAGCGCCCGCAGATGACCAAGCGGCCATTGAGACCATCGACCTCGCTCAGGCGGGTTTCGGCGGCAATAACATCATCCAGGCCGGACATGAGCTTCTCCTTGAAGTTTTGCCCAAAATCAGGCTAATCAAGATTGACGTCAATCTTGATGTAATTGATCAATGCGAGGGGATATGATCTGGCTCACTGCCGAGGAAGCGCTCGCAAGGCTGGGGACAAAGCCGCAGACGCTTTATGCCAATGTCAGCCGTGGGCGCATCGGCGCCCGGCCCGACCCCGATGACCCGCGCCGCAGCCTCTACCGCCAGGACGATGTCGAGCGGCTGGCCGGCCGGCAGCAGGGACGCCGTCCGGCGCGGGCCGTGGCGGCCGAGAGCATTGCCTGGGGCGAGCCGGTGCTGGAAACGGCCATTGCCACGGTCGCCGGGGGACGGTTGCTCTATCGCGGGCAGGATGCGGTGACGCTGGCGGAGACGGCGCCGCTGGAAAGCGTGGCGAGTCTTTTATGGGATGCCGCTGAGGTACCGGACTTTTCCGGGCGGGCGCAGGCACGGCAACCAGGACTGCCCGCTGCCTATCGGGCCATGGCCGAACTGGCCGCCACGGAAATGCCGTCAGCCGGGCGCAGCCAGTCCGTGTTGAGCGCAGATGCAGCGCTGGTGGTTTCCCACCTTGCCGGTGCGTTGGCGGCACCGGGCGACCTTCCTCTGCACGAACGACTTGCACGACAATGGCAGCGGCCACAGGCGGCAGAAGCCATTCGCCATGCCCTGGTGCTGCTGGCGGAACATGAACTCAATGCCTCGACTTTTGCGGCGCGGGTCACCGCCTCGACCGGTGCGCCGCTGGCCGCTGCCGTCCTGGCGGGGCTGGCCGCCCTGTCGGGCCCGCTGCATGGCAATGCCAGCCAGAGCATGACGGGGCTGATGGAGCAGGCGCAGAAGCAGGGCGCCGCTATCGCCATCGGCGCCCATCTCCGGCAGGGAAGCGCCCTGCCCTGTTTCGGGCATCGGCTCTATCCCGATGGCGATGTGCGGGCCAGTGCGCTAATGGCGGCATTCAACGTGCCGCCGCTATTTGCGGAACTGGCCGCGACCGGCGAACGCCTGACCGGCGAAAAGCCCAATGTGGATTTCGCGCTGGCGGCAATGACGGCAGCATTCGACCTGCCGGCGGACGCGCCCATCCAGATGTTTGCGCTGGCGCGCAGCGTGGGTTGGATCGCCCATGCGCTGGAACAGGTCAGGACCGGGGCGCTGATCCGGCCAAGGGCCCGGTATGTGGGCTTCGAGCCGGCCGCAGGCAACCTGGCTCCAGTGGAGGGTATTTCGGCGAGAAGGCCATGAGGGCCGCGCCCGAATGGCGGGGCTCGGGCCGGCGCCGGCAAGCGCAATATTCTCCGGTGGAGCATGCAGGCGACGCCCAGGCATGCCTTTAGCGCGCTTCAACAATAGTTAACAAATCCCTATCGACTCCTCTTTTAGTTCATGCAATGTTCTTCTAGAACAAAGGAGGAACTTGCTGTGCGTCAAGGGCTCTTCGGGTTTGCCTGCTTTATCTGTTTTTCACTTCCGACGTTTGCCGATGACTGGCTGAAGGCCCTCTTGCTGTTCGACGCGGGGCGCTACCAGGAAGCGATCGTGCTGCTCACGCCGCTCGCCGAAAGCGGCAATCTTGACGCGCAGGAAATCCTCTATGCCGCCTCTACCCATGGCTATGGTGTGCCGGCGGATGACGCAGCGGCCTTGCATTGGCTGGAAATGAGCGTTGTCCAAGGTTCACCGGCGGCACAGACCGCCATGGGCCACCACTATCTCGACGGGCGCGGCGTCGCCATGGACGAGGCGCAGGCCCACTATTGGTTCAGCTTGGCAGCACAGCAAGGATACGCGCCTGCCATCTACAATCTGGGGATCATGACTGCGGAAGGCCGCGGCACCGTGGCGGATCAGGAGGAGGCGTGGCGCCTGATCAAATGGGCAGCCGAACTCAATGATCCTGATGCGCTGTTCGTCGCGGGCATGACCTTACTCGCCAATGCGGATGATGGCGCCGACATTGAATTTGCCCTCGGGGAACTGAGCAAGTCGGCGCAGCTTGGCCAGCGCCAAGCGCATGCCGTGCTCGGCTTCATGATGGAGGATTTTCCCGAGGATCCCCATTCGCGGATCAAGTCGGCCTTCTACTACCAGATGGCCGCAAATGCCGGATGCACAGACGTCGTCGATGCGGCCGCCAAAGCCGCTGCCCGCCTGACGCCCGACGAGATGGATGTATTGAACGCCAATCTGGACCAGTGGCGGCCGCAAAGCGACCCGCGTGATCCAGCGCCCGAGCCGATCTCCTGCCTGGACGGTTAGGACCAAGAGGATGTGTAGGCGGTCGCGCGCCACCCAGTTCGACCGGGTGCTTTCCTCTCACCCACCGATTTGCGGCGGGGCTGCTTGCCCGGTGGGTGAGGTGCGACTATCGCCGCTTACCCAAACACACTCGCGCCCCTGTCCGCCACGCCGACCAGGCTGCGGAAGCCGGCGAAGAGTTCGCGGCCCATGCCGAAATGGGACGGACGGAGGTCCTCGGTGGCGGGGGTGCGGGAGAAGAATTCCTTTTCGTCGCCCAGGAAGGTCAAGGTGCCTTCATTGGCGTCGAGCCGGATCATGTCGCCATCGCGGATCTTGCTGATCGGGCCGCCATCCATGGCTTCGGGGGTCATATGGATGGCTGCCGGCACCTTGCCCGAGGCGCCGGACATGCGGCCGTCGGTGAGCAGCGCCACCTTGAAGCCGCGATCCTGCAGATTGGCCAGCGATGGGGTGAGCTTGTGCAATTCGGGCATTCCCAGGGCCTTGGGGCCGGAGAAGCGGACGACGGCGATGACGTCGCCGGCGATCTCACCGGACTTGAAGGCGGCCTGAAGGCCATCCTGGCTATGGAAGACCCGCGCCGGCGCCTCGATGACGCGGTGTTCGGGCTTGACGGCCGAGACCTTGATGACCGAGCGACCGAGATTGCCCTTGAGCAGCTTCAGCCCGCCGGTGGGCTGGAACGGGGTCCTGGTGCTGGTCAGCACCTTGGGCAGCGCGCTTTCCTCGGGCGCCTGCTCGAAGCTGAGCGTGTCCTCGATGAGCTTGGCTTCCACCGTATATCCCGAAAGACCCGTGCCCCAGACGGTCTTGACGTCTTCGTGCAGGTGCCCGCTTTCGAGCAGTTCCTTGATGAGGAAGCCCATGCCGCCAGCGGCGTGGAAATGGTTCACGTCGGCGACGCCATTGGGATAGACCCGCGCCAGGAGGGGCGTGGCATCGGACAGGTCGCTCATGTCGTCCCAGGTGATCTGGATGCCGGCGGCGGCGGCCATGGCGATCAGGTGCATGGTGTGGTTGGTCGAGCCGCCCGTGGCGTGGAGACCAACAAGGCCGTTGACGAAGGCCTTCTCGTCCATGATGTGGCCGATGGGGGTGTAATTGTTGCCCAAGGCCGTCAGCGAGAGGGCGCGTTTGGTGGCCTCGCGGGTCAGGGCATCGCGCAGGGGGGTGCCGGGATTGACGAAGCTGGCGCCGGGCAGGTGCAGGCCCATGATTTCCATGAGCATCTGGTTGGAATTGGCGGTGCC
>CBFGTF010000131.1:0-8042 GCA_965651655.1 uncultured Devosia sp.
AGGGACGCAGGACTGACCCCTCGTCCGGCCTGTTGGGCCAGCGTTCCCATCCGGGGAGCAGCGAACCCATCGCCTCACCCATGTAGCTGGCGAACGGCGCCCGCCTAGCGGTTCTGCCGCTTCCGCCAGGCCGCGAACTCCTCGACGAACTCGTCCTTGGTCCTGGGATAGAGTCCGATGATGGGCGTTCCGGCCTTGACCTTTTCGACCACGAAATCCTCATAGGCCGTCATTTCCACCGCCTCGTCGGCAACCTCCTGGGCAATGGCCTGCGGCACCACGATGACGCAGTCGTCGTCCCCCACCACGATGTCGCCGGGAAACACCGCTGCGTCGCCGCAGCCGATCGGCACATTGAGGTCGAGCGCTTCATGCAGGGTCAGGTTGGTCGGGCTGGAGGGCCGGGAGTGATAGGCGGGAATATCGAGCTGGCCGATGGTCGCCGCATCGCGGAACCCGCCATCGGTCACCACCCCGGCCACGCCGCGCACCATCAGGCGGGTAACAAGGATATCGCCGGCCGAAGCCGCCCGCGCATCCTTGCGGCTATCCATCACCAGCACATGGCCTGGCGGGCATTTCTCCACCGCAACCCGCTGCGGATGCTCGGGATTGCGGAACTCGCTGAGTTGGTTGCGATCCTCGCGCGCCGGAATATAGCGCAGCGTATAGGCCGGCCCCACCATATTGACGCCCTTGCCCCTTACCGGATGGACACCCTGGATCACCTGGTTGCGCAACCCGCGCTTGAACAGGGCCGTGGCGAGGGTTGCGACCGAAACGGCCATGAATTTGCTGCGCAGGGTCTCGTCCATGGCGGACCTCCTCTTTCAGGTGAGCTGGTTGGCGGCGATGAAGGCGTCGAGCTTGGCCTGCTGGGCCTGGGTCAGCGGCCAGGCCGAGGGCGGGCGGGTCGGCCCGCAATCCCGCCCCAGCGCCTTGAGCGCTGCCTTGACCCCGGTGACATTGGTGCCGTTCATTTCCTCGGCCCTGATCTCCTCGAAGGCCCGCATGCCGGCGATCAGCCCATTGGCGCCGGCATAGTCGCCGGCCTCAAGTGCGGCATGGATGGCCAGCGATCGTTCCGGCCAGACATTGATCAGGCCCGATGTGAAGCCCCGCGCCCCCACCGCATAAAAGGCTGGCGCCCACACCTCTGCCAGCCCCCCGACCCAGACAATGGCAGGATCGCATGCGGCCTTGGCCTCGGCGAGTTTCAGCGGATTGGGCGTTGCCCATTTGACGCCCTTGACCTGGGGCAGGGCGCAGAGGTCAGCAATGGCCCTGGTGCCGATGGCGTCATTGCGCAGATAGAGCATCATTGGCAGCCCATCCGCGGCATCGGCAATGGCCTTGAGATAGTCGAGGATGCCGCGCGGCGAAACGAAGGGATCGGGCGGCTGGTGCACCATCAGCGCCGTCGCTCCTGCCTCTGCCGACACTTTTGCCAATGCGGTCGCATCACGAATGCCCCGGCCGATCCCGGCCAGCACTGGCGCCCGGCCATCCACCAGTTCCACCACCGCCCGCACCATGGTGCAGGCCTCCTCGGTCGTCAGCGCATAGAACTCGCCGGTATTGCCGTTGACTACGGGCATGTGCAGCCCCGCGCCCAGCGCCCGGTCGAGAATAGGCGCGAGCTTTGCCGGCGCGACATCGCCCTCTGCGTCATAGGGGGTTACCAGAATGCCGGAAATGCCGGTCAGGGCCTGGTCGAGGGATAGGGGCATTGCTTCAGCCTTGTCCTAGAAAATATCGGGTTCGCCGGCAGCAGCGCCGAAATCGCGTTCGAGGAAATCGAAATCGCATCCCTTGTCCGCCTGGGTGACGTGCCTCGAATACATCCAGCCCCAGCCGCGCTCGAAATGCGGCGCCGGTGGCACCCATGCGGCCCGGCGGCGCTCCAGTTCATCCTCGGCCACCAGCATGTCGAGCCGCCGATTGGGCAGGTCGAGACGGATAATGTCGCCGGTCTTCAGCAGCCCCAGCGGCCCTCCCACGAAACTTTCCGGCGCCACATGCAGCACGCAGGCGCCATAGGACGTGCCCGACATGCGCGCATCCGAAATTCTCAGCATGTCGCGATGGCCCTGCTTGATCAGCGCCTTGGGGATGGGGAGCATCCCCCATTCGGGCATGCCCGGCCCACCCTGTGGTCCGGCATTGCGCAGCACCAGCACATGGTTCGGCGTCACCGCCAGATGCTCGTCGTCGATGGCCTTCTTCATCTCCGGATAGCTGTCGAACACCAGCGCCGGTCCCTCATGCACCCAATATTTCGGGTCGCAGGCCGCCGGCTTGATTACCGCCCCATCCGGGCAGAGATTGCCCCTGAGCACCGCCAGCGATCCTTCGTGATAGACCGGGTTGGACAGCGGCCGGATGACATCGTCATTATAGACCACGGCGCCTTCCAGGTTCTCGGCGACTGTCCTGCCATTGACCGTCAGGCAGCTGGTGTCGAGCCGCTCGCTGATCTGGCTCATCAGCGCCAGCAGCCCCCCGGCATAATAGAAATCCTCCATCAGATAGTCCTTGCCCGAGGGCCGGACATTGGCGATCAGCGGGGTCACCCGCCCGAGCGCATCCAGGTCATCGAGCGTGAACTTCACCCCAGCGCGCCGGGCCATGGCGATCAGATGCACCACTGCATTGGTCGAGCACCCCGTGGCCATGGCGATGATGGCTGCATTGCGCAGCGCCGCGTCGGTGACGACCCGGTCGGGCGTCAGGTCTTCCCAGACCATATCGACAATCCGCCGTCCGCAATCGGCCGCCATGCGGCTATGCCCCGCATCCACCGCCGGTATCGATGACGCGCCCGGCAGCGTCAGCCCCAGCGCATCGGCGATTGCTGTCATGGTGGAGGCCGTGCCCATGGTCATGCAGACGCCGGCCGAGCGGGCGATCCCGCCCTGCAACCCGCGCCATTGCGCATCGCTGACATTGCCCGCGCGCCGCTCGTCCCAGTATTTCCAGGCGTCCGACCCCGAGCCCAGCGTGCCCCCGGCATAATTGCCGCGCAGCATCGGTCCGGCCGGCAGGAAGATCATCGGCACTCCGGCGGTAATGCCGCCCATGACCAGGCCGGGCGTGGTCTTGTCGCAGCCCCCCATCAGCACCACGCCATCGAGCGGGTGCGAACGGATCATCTCCTCGGCTTCCATCGCCAGCATGTTGCGATAGAGCATCGAAGTCGGCTTGGTGAAACTTTCATCCACCGACAGGGTCGGCAGTTCCACCGGGAACCCGCCAGCCTGCAGCACGCCGCGTTTAACCGCCTCGACGCGTTCGGGGAAATGGCTGTGGCAGGAATTGAGCTCGGACCAGGTGTTGAGAATGCCGATCACCGGCTTTCCCATGAAATCATCTTCCGAATAGCCCAGCTGCATCAGGCGTGAGCGATGCCCGAAACTGCGCAGATCATCCGGCGCGAACCAGCGGGCGGAACGCAGATCAGCGGCTCTTTTGCGCGTCAAATTGGCCATGTACCCCTCCACAAAGTCCCGGTCGGTGTATGCGTATTCAGTTCGCAGTGTCAATATGCTGAAACAGGCCTGACGCTAGCTTATCCGCCAGAACTTGACAACGGCACCTTCCATGTCGCAAGTTTATGTATGCGCATACATCGTGCATATGAAGCGGCCCGGGCAGGAGGATTGTCCGCCGTTCAATGAAAATTGCCGCCCCTGGCGGCTTGGGAGGACCACATGACGATGAACCGTCGTACAATTCTTGCTGCCCTTGGGGCTGCCCTGCTGGTGTCGACGCCGCTCACGGCGCAGGCCCAGAACCTGCCCGGTAACGTCCGCATGGTGATCGGCTCTACCTCGACGAGTGGCGACACCTACCAGAACTCAGCCATCGTGGCGGAAGCGCTGTCTGCGCATCTGGGCATCAATATCAAGGTCGATCCGGTCGGCACCAGCGAAGGTCTCAAGGCCCTCGAGCGCGATGCGCGCGGCACCACCATCATGCTGCATCACGACCAGATCTACCTGTCCTACCTTTATGGCGTGCCGGGCAATGACGATCCCTTTGCCAATTTCGTTGTCGGGCCGACCGTCGCCATCAATCCCGGCGACAGCTTCCTGGTCCCCGCGGATTCCCCCTACCAGACCATGGAAGACATTCTGACGGCGGCCGAGAACGGCACCCAGATCCGCGTCGCCATTCAGCCCGGCGGCGTTTCCGAGATCGGCTTTACCGCCATGCGCAACGCCGCCAAGGTTCGCGCCCCGGGTTCGGAAGCCAATATCGTTGCCGTCAATACCGGCTCGCAGGCCGACAAGAACCAGGTCATGTGGGACGGCTTGGCCGACGTGATCAATGGCTCGATCCAGGCCAATGAGCAGTTTACCCAATTGCCTGCCGACGACCCCAAGGCCATGCGCTTTGTCTGGATCACTGCGCGCCCGGCCACGCTGGAACAGGCGCCCGAGGCCGGCATGGGTGCCACCACCCGCGCGGACTTCCTGCAATATGCCAGCCCGGCCACCAGCGTCACTCTCGATGGCACAGAGGACTTCGCCTTCGATAAGGAGTTCTTCCTGCTCTACAACAAGGACATGGACCCGGCCTTGATGGACGCTATCGATACTGCGCTCGAGGAAATCTACGCCGCCGGCGAAATCCAGCAGCGTCAGGCCGAAGCCTTCTTCATCCCCAACTATCTCCCGCGGGCCGAAGCGCTTGAGCATCTCAGCGCCAAGAGCGAACGCATCGGCGGCATTATCGACGAGCTCAAGGCGGAATAGCCGCACACTTCTCGGCCCGACCGGACCACCGGCCGGGCCGTCTCCCCTCACGTACGGAGATTGGTCAATGGGCGACCTCACCCGCGTGGAGATCGACTTCGCGACCTCCCATCTCGTCTTTCCCACCCTCATCGGCATCATCCTGCTGATCCTGGGGGCGGCCATTCTCGTCACCCAGCGGCGCGAAGTCCTGGGGTCGGGCGCCATGTGGCGCGAGACCTTCGCCCGCATGGACAAGCCCCGCTTCTTCGGCGCGCTGATCCTCACCGTGCTCTACTTTACCCTCATGGTGCCGGTGGGCGATTTCTGGCCCAATACCGGCATGGGCTTCCTGCTCTGCTCCATCCCCTTTGTGGCGCTGACCGGCGTCCTGTTCATGCATGAGCGGACGCTGCGCGGACTGGTGCCGGTGTTCATTGTCGCCCTCGCCGGGCCCCTGCTGGTCTGGTGGCTGTTCAGCGACGTCTTCTTTCTCACCCTGCCCTGAGCGGAGCCCATGATGGATTTTCTCGGCCTGATTTCACCGCTCTTCGTGCTCCTCGCCATCGGGGGCGCGCTGGTCGGCATCATCTTTGGCGCCATACCGGGCATGACCGCCACCATGGCCGTCGCCATCTGCCTGCCGCTCACCTATTCGCTGGGGCTCGAAAACGGACTGGCGCTATTGCTTGGCCTCTATGTCGGCGGCATTTCCGGCGGGCTGGTGCCTGCCATTTTGCTGGGCATTCCCGGCACGCCATCCTCGATCACCACCTGCTTTGACGGCTATCCCATGGCCCAGCGCGGCGAGGGCGACAAGGCGCTGCGCATCGGCATTTTCTCCTCGCTCGTGGGTGGACTGATCTCGCTCGCCGCGCTCTATTTCTTCGCCCCGGCCCTGGCCGATTTCGCCATCCGCTTCTCCTATGTGGAGAAGTTCCTCATCATCCTCTTCGCGCTCACCGTCATGGCAGCGCTCTCGAGCAATATGCTGCTGGGCATCTTCTCGGGCTTCCTGGGCATCTTCGTCAGCCTCATCGGCGTCTATGATGTCACCGATGGGGGCAATGGCCATTTCCGCCTGATCCCGCCCGGCACCGATTACTGGCTCGAGGGCGGTTTCTCACTGCTCCCGGTGCTGATCGCCCTGTTCGGATTGACCGCCATTCTCGAAGAGGCCGAAAAAGGCATGCCCAAGGGCATGTCGATCAGCCAGATCGAAGTGGGCGCCCGATCGCGCTTTTCCTTCTCGGTCTTCAAAGGGCAGATCGCCAATCTTGTCCGCTCCTCGGGCATCGGCACCTTTGTCGGCATCCTCCCCGGCGTGGGCGGTTCCGCCGCGTCGATCCTCGCCTATACGGCGGCAAAAACCACCTCGAAACATCCCGAGCGCTTCGGCAAGGGCGAACCGGCCGGCATCATCGCCTCTGAAGCCGGCAATAACGGCCTCACCGGCGGCGCCCTCGTTCCTCTGCTCTCGCTCGGCATCCCCGGCGACAGCACCACGGCGCTCCTGATCGGCGCCTTTGCCCTTCAGGGCATTCAGGTCGGGCCGCTCTTCATCGGCAATAATGGCGACACCTGGAACGCCATGATCGTCGCCATGGTCATCGCCAACCTCGCCATGTTCGTCTTGATGTATTTCGCCATCCGCTGGTTTGCGCTGGTGGTGGCCGTGCCCAAGCACATTCTTTATCCGGTCATCCTGATGATGTGCGTCATCGGCGCCTACACCATCAATTACGGCATCATGTTCGATGTCTGGACACTGCTGATCTTCGGCGTATTCGGTTGGCTCGCCACCAAGCTCCGGCTCGAGGTCGCTCCCTTCATCATCGGCTTCATCCTCGGGCCCTCGGCGGAGATCTATTTCGTCAAGAGCCTGGAATCGTTCGGCGACCTCACCATCTTTTTCACCAAGAGCTGGATCGCCATGCTGATGTGGGTCCTCATCATCGGGTCGGTGGCGCTGTCCATCCTCATGGCCCGCAGGAACCGCACATTGGCGTCGGTCGTAGAGTGACCCTTGGCGGCCCGGCGGGCATTCTGTAAGACCTAGCCATGGCAAGCCGCACCCGAGACCCAGCGCAGAACCGCCGCAGCAGCGGCGTCACCATGGCCGAGATCGGGCGGCTCGCCGGTGTCTCGCAGGTGACCGTGTCACGGGCGCTGTCCTCGCCGGGAAAGGTCTCGCCCGAGGCCCTCAAGCGCATCCACGATGCCATTGCCCGCACCGGCTATGTGCCCAATGCGGTGGCCGGCGCGCTGGCCTCGAACAAGTCCAACCTGATCGCGGCTCTGGTCCCCTCGGTGACCAATATTGTCTATGCGAGCATGCTGCATGCTTTCTCAGACATCATGTGGGGGCACGGCTACCAGATCATGCTGTCGGAAACCGCCTTCGAGCTGGAGCGCGAGGAAAAGGCCATCGCGACCCACCTGTCCCGGCGGCCCGACGCCATCCTGCTCACCGGGGTGCACCATAGTCCCGGTGCCCGCCGCATGCTGCTCAATGCCGGCATTCCGGTTGTCGAGGTCTGGGACGTCTCCGATACGCCCATTGATTGTTGCGTCGGCTTTTCCCATACCGCGGCCGGGGCAGCAGCGGCCGATTTTGCCCTTGGGGCCGGTTATCTCCATGCCGCCACCATCACCGCGGGGGATGAACGGGCGCTGCGCCGGCGCGACGCCTTTGCCACCCGCTTTGCCGCGCAGACGGGCACGCAAGTCACCAGCGTGGATTTCGGTATTTCCGCTTCGCTCGGCCTCGGCCGGCAGGCGCTGGCGCAATTGCTCGAACGCGGCTTGCCGCCCGGGACCGTTCTGTTCTGCAGCTCCGATCAGTTCGCCCACGGCCTGTTGCTGGAGGCCGCCGCTCGCGGCCTCTCCGTACCGGGCGATATTGCCGTCATCGGCTTCGGCGACCAGGATTTTGCCGCCCATACCGAGCCGGCCCTCACCAGCATCCGCATCGACCGGCACAGGCTGGGGCAGGTCGCGGCCAATGCGATTTTGAGCCGCTTCGAGAGCGATGAGGCCCAGACGTCGGTACACGATCTGGGATTCGAGCTGATCCGCAGGCAATCGGCCTGAAGCCCCCGAAGTTGGGTGAGCTCAGCCGCCCAGATTGGGCAGCGTCAGGTCGCCGCTGGTCAGCTTGCTGGCGGTAATGGCCGCGTCGGCGCGCTCGCGCGGCAGTTCCAGGCTCGTCCACACGCTCACCAGCGCATGCCGCAGCTCGAAGATCATCTCGTCGGTATGCAGCGGCGTCGGGGTAATGCGCAGCCGCTCCGTGCCCTTGGGCAC
>CBFGTF010000132.1:0-8025 GCA_965651655.1 uncultured Devosia sp.
CGCTTCGCCCCTGGCTCTTCACCATACTGACCAATCTGCACCGCAATGCGCGGCGCAGCGAATACCGTCACGGCGAGACGCTCGACCTCGATTCCCTGCCCGAGTTGGGCACCCCGGCGCCGCAGCCGGGACACCTGGCCCTGGCCGAATTGTCCCGCGCCATCGGCGCCCTGCCGCTCGATCAGAAGGAGGCTCTGCTGCTCGTGACCCTAGAGGGCCTTGCCTATGCCGAGGCTGCCACCATTCTCGATATTCCGCTCGGCACGCTGATGAGCCGGTTGGGCCGCGCCCGCGCCACCCTGCGGCAATTGACAGGACTGGTTCAGGAGCCACATCTGAGGTCGGTGAAATGAGCGAGATCACCCGCGACACATTGATGGCCTTCATTGATGGCCAGCTGGACCACGACGCCAGCGCCGCCGTCGAGGCCTATCTGGCCGCCAATCCCGAGGCAGCCCTTGAGCTGGGGCAGATGCAGCGCCAGACGGACGCTATCCAGGCCCTTTACGGGCCCGTGGCGAGCGAACCGGTTCCGGCCCGTCTTGATCCCCATCGCCTCGCCCTCCGTCAGTCGCGCCGCACCTGGCAGGGCATTGCCCGTGCCGCCGCCATAGTCTGCGTGCTGGGCATCGGCATGGCCGCCGGCTGGATGCTCCGCCCGGTTGCAGGCACGCCTGACCTGCACAACCGCCTCATCGCCGACGCCGTCAGCGCCCATACAATATTCGTCGCCGAGAGCCGCCATGCGGTGGAGGTCCCCGCGAGCGATGCCGAGCATCTCTCCAGCTGGCTCTCCAACCGTCTTGGCACCGGCCTGGCCATGCCGGACCTGGCCACTGCCGGGTTCAGTTTCCTCGGGGGACGCCTGTTGCCGGCCCCGGCCATCCCCGGCGGGCGCGCCGCTCAACTGATGTATGAGGACCAGGGCGGCGAGCGGGTGACGCTCTATATCACCCCGGCCACCGGCATCAATGGTCCCGACCTCGAACTGGTGCGGCTGGGCGGCGACAATGCGCTCTACTGGGCCAATGCGACAATCACCTGCACCATTGTTGGCCCGCAGGCACCCGAAACGCTGCGGGCCCTGGCCGACGGCGTCTTCGCCCAGCTGACCCCTGCCGCCACGGCGCCGGTCTATCGCGAACTGTAGGACATTTCAGGTTGTGAATGCGCCATCAGCTCCATCACCCTCGCCCCTCAGGAGAGAGGGTGGGGTGAGGGATGAAAGCCCATCAGCAAGACAGCGATGCTGTTATTGGCCCGTCAGCCCCGCCTCGGGGCATTCCTGGGCGGAATGTCGTTCGAATAGATATTGTGCAGACCGACATTGAGAATGTCGCGTTCACCACAAAGGGCCATGGTGGTGTCGATCTCCTTGCGGATGATCTCCAGCACGCGCGTCACGCCCGCCTCGCCACCGGCGCCCAGCCCGTAGAGCATCGGCCGTCCGATAAAGGTCGATTTCGCCCCATAGGCCAGCGCCTTGATGACGTCCTGCCCGCTGCGAATGCCGCTATCGAGATAGACCTCGGTCTTGTGGCCGACCCGGTCGACGATCTCGGGCAGGACCCTTATGGTCGAGGGCGCGCCATCGAGCTGTCGCCCGCCATGGTTGGACACCACCACGGCATCGGCGCCATTGTCCACCGCCGCCTGTGCATCATCGGCGTCGAGCACGCCCTTGACGATCACCGGCCCGCCAAACCGCTCCTTGATCCACTTTATGTCACCCCAATTGAGCGTCGGGTCGAACTGGCTGGCCGTCCAGGCCGAGAGTGAGGCCAGGTCGTGATCACCGCCGACATGGCCCACGATATTGCGGAAGGTGTGCCGCTTGGTCCCCAGCATGCGCAGGCACCAGAGCGGATGCTGCATCATCTGCCAGATCGAATAGGCATTGAACTTGGGCGGGGTCGACAGCCCGTTCCTGATGTCCTTGTGCCGCTGCCCCAGGATCTGCAAATCCATGGTCAGCACCAGCGCCGAGCACTTGGCCGCCTTGGCCCGGTCGATCAGCCGGTTGATGAAATCGCGGTCGCGCATCACATAGAGCTGGAACCAGAACGGCGCGCTCGTGTTCTCGGCGATGTCCTCGATCGAGCACACGCTCATCGTCGAGAGCGTGAAGGGAATGCCGAACTTCTCCGCTGCCCTGGCCGCCTTGATCTCCCCATCGGCCGTCTGCATGCCCCCGGTCGCCGCCGGAGCAATGGCCACCGGCATGGCGATTTCCTGCCCCAGCATTTTCACCTTGAGGTTGCGCCCCTCAAGGTTCACCGCCACCTTCTGGTTGAGCTTGATCCTGGAAAAATCGCTCTCGTTCTCCCGATAGGTTCCCTCGGTATAAGAGCCGCTATCGGCATATTCGAAGAACATTTTCGGCACCCGGCGCCGCGCCAGCCGCATCATCTCCTCAACGGTCAAAACCTTGTCGATGGCGGTCATGTGAAGTGCTCCGGTGTGGTGTCCGGCCTGCCGTACCAACTAACATGTTAGTAGTCAATGTGACTTAGGTTTACCTGCTTCGCCCCACGACCAGCGTCGCGAAAATCACGAAGAACCCGAACAGCACCATGCCCCCGGCCAGCACATGCGCCTTGTCCCACTCGAGCCGTTCGACAAAGTCATAGATGGCAATCGACAGCACCTTGGTCTGGCCCGGAATGTTGCCCCCGATCATCAACACCACGCCGAACTCGCCCATCGTATGGGCAAAGCTCATTATGGCGCCGACCAGATAGCCCGGCCGCGCCAGCGGCAGGGCAACCCGCACAAAACGCTGCCACCGGGATGCTCCGAGGGTTTGCGACACTTCGAGCACTTCGGTCTCGATCGCGGCAAAGGCATTGCGCAGCGGCTGCACCATGAAGGGCAGCGAGGCGATCACCGAGCCGATCACCAGCCCGGCAAAGGAAAAGGCCAGCGTCCGCGCGCCCCACAATCCGGCCAGCACCCCGCCCGGCCCGCTCGGCCCCAGCGCCAGCAGCAGGTAGAAGCCCAGCACCGTCGGCGGCAGCACCAGCGGCAGCGTCACCAGCGCGCCCACCACCTCCTTGCCAGCCCAGCGCCCATGCGCCAGCCACCAGGCAATGGGCGTCGCAACAACGATCAGGACCACCGTGACGCAGAGCGCCAGCACCAGGGTGAGGCTGATGGGTGAGAGGAGAGCAGTCAGGCCCATGGTAACCGCCAAATTCGACGGCACCGATGTTCTGCGCCTACCTCCCCCTGAACGGGGGAGGTAGCGGCGCTAGGCCCAACGGGCTGTAGCAGAGCTAGGAGGGGGTGCCCGCGCGCGCGATGTCGCGCGTAGAACCACCCCTCCCCAACCCTCCCCGTCGAGGGGAGGGTGTCACATCGAGTGAACTGCACCTTCATGCCCCCTCACGGCACCGAATACCCCGCCCCCTCGATCACCGCCACCGCCGTATCAGTCTTCAAAAACTCCACAAACGCCATAGCCGCCGGATTGTCCTCGCCTTGCTTCAGCAGCACCGCTCCCTGCGCAATCGGCTCATGCAACGCCCCCGGCACCAGCCACTGGTCACCCTTGCCCAGCACCTGGCTGGCGGCAACAAAACCCAGTTCCGCATTGCCGCTTTCGACAAATTGCAGCGTCTGCGAAATAGTCTCGCCCTGCACCAGCCGGGGTTCTATGGCGTCATAGAGTCCCAGCGCATCCAGCACTTCCACCGCTGCCCGCCCATAGGGCGCGGCCTCCGGATCGGCGATGGCCAGCTTCTGATAGTCCCCCTTCAGGGCCGCCTCGCCATCGCTCAGATCACGTCCCGGCCCATAAAGCGCCAGCCGCCCCTCGGCATAGACAAACAAGGAGCCATCAACGCCAAAGCCCTCGGCAATCGCCTTTTCCGGCCGCGCCGTATCGGCGGCTAGAAACACCGCAAAGGGCGCCGCCTGGGTGATCTGCGCATAGAGCTGTCCGGTGGCGCCGAAGCTCAGCACGACATCGTGCCCGCTATCTGCCTCGAATTTCTCCGCCAGCTCTTCGGCTACCGACGTGAAATTGGCGGCCACAGCGACATGGACCGTCTCGGCAACGGCCGGCAACGAGGTCGCGGACAGGAGGGCAAGGGAAAGCAGGATACGGGTCACGGCACACTTCGATATGTTCAATCGAACATATCGATGCCGCACTATCGGCTGCCCCGCAAGCGATATGTTTATTTGGAAATATCGGCGATCATCGCCCTGAGCGCATTGACGTCGTCTTCAATCGCCGCCTCTGCCCGCGCCTGCATGGCCCGATAGCGCGCCAGCGCCTCCCGTCCCAAAGGCGTAAGGTTCGCGCCCCCCTGCTCGGCCCCGCCCCGGCTCGACACCACCAGCGGCGCCCCAAACCCGTCATTCAGCGCTCGCACCAGCCCCCAGGCCCGCTTGTAACTCATCCCCATCGCTTTGCCGGCGGCAGCGATGGAGCCGGTCCGGGCGATACCTTCGAGCAGATCCGCCCGGCCCGGTCCGATATAGGCGGTTTCGGAGAGAACGATGCGCAGATGGCCGAGGCCATGCGGCGGAACGGGGGATGGCAATTGCGGCCTTACCCCCTCAGCGCACTTGCCTCTTTCGCCAGTGCCTCGATCCGCGCAAAATCGCCCGAGGCCAGCGCATCGGCCGGCATGATCCACGACCCGCCCACGCAGATGACATTGGGCAGGCCCAGATAGACCTTGGCCTTTTCCGGATCGATGCCGCCGGTCGGGCAGAAGGTGATGTCGGGCAGCGGCGAGGCATAGGCCTTGAGCACCGGTGCCCCGCCCAGCGCCTCGGCCGGAAAGAATTTCAGAAAGCTGTAGCCGCGCTCGGCCGCCGCCATTGCCTCGGTTGGCGTGCCGATCCCCGGCAGCAGCGGAATGGCCACGTCCTCGGCCGCGTCGAGCAGGCGCGGCGAGGCGCCCGGAGAAACCATGAAGCGGCAGCCGGCATCGACCGAACTCTTCATATGCGCGCCGTTCCGCACCGTGCCCGAACCGACAATGGCTCCGGTCACCTTGGCCATTTCCTCCATCACCTTGAGCGCATTGGGCGTGCGCAGGGTCACCTCCAGCACCGGCAACCCGCCGGCCACCAGGGCCTCGGCCAGGGGCCGCGCCTGCGCGACGTCATCCAGGATGATGACCGGCACCACCGGCGCCAGCGAGAGAATGGAGCGAATGGCGTTGGCGTCCTGCGGCATGGAGATAGACCTCGGCTATGAAATTCGACCCCAGCGTTAGGCGGATGACGAAATTCCTGCAAGACCATTCATTGAAATGAAAGCCGAAAATACCTAGGTTCCCGCTCACTTGGGCGGGAGAGGGTTCCATGGTTCAGACGATCAATGCGGTGACCCCGCTCACCGAGGCCCGCGCCATCCTGGCCGACAGTTTCGACCTGAAGTTCTCAAAGGCCGTCGAACGCGCCACCGACAAGATCTTCGACCGGGTCAAGGACAAGATCCCGGAGATCGAGTGGCCCTTCTATGCGCCGCTGATCTTCCAGATCAACCGGCTCAAGAAGGAGAAGGACGCGGTCATTCTCGCCCATAATTACCAGACCCCGCAGATCTATCACGGCGTGGCCGATGTGGTGGGCGACAGCCTGCAACTGGCCGTGGAAGCCACCAAGGTGCAGCAATCCACAATCGTCCAGTGCGGCGTCCACTTCATGGCCGAGACGAGCAAGCTGCTCAATCCCGACAAGACGGTGCTGATCCCCGATAGCCGGGCCGGCTGCTCGCTCTCCGAGAGCATCACCGCCGAGGATGTCCTGGCCATGCGCGCCCAATATCCCGGCGCCCCGGTCGTCACCTATGTCAACACCTCGGCCGCCGTGAAGGCTGTCACCGATGTGTGCTGCACCTCGTCCAACGCGCTCGACATCGTCAATCGGGTCGAGGGCGACACGGTCATCATGATCCCCGATCAATATCTGGCCGCCAACACCGCCAAGAAGACAAAAAAGAAGATCATCACCTGGGCCGGCGCCTGCGAGGTGCACGAGACTTTTACCGCCGAGGACATTTCCGAGCTGCGCCACGCCTATCCCACGGCCATGATCATCGCCCATCCCGAATGTCCGCCCGAGGTCATCGACGCGGTGGATTTTGCCGGCTCCACCGCCGCCATGATCGACTGGGTCAAGACCAACAAGCCGCCCCGCGTCGTCATGGTCACCGAATGCTCCATGTCCGACAATGTGGCCAGCGAAACCACCGGCGTCGACTTCCTGCGCGGCTGCAATATCTGCCCGCATATGAAGCGCATCAATCTCGAAAACGTCCTCTGGTCGCTCCATACCGGCACCGAGGAAGTGACGATCCCGCAAGACATCATCGCCCCTGCCCGTCTCGCCGTGGAACGGATGATCGAGCTTTCGAGAAAAGGTGACTAAGGCTTCGGCTCCTGCCCACCCTCCCCCTTGCGGGGCTTCAAGCCGCCCCGCGGGGCAAACCGCTCCAGTGGAGCGGTTTGAGGCGAGAAGGCCATGAGAGCTAAGCTCGAATGGCCCGGCTTCTCAGCGCACCCGATGCCACTCCTCCCCCGGACGGTGGAAGTTGGGTGGAGTGCGCTGCGCACTAGCCCCGCTTCGCCACCAGATCGATCTCCACCAGCGCCCCCACAGCCAGCGCCGTCACCCCCACCGTGGTGCGCGCCGGCAGTTTCCCGGCCTCGAAAAAGCTCGGCCACAGCGCATTGAGCGCCGCATAGTCGCGCTCGAATTGCGTGAGATAGATGCGGGCCATGGTGACATGCTCGAGCCCCAGCCCGATTCCCCCGAGCACGATCCGCAAATTCTCGATCACCCGCCGCGTCTGCGCCTCGATCCCCTCGGGCAGCGGCGCATCCGGCGCGTCGGGGTCGGTCGGCATCTGCCCGGTCACGAAGACAAGACCGTCGGTTTCCACCGCGTGGCTGAAGGGCGCGACCGGGCGCGGCCCCGAGGAAATCATGTGATACTGCAACTGGCTCATGCCGGCCCCATCCCGTTCAAAGCGTTTCGCCAACCGAGCCTGACCGGCCCATGGCTGTCAACCGCCCGTGAATACCCTTGCCGCCGCCTGCCGAACCGGTCAGACTTGATGCTGCAATGAGCACCCTGACCCGACTGGTGATCGCCGCCCTGCTCCTGGCCCTCGCGCCGGCACCCTCGGCCTTTGCCCAGGCCTATAACCGCAGCGCCGCCCAGTCAGCTGAACTCGATGCGCTCTTCGCCCGGCTCTCGGCCGCCACCGACGAACCAGCGGCCCGCGCTATTGCCACCGATATCTGGACCATCTGGACCCAGCCGGACGACCCTGTCATTGCGGCCCGCGTCGCCCAGATCATGAGTGCCGGGGGCCTGGCGGGCCCGGCCAGCCAATTGCCGTTGATCGATGCGCTGGTGGCCGATTTCCCGGACTATGCGGAAGGCTGGAACCTGCGCGCCACCGCATATTTCCTCAACGGCGCCTATGACAGGTCGCTCGCCGACATCGAGCAAACCCTTGTTCGCGAGCCCCGCCATTTCGGGGCCCTTGCGGGCCGCGCCCTCATCTACCACACCCAGGGCAAGCGCGAGCAAGCCCTTGAAGCCATCAGGCAGGCGCTCGATATCCATCCCTTCCTGCCCGAGCGCGCCCTCTTCCCCGAATTGGCCGCGCCGCCCATTCGCAGTTAACTCCACATAGGAAAATCAAGACCATGGCCGATGGCGACTACAAGATCACGCGCGAAGAAGGGCCCACTCGTGGCCGCTATGTCATCCGCCTGGCGCCCGGCGCCGAAGCGGAAATGACCTACAAGAAGAGCGGCGACGGTCCCATGGTGATTGACCATACCGGCGTACCGCCGGCCTTCGAGGGTCGGGGCATCGCCCTGCAATTGGTCAAGGCCGCCATTGCCGACGCCCGCAGCGAGCAGTTCAAGATCACCCCTGTCTGCCCCTATGTCGTCGTCCAGTTCCGCCGCCACCCCGAATGGAGCGACCTCTTGGCCTAATAGCCGTAGCGGTACTTGTCCGCCGTCTCGGCAAGGTAGGGCGCCAGCG
>CBFGTF010000133.1:0-7940 GCA_965651655.1 uncultured Devosia sp.
ATGGCGGCCTTGGCGGCAGCCTCCTCGGCGGTCGGAACATAGCGGGGAAGGAAGATCTTGAACGTCGTCCCCACCCCAACAGTCGAGACCGGATAGATGAAACCCTCGGTCTGCTTGACGATGCCATAGACGGTCGAAAGACCCAGGCCCGTGCCCTTGCCCAGCTCCTTGGTGGTGAAGAAGGGCTCGAAGATCTTGCTGATGACCTCCTGGCTCATCCCCGTGCCGGTGTCCTCGACATCGATCAGCACATAATCGGCGGGCACCATGCCCTCGAACCTCAGCGCCGCCGTCTCGGCCTCGGTGACATTGGCGGTGCGGATGGTGATCGCGCCGCCATTGGGCATGGCGTCGCGCGCATTGACCACCAGGTTGATGATCACCTGTTCAAGCTGCACCACATCGGCCCGCACCGGCCAGATATTGCGGCCATGCTCGACCGTGAGATTGTTCTTCTCCCCGATCATGCGCTTGAGCAGCACCGTCAGGTCATCGACGATCAGCGGCAGCTCCAGCACCTGCGGCCGCAGCGTCTGGCGCCGCGAGAAGGCCAGCAATTGCCGGGTGAGACCGGCTGCGCGATTGGCATTCTGCTTGATCTGCATCAGCTCGTTGAACGATGGATCGCCCGGCTTGTGCTTCAAAAGCAGCAGGTCCGAAAATCCGATAATGGCGGTGAGCAGATTGTTGAAATCATGCGCGACGCCGCCAGCCAGCTGGCCGACGGCCTGCATCTTCTGGCTCTGGGCAAATTGCGCTTCCAGCTTGCGCTGGTCGGTCATGTCCAGCGCATAGACATTGATCTGCTCGGGCGAGCCGGCGCTGACTTCGGAGGCCGAGATATAGAGGCGGACGGCATGGTCCCCCTCGGCGCTCAGCACCGCATCGACCGGCTCGACCTCGGAGCGCTGCGCGGTGGCGTCGGCAAGCGCGCGGATCAGCTTGTCGCGGCTGGCCTCGCCGATAAGATCGTGCAGCGGCTGCAATTCGAGGCTCTTGTCCTCGCCCGACCAATGGAAAATGCGGCCGAACGGCGCATTGGTGCGCACGATGCGGCCCTCGCCATCGAGCGTGGCAATGGCAAAGGGCGTGTCGTTGAAAAAGCGCGAGAACCGCACTTCGGCGGCGCGCAGTTCCTCCTCGACATCGGGGGCACTGGACTGGTCGAGCACCAGCGTCCGCGTTTCGCCCAGTTCGCCATCGGCCAGCCTTGCCGCGCGATGCAGCAAGCGCACCGGCAGCGTCGTGCCATTGCGGCGCACGAGGTCGATATCGATGATTTCCGTGCGGATTTCCCCGTCGCCCCTGCCCCGCATCAGCAGCGTCGCGCCATCGCCACGCACGATGTCGGTCAGCGCCAATTGCCCGGCATTGAACTCGGCCAGGTCATAGCCGAGCCAGTCGGCCAGGGTCGAGTTGAGATACTGGATACGGCCATGGGCATCGGCCGAAAAGAAACCGGACGGTGAATGGTCGAGATAATCGATGGCGCGCTGCAGGTCGCGGAACGCCGTCTCATTGTTCTCGCGGTCGCGGGTAATGTCTTCGACCGACCAGGCCACCAGCGACTTGCGATTGTCCTCGGTCTGCGGCAATGGCCGCACCGAAACCCGATACCAGAACACCCTGGTGGCCTCGGCCTGCGAACCGCCGAGCCCGCCGGGCACGCGAATATCCTCGATGGCGCTGCGTCCGTCCCGCGCCGCCCGCGACAGCCGGTAGATCGCCTCGCCGGCGTCCGCATAGCCGGAGAACAGACGGGGCACCCCCACCGGAACGCCATTGGTCATGGCGCCGGGAAAGCTGCCATAGTGTTGGTTCACATAGGAAATCTTGCCATCTCGGTCGGCAATGACGGCGCCAAATGGCAGGCTGTCGACCACGGCATGGCTCAGCGTGCGCCGCTCTTCACTGGTGGCGAAGCGGAACAGCCCCGCGGCCAGGCCGAACAGGAAGAACACCCCGGCCACCGCCAGCACGCCCACAAAGGTCATGACCACTTCGGATGGGATGCGGTCGCCGAACAGCGAGAAGACCACGGCCACGACCACCAGGATGGCGCCGAGCACCACCACCCGCCACAGGCCGGCGCCGCCGCGCCCTGCATCCAGAACCGGTTCGGGATAACTGTCCTCGCCGAGCGGCGTCGATGCCATTGTGATCTGCTCCAGCGCGTATTGGGTTGTCCCGAATCAGGACACACCAAAAGGTCTATCAAATGGTCCGCCCGCGTGGGAGTGCGAAGCGGCTTTTCAACATCAGTGTGGCGCAGAAGCTCCGCCATCTGCGTGACCATGCGCCTCAGGGAAGCGGGCTGAGGCCCATCGGGGCACAAAGGCAGCGCCCCTCATCCGCGCCACGCGCCACTTTCCCCTCCGGAGGGAGCAGGGAACCTCATCAACACAGCCGTCTACGCACTCGGGCGCCAGCCACCGCTCCGGCGCTTGAGGCCCATCACGAAGCCGATGACCTCTGCCACTGCCTTGAAGTGATCGGCGGGGATGGTTTCGTCAATCTCCACCGAGGCGAACAGCGCCCGAGCCAGGGGCGGGTTTTCGACGATGGGGACGTCATTGTCCTTGGCTAGTTCGCGGATGCGCAGGGCCACGGCGTCCGCTCCCTTGGCCACGCATTTGGGCGCGGCCATGGACTTGTCGTATTTGAGCGCCACGGCAAAGTGGGTCGGGTTGGTGATGACCACGGTCGCGTCGGGCACTGCCGCCATCATGCGGCCGCGGGCGCGCTCCTGGCGAAGCTGGCGGATGCGCCCCTTCACATGCGGGTCGCCTTCCATCTGCTTGTATTCTTCGCGCGTCTCCTGAACCGTCATCATCTGCCGCTTCCACCATTTCTGGCGGACATAGAAGAAGTCGGCGGCGGCAATCGCGGTGATCACCGCCAGCACGGCGGCAAAGATCTTGATGCCGATCTCCTGGAAGTCGAGCAGGATCATGATCGGATCAGCGGTCATCATGGTGTCGAGCCGGTCCCGTTCGGGCCAGCACACCACCACCACGATAGTCCCCACCACCGCGATCTTGATCAATCCCTTGCCGAAATTGACCAGGGCATCGGTCGAGAACAGCCGTTTCGCCCCGGCAATGGGCGACAGCTTGGACAGTTTGGGCTTGATCGGGTCATAGGACCAGACCAGGCGATGCTGCACCAGGTTGGCCAGGATCCCGCAGGCCAGCAGCACGGCGAGCGGGATCAGCGTCACCCCGATCAGGGTAAAGGCCAGCCCGTTGAAGAAGTCGGCAAAGCCGGCGCCTTCGAGGTCGAACTGGTCCGCATTCATGATGATCAGGCCCAGCGACGTACTCAGTTGCTGGCTGGCCCAGGGCGAGAGCATGGTGAAGACGATGGCCGATCCCAGCAGCATGAACCAGGTCGTCACCTCCTGGCTCTTGGCGACATCGCCCTTCTTGTGGGCATCCTCCAGCTTTTTTAGGGAGGGGTCTTCTGTTTTGGAGTCTTGATCCGGTGCTTCGTCCGACATGGGCTAGCCTCGCCACATCGCCAGGTGATTTTCAAAGGAGGTGAGATACCACCCCATCATCATCACCAGGAGGATCGCGAACAGCAGCAGCCCGACAATGATATTGGCCGGCATCAGCACGAAATAGACCTGCAATTGCGGCATCAGCCGCGCCAGGATGCCCGCACCCAGGTTGAATACCAGGCCGAAGACGATGAAGGGCGCCGACATCTGCACGCCGACCGCGAAGGCACTGCTGACCGTGCGCACCGCCAATTGCATGGCATCCTCGAACATCAGCGGATCGGTGGGCGAGAACACCATATAGCTGTCATAGATTGCCGCGAGCGCCATGTGATGCAGGTCCGTGGCAAAGATCAGGGTGATGCCCAGGAACGAGAGGAAACTGGAAAACACCGCGCCCTGCACGCCCATCTGGGTCGGGTCGGCCGCCAGTGCGCCCGAAAGGCCGGCCTGGAAGGCCACGATCGTGCCCGCCACCTGCGTGGCCATGACGGTGATGCGCACGATGGCGCCGATGATCAGCCCCACCGCCAGTTCATGGAACAATAGGCCCACCATGCCGCCAAGCTCCGCCGGCATGGCCGGGATCACCTCGGCCAGCAGCGGATAGACCACCAGCGTGAAGGCCAGCGCAAATCCGAGGCGCATGCGCACCGGAATGGTCTGCTCGCCCAGCGCCGGCATCAGCATGAGCATGGCGGCGATGCGCGCGAACAGGATGATATAGGTAAAGGCGGTGGCCGGCAGCCAATCGAGGCTGAGCGTCACCCTCAGCCACCCACGATGATCATGTCGACCACCCGGTCCATATAGCCGGCCATGGTGGCGCCCAGGAACGGCAGGGTTATGAGCATGGTGATGAAGATGGCGATGATCTTGGGCACGAAGACCAGGGTCATTTCCTGGATCTGCGTCAGGGCCTGGAACAGGGCGATGACCACGCCGACCAGAAGCCCCACCAGCATCATGGGCAGCGAGACGATGATCAGCGTCCAGATGCCCTGGCTGGCAATGTCGAGCACTTCTGCGCCGGTCATGGCAATCGATATCCTGTCGAATCGACCTCTAGTCTAGCAGACCACCGGGGCCACCAGCACCTCCGGGCCGTCCTCGGGCGCGGCCCGAAGACCATTATCAACATCCAATGCCCTGTCGCGTGGCCCTCGGGTCAGGCCCGGGAAGGGTCACTGGATGATCAAGTGCCGGCTCAGATGGGCATCCGCATGATTTCCTCATAGGCCGAGATCACGCGATCGCGGATCGTGACCATGGATTCGATGGCCATTTCGGTCTCGGAAAGCGCCGTGACCATGTCGACCACATTGGCCTTGCCGCTGACCATGTCCATGGCCATCTGGTTGGTGGCATTGCCCTGGTCGACGACCCCTTGCACGTTCTGGGCCAGCAGATCGGCAAAATTGCCGCCCGCCGAGGGCGCCGTCGCTGTCAGGTCGGCATTGGGCTTCGCCGCCTGGTTGATCAGCCGGCTGGCATTGCCATAGGCGGTGGCGGCAGCATTGAATGGGGTATTGATGGCCATGGCGAGCCTCCTGATCTATCAGCCGCGCAGGATGTCGAGCGTGCGCCCGAGCATCTGCCGGGTCACCGTGACCACGTTGAGATTGGCTTCATAGCTGCGCTGGGCCTCGCGCATGTCCACCGTCTCGATCAGCGTGTTGACATTGGGATATTGCACATAGCCGTTCTCGTCCGCGGCCGGATGGCCCGGCTCGAACCGCGAGGTAAAGGCGCTCATGTCATAGGCCAGCCGCCCGATTTCAACGACGCGCCCGCCGACATCTGAATCGAAGCTGGTCTCGAATGTGGGAATACGGCGGCGATAGGGCTCTTCCCCCGGCGCCGTGCCGGCCGAATCCACATTGGCGATGTTTTCCGCAATGACGCGCATTCGGGCAGTCTGCGCATGCAGGCCCGTTGCAGCGATGCGGAGTGAGGAGTTGAAGTCCATGATCTACCTCTGGAATACCTCTGCCAGCGCGCTAGACATTCTTGCCCATTGCGACGCGCAGGATGCGGATGGATTTCTGGTAGAGGGACGTGGCGGCCTGGTAGTCCATCATATTGGTGGTCACCTTCATCATCTCGTCTTCCAGCGTCACCCCGTTGCCCTCGGGGGTGATCTCGAAATTGGCCATGCGCTGCGCATCGAATGCGCCCCCCTCACCCGACGATGCCGAGAAATGCATGGGCTGCGTGACCGTCGTCACCACTGCCGAGGAGCCAAGCATGGTCTGGCGATCGGCAAAATCGTACTGCTTGAGGTCGCGGCCGCGATATCCCGGGGTTTCGGCATTGGCTACGTTTTCGGCAAGCAGGCCTTGACGGGTCTGGTGCCAGCGCATCTTGTCGGTCAGCGCCGAAAAGACTGGCATGTCCATGAGGCCCATCGGCCGAACTCCCGCAAGTGCTGCAACAGGGCAATTCTTGCCGGGTGAATGGTTAACCAAGCGTTAAGCACACCCCTGGCGGCGGCAAATCCCGCTGCATTTTGCAGATTTGACCGCATTGCTGGGCAAGAAGTGCCGATCCGGACGCCGCCCCAGCTATTGCCGGACCCGGAATCGCGCTATGGCGTTGCCCAGGCGAAATGCACTTGGAGGTCATGCGCGTGCAGTTCATCACCGGCCTGTTCGGCGGCAGTGGCAACACCATCCTCACCATGATCTTTGCCCTGGGCATTGTCGTGGTGCTCATCATCCTGGCGGTATGGCTGCTCAAGCTCCTGTCGAAGTTTTCCGGCAATGCCGTGCGCGGCCGCAATCGGCGGCTCTCCGTCGTAGACACGCTCTCCATCGACCCGAAACGGCAATTGCTGATCATCCGGCGCGACGATGTCGAGCACCTCATCCTCACCGGCGGCCCGCAGGATGTGGTCGTGGAAACCGGCATTGCCGTCGAGGAGCAGGTCCAGGCAACGCCCCAGCGGCGCCCCCTCCCCGCCATTGTGGGCCGCAAGCCCATTCCGGCCAAGCCAGGTGCCACTGCTGTGGAACCGGCCCCGGAATCCGAGGCCGCAGCGGCGCCCATCGCGACTTCACCGGCCGAAACGCCCGTCCGCCGGGCCACCCGCTCGCTGCGCCACACCGGCCTCCTGCGGCCCGTCAGCGTCCAGGACCCCACCGTGACCGGGCAAAACCCGGACATTTCGACCGAGCGGCCTGCCGACTCAGCTAAAGAGGACGACGACAAGGTGAGCGAAGGCGAAGCGCTTGAGCACGAGACCGGCAATCCTGCCAACCGATCCTGATCCGGCGCGCACCCCGCGCTGGAAGCGCCTTCTGCCGCTCCTGGTTGCCGCCGGCCTTGTCATTGCCCTGACAGGCCGGGTCTATGCCCAGGACCTGTCCATCGATTTCGGTGACGACACGACGCTGACCGAGCGGGCCATCCAGCTCATCGGGCTGATCACCCTTCTGTCGCTGGCGCCTTCGATCCTGGTGATGGTGACCAGCTTCACCCGCATCGTGGTGGTGCTCTCGCTGCTGCGCACCGCCATCGGTCTCCAGACGGCGCCGCCCAATACCGTCATGGTCTCGCTGGCCCTGTTCCTGACGTTCTTCATCATGCAGCCGACCCTGCAGCAGAGCTATGATCAGGGCATCGCCCCGCTGATGGCGGGAGAGATAGAATTCGCCGAGGCCTTTGACGCGGGCGCGGCCCCGATCCACGAATTCATGCGCGCCAATGTGCGGGACCGGGACCTGGAGCTCTTCTACGATCTGACCGAAGCCGAGCCGCCCGACGAGCCCGAGGCCATCCCGCTGCAATTGCTGGTCCCGGCATTCATCATATCGGAGCTGCGCCGGGCCTTTGAAATCGGCTTCCTGCTGTTCCTGCCCTTCGTGGTCATCGACATGGTCGTGGCCTCGGTGCTCATGAGCATGGGCATGATGATGCTGCCGCCGGTGGTCATCTCCCTGCCCTTCAAGCTGATCTTCTTCGTGCTGGTCGATGGCTGGTATCTGGTGGCCGGCTCGCTGGTCCGAAGTTTCGCCAGCTAGCCATGTACCGGCTCAAACCGGGCATCAAGCAGGACCATGTCCGCCGCTGGGCACTGCCGGACCGCGTCTTCTTCGGGCACGGCGCCTGCCATATCCTGGCCGCGGTCTATCTGGGCGATGCGCCGCTGCCCGGCTTTCACGCCGAGCGCATCATTCCCCGCAATGGCGTGCCGGGCGGCCACATGTACGTCACCGACGGTCTCCTGGCTTTCGACTATCATGGCTACAGCCTGCTCAGGAACCTGCTGGCGCACCATGGCCGCTGCTGGGCCACGGACTATCCGGGCTGGGCCTGCGACATAGAGCCGGTGGATTTTCCCCTTCTGGGTGCAAATGCCCTCAATGCCCGCAAGATGCTGGGACCGGACCAGTATCTCCACGACGCGATCCCGCGGGCACGCGCCTTTATCGGCAGG
>CBFGTF010000134.1:0-7933 GCA_965651655.1 uncultured Devosia sp.
AGCCTAGCGGGTCAGTGTCCGCCGCACGGCATCATCCCAGCCCGCAACCTTTGCCCGACGCGTTGCCGCCTCCATCTTGGGTTCGAAGCGCTGGTCTCGCGCCCAGCCGGCAGCGAATTCATTCATTCCCGGCCACACACCCGCCTTCATGCCTGCGAGCCAGGCGGCTCCCAATGCCGTGGTTTCGAGAATTGTCGGCCGATCCACGGGCGCATCCAGAATGTCGGCGAGAAACTGCATGGTCCAGTCGGAGGCTACCATGCCGCCATCGACCCGCAGCACCGTTTCACTGCCCCCGCCCTGCCAGTCCTTGCGCATGGCTTCCAGCAAGTCGCGCGTCTGGTAGCAGACTGCCTCCAGCGCCGCCTTGGCGATCTCGGCAGGGCCGGTATTGCGAGTGATGCCATAGATGGCGCCGCGCGCTTCGGCATCCCACCAGGGCGCGCCCAGCCCCACAAAGGCGGGGACCATATAGACATTCTGGCTGGGGTCAGCCGTGCGGGCGAGAGGGCCGGTTTCACTGGCATGCTTCACAAGCTTCAGCCCATCGCGAATCCATTGTACTGCAGCCCCCGCGATGAAGATCGAGCCTTCGAGCGCATAGGTCGTCTTGCCGTCGAGCCGATAGGCGATGGTGGTCAGCAGCCGGTTCTGCGAGGGCACCATGTCCGTGCCGGTATTGAGCAGGGCAAAGCACCCCGTGCCATAGGTTGATTTGACCATGCCGGGCTCAAAGCAGGCTTGGCCGATTGTGGCGGCATGCTGATCGCCCGCCACACCGAGAATGGGAATGGCGGTGCCAAACAGCGTCGCCTCCGTCACCCCGAAATCATCGGCGCAGTCCTTGACCACGGGCAGGATCGTTGCTGGCACATCCAGCAGCGCGCAAAGCTCGTCGTCCCAGGCGTTGCGGCCGATATCAAACAGCAAAGTGCGTCCCGCATTGGTCGCGTCGGTCGCATGAACCTTGCCGCCCGTCAGGCGCCAGATGAGGAAACTGTCCACGGTGCCAAAGGCCAGTTCGCCCTTTTCCGCCCGTTCCCGCGCGCCCTCGACATTATCGAGCAGCCACTTGATCTTGGTGCCGGAAAAGTAAGGGTCAAGCAGCAGGCCGGTCCGCTGCGTGAACAGGGGCTCGTGTCCGGCACTTTTGAGTTCGGCGCAGAGCGTGGCCGTGCGCCGGTCCTGCCAGACTATGGCATTGTGGATGGGCTTGCCGGTTGCCTTCTCCCACATAATCACCGTTTCGCGCTGATTGGTGATGCCGATGGCGGCAATGTCCGCCGCGGAAACCTTGGCCGCGGCCAGCGCGGTCTTCACCGACCAGACAACGCTTTCCCAGATTTCCTCCGGGTCGTGCTCAACCCATCCATCCTGCGGAAAGTGCTGGGTGAACTCCTTCTGGCCGACACCGGCGATCTTGCGTGTCCCATCGAACACGATGGCCCGGCTCGATGTCGTGCCCTGGTCGATCGCCAGAATGAACTTGGTCATGAAAACTCCCCACCGGCTCTGCGGCTCTTTCTTCATCCTCCCCTGTCAAGGAGAGGTGCTGTATCCAGCGCGCGGCTACGTCCGCGACCGCATATATTCCTCCAGACGCGCCACGTCCTCGGTGCTCACCTTCAGCCCCAGTTTCGTGCGCCGCCACAACACATCTTGTGCCGTCCGCGCCCATTCGCTCGCAACCAGATAATCCACCTCGGTCGCATAAAGGTCCGCACCGAAATGCGTGCCCAGATCGGCCTCGCTACTGGCCGAACCAAGCAACACCCGCGCCCGCGTTCCGTAAAGCCGCATCAGCCGGCGCAAAAGCGTTCCCGGCAGGCCCGGATATTCCATGCCCAGCCGCCGCACTTCCGCATCAAAGCTCTTGGGGCCGAAATCGCCGCCGGGCAGGGTGCTGCCCTTGGTCCAGGCCTCGCCCTTCCTGCCCAGTACCTCCTCGATCTTTTCCAGCACCGATTCGGCCAGCCGCCGCGACGTTGTCAGCTTGCCGCCGAACACGTTGACCACCGCGCCACTTTCCGCGTCGCCATCAAGCTTGAGCACATAGTCGCGTGTCGCTTCCTGTGCGGCGCTGGCGCCATCGTCGAACAGCGGTCTGACGCCCGAATAGGTCCAGACGATGTCGTCCCTTGTGACGCCCCTGGCGAAATACTCGCTGGCGGCCTTGAGCAGGTAGTCGGTTTCCTCGGGTGTGATCGCCACGTCCTTGGGGTCACCGTGATAATCCCTGTCTGTGGTGCCGATCAGGGTGAAATCATCCTCATAGGGAATGGCAAAGAAGATGCGCCCGTCGCTGTTCTGGAAGAAGTAGCAGCGGTCGTGATCATAGAGCTTCCTGACCACGATATGGCTGCCCTGGACCAGCCGCACATTATGCGCGCCATTCTTCCCCATGACGCCATTGATGACGTTGTCCACCCAGGGGCCAGCCGCATTGACCAGCATGCGGGCCGCTACCGTCTGCCGGCCTGCTTCGCCGTCGAGTTCAATGATCCAGGCACCGTTTTCGCGCCGTGCCGACACCACCTTTGTGCGCACATGCACAGCCGCACCGCGATCCGCCGCATCGCGGGCATTGAGCACCACGAAGCGCGCATCGTTCACCCAGCAGTCGGAATATTCAAAGGCCAGCTTGTAACCGGGTTTCAGCGGCTTTCCGGCTTCGTCGCGGGTCAGGTCCAGCGTCTTGGTCGGGGGCAGCAGGCGCCGCCCGCCCATATAGTCGTATAGCGCCAATCCCGCCCGCAACACTGCCGCAGGCCTGAGACCCTTGTGATGGGGCAGGACAAAGCGCAGCGGCCAGATGATATGTGGTGCCGCCGCCCACAGCACTTCGCGTTCCGCCAGCGCCTCATGTACCAGCCGGAACTCGTAATGTTCGAGATAGCGCAAACCGCCATGGATCAGCTTTGTGGCTGCCGAACTGGTGCCCGAGGCCAGATCGTTCATTTCCGCCAGCGCAACCGAATAGCCGCGTCCAACCGCATCGCGCGCCACGCTGGCGCCATTGATGCCGCCGCCTATCACGAAAATGTCCAGCATTGCGCTACCTCTATGGATTATGCGTTCGCTTATATGACATATGCTTTCGTTTGTGGAGGGAATTCCTTTCGTTTAATCTACCATACAAGATGAACATTGACCTTGCCGGCGGCGAGGGCTAGGGCAGGGTATCTGCTCTCAAGGCCCGGGTCGCTGGCCGATGCTTTCCATTCTCGCTGTTATCGCGCCCATCTTTGCGCTCATCGCGCTGGGCTATCTGGCCGTGCGTTTTGGCCTCTATCCCGCCGATGGGGTCAAGGCACTGATTGCCTTCGTCAATAATTTCGCCACCCCGTGCCTCCTGTTCTATTCGATCGGCACCAGCGACTTCCGCGCCGCCTTCAATATCGGCATCATCGGCCCATTCTATCTGGGGGCCATTGCCTGCTTTATCATCGGCATCCTGGTGGCACGGCGCGTTTTCGGCAATCGCCCGGGCGAAGCAGTGTCCGTCGGCTTTGCCGGCACTTTCTCCAATACGGTGCTGGTGGGCCTGCCGATCATGAGCCGCGCTTATGGCGAGGGCGCCCTGCCGGTCACGCTCTCCATCATCGGCCTGCATGGCGCGATCCTGCTCACCCTGGGCATGGTGACCATGGAACTGACCCGGCGCGGCGGCCAGCCCCTCGGCCCGACAATGATCCTGGCCATCAGGCGCGTCGGCACCAATCCGCTGATCTGGGGTATTTTGAGCGGCATTGCCCTGTCTCTGTCAGGCCTCGAACTGGCCGAACCGGTCGCGGCCTTCTTCTCCATGCTGGGCCAGGCCGTGGTCCCGGCGGCCCTGTTCGGCATCGGCGGCGCGCTCAACGAGTTCAAGCTTTCGGACAACTGGAAACAGGCCCTGGTGGCCTCGCTCATCAAGCTCATCATCCATCCTGCCATCGCCTATGCCCTGATGATCTGGGTGTTTCATGTCCCTATGGACATCGCGCGCTACGGCATTCTGCTTTCCGCCATGCCCGCGGGCATCAACATCTATGTCTTTGCCACCTTCTACGAACGGGGAGTGAGTGTGGCCGCCAATACGATCCTGATCGCCACGGTCCTGTCCGCGGTCACGATCTCGGGCTGGCTATGGGTACTCAGTCTCTAGGCCTGGAAGCGCACTTTTCCGGCCTGGCGCCAGGGAATGGCCGGAACGCGCCTCGATCCGGCGCAAGAGCCTTCAGGGATTGCCCACCGTAACGCCAGCGCTCTGTGCGACCTCGCCAATCGGCACGGTGCGCAGGGGCATCGCCGTCTCGGCATCAAGGCCAACCGCCAGCCGCACATAGCGCTCGGTGGGGCAAAGCTGGTTGCGTGCGTCGAACCCGATCCAGCCCAGCCGGTCATCAAACGCCTCGGCCCATGCGTGCAGGCCGCCTTCCATCCCATCGCTCGCCGCTACATAGCCGCAGACAAAACGCGCCGGGATGTCGAGAGCTCGGGCGGCGCCGATAAACAGATGTGCGTAGTCGGCGGCCGGGGGCAATATCGATGTCTCCTCGCCGCCTTGACTCTGGCTCTGCTCGCCCGTCGCCTGCATTTGCGTGGGCGCCTCCAACGCCTCGGCAAGGCCAAGAGTTTCCCCGACCCTGGCCATCAGCCCATGCAATATGTCGAGCCGCCCCTCCTTGGCATTGCGATACTTGCCATAGAGGGTCACTGGCGCCTTGGTCAGCGGCGTCACGCGCTTGTAGAGCGCTGGCACCGGCTCTCCCCCGGGCTTGCCCAGCACGCCATGGGTGTCACGCGTGGTCACCACGCCCCGTGCGACGACGAGCACCTCGCCCTCGGGACGGTTCTGGTTTACCAGATGCACCGCATTGCCGAAGCCATCACGAAATCGCCCGGCATTGCCGATCCCGGCCACTTCCACGCTCCAGCTGTCCACCGTCTGCGATGGCCCGCTGCTCGGTGTCAGCAACAGGTGCAGCAAGACATGCGTCGTGCCCTGGGGCACGGCAAATGTCAGCCTGTGTTCGATGTCGATATGCATGTCAGTAGAAGTTATAGCTTTCCGAAAGCGTCTCGGTCACCCGGTTGTTTCGGGCGATGAATTCATTGAGGAATTCGTGCAGTCCCTCGGTGAAAATGGCTTCCATGCTGGTGTTTTCCACCATGGCCAGCAGGCTGTCCGCCGCTTGGTTGCAGCTCTCCTTGCGGCCATAGATCTTGCTCAGGCTGTCCAGGTTCTGCTGCACGAAATTGGCGCAATAGACCAGGCTTCGCGGCATTTCTGGCCTGAGGATCAGAAAATCTGCAATGTTATGCGCCTTGTAGCGGTCGTGATAGACATGCCGATAGGCCCTGTGGGCGGAGGCCGCGCGCAGGATAAGCGTCCATTGCTGGATATCGAGATCTCCGCCCACCTGCGTGGCGCGCGGCAGCAGCACGTAATATTTCATGTCGAGAATGCGGGCGGTGTTGTCCGCGCGCTCGACGAAATTGCCCGCCTGCAGGAAGTTGAAGCCGTCGTCTCTCAATATGGTGCCCAGCAGCGCCCCGCGGAATTCGTGGCTGCGCTGCTTGACCCATTGCAACAGGCCCAGCAGCTTGGCCCCGCGTACATCGCGCGGCCTGATCTGCGAGAATTCAAGCCATGCCCCGTTCATGCTCTCCCACATATCGGTGGTGATCGCCGTGCGGACCGAGCGTGCATTGGTCCGCGCTGCCTGGAGGCACGAATAGACCGAGGAGGGATTGTCCGGATCGAACATCATGTAATGGGCGACGGTGTCGACATCGGCCAGTTCATGCTTGGCGTCGAACCCCTCGTCCACTTCGGCCGCCTGCATCATCGAAACCAGATGCTCGCTTGCTCCGCCCTCGCGCCGGCTGGTGAGCGACATGCGATAGCCTACTTCGAGCAGGCGCGCCATATTCTCCGCCCGCTCCACATAGCGGCTGAGCCAGAACAGGTTTTGCGCGGTGCGTCCGAGCATTCTCATGAGTTGGGCAGGAGCATATAGCCCCCCCTCCCAACCTCCCCCGCAAGGGGGGAGGTGCCGCATTGTGCATGTGGCATCAACTGGTCATATTCGCAGGTCCGCACCCTCCCCCTTGCGGAGAAGGTTGGGGAGGGGGGCTTCGGGTCACTGTGCTGAAACATCTCAAAGACCATCAATCTTCCAGCACCCACGTATCTTTCGTCCCGCCACCCTGGGACGAATTGACCACCAGCGAGCCTTTCTTGAGGGCCACGCGGGTCAACCCGCCCGGCGTGATCCGCACTTCGTCGCCCACCAGCACATAGGGCCTGAGATCGACATGTCGGGGCGCCACGTCGCCCGAGATATGCGTGGGGCAGGTGCTCAGGTTCAGCGTCGGCTGCACGATGTAATTATCCGGGCGCGCCTCGATCTTCTTCTTGAATTCGGCATGCTGGGCCTTTGTGGCCGTCGGCCCCACCATCATGCCGTAGCCGCCCGAACCGTGCACTTCCTTGACCACCAGGTCCGCGATGTTCTCCAGCACCCAGGCGCGCTGGTCCTCGTCGGTGCAATTATAGGTCGGCACGTTCGAGAGCAGCGCCTTCTCACCGAGGTAGAATTCGATGATGTCGGGCACATAGGTATAGACCGCCTTGTCGTCGGCAATGCCGGTCCCCGGCGCATTGACCAGCGTGACATTGCCGGCGCGATAGGCATCGAACAGGCCCGGCACCCCCAGCATGGAATCGGGTCTGAAGGTCAATGGGTCCAGATAGTCGTCATCAATGCGCCTATAGATGACATCCACCTGCTCCGGTCCGGTGGTGGTGCGCATGAAGACCTTGCCGCCGTCGACGAACAGGTCCGGCCCCTCGCAAAGCTGGGCGCCCATCTGGTCGGCCAGGAACGAATGCTCGAAATAGGCCGAATTATAGATCCCCGGGGTCAGCACTGCGATGTTCGGGCTGCTCCCCTTGAACCCGTTCGGCGCCACGCTTTCCAGCGTCCGTCGCAGGTTCTCCGGATAGGTTTCCACCGGCGCCACCTTTGAACGGTGGAACAGGTCCGGCGCCAGCAGCATCATCGCCTCGCGGTCTTCCAGCATGTAGCTGACCCCCGAAGGCGTGCGCAGATTGTCTTCCAGCACATAGAATTCGTCCGGTCCCACCCGCACGATGTCGACACCGATGATATGGGCATAGACGCCCTTGGCCGGCTCCAGCCCCATCATCTGCGGACAGAAGGCCGCATTGTTGAGGATGAGCTTTTCCGGCACCCGCCCGGCCTTCAATATCTCCTGGCGGTGATAGATGTCATAGAGGAAGGCGTTGAGCGCCTTGACGCGCTGCTCGATCCCCTTGGACAGCCGGCGCCACTCATTGGCGGCGATGATGCGCGGAATGACGTCGAAGGGGATGACCTTCTCGGTCCCCTCGTCGGACCCATAGACGGCAAAGGTGATGCCCAGCCTGCGGAAAATCGCCTCCGCATCGGTCTGCATCAAGGCCAGCCCCTTGTCAGGCTGTTCGGACAACCATTCCGACAGGGCACGGTAGGGTTCGCGGACGGACCCATCCGGATTGTACATTTCGTCAAATGGCGTTTTGTCGGCCATTATACTCCGCTGGGGTGATACGGCGTTCCCATCGCTAGGGACATTGCTACACGTTTGAAATCTGCCGTCCAGACACTCAAGATCATGGCATGCCGCTTTTTCGTGCAGGTCTGGCTTGCAGGGTTGGGGTATAAAATGCTCTCATTCGCGCGCAATCAACGCCTTACCGCGCTGCGAAGGGGTCCGGCCGTTTCCGCAGCCACTCATTCCGGACCACTTCCATGACCATCGAAATCCTCCAGACCCATCCGCTTCTCGCCTCCTGCGAACAGGCGCTGGCCGCCCGCTACACCGTCCACAAGCTCCATCACATGGCCGACAAGGATGGCTGGCTGGCTGAAAACGGCGCCCG
>CBFGTF010000135.1:0-7760 GCA_965651655.1 uncultured Devosia sp.
GACCGGCGCATTGCGTTGTTCTGCGATCCGGATGCCGGGGAGGCGGGCATTGCCGCCGCCAGGGCGACCGGGGCCGACCGGGTGGAATTGTTCACCGGCCCCTATGGCGCCTGTTTTGACGATGCCGAACAGGCGGAGCGGCAACTCAACGCCCTCGCAGAAACCTGCCATGCGGCATTGGACGCGGGCTTGGGGGTCAATGCCGGGCACGACCTGACGTTGGATAACCTCCCCGCCTTCCAGGCGGCGGTTCCGGGTGTCGCCGAAGCATCCATCGGCCATGGCATTACCGCCGATGCCCTGCTGATGGGCTTTGCCGAGGCAACACGGCGCTACCGCCTTGCCCTGGAAGGACAATAGGGGGCCGTCACCGTAGAACGACGAGGGGGTCAGTCCCGGTAGTTGAAGTCGCTCATTTCGCAGACATTATTGCCGTATTTCACGAGCTCATCGCCGTCTTCAAACACGGCGCGGAAATCGTACATGCAGTATCCCGTGCCATCGTCGATATTGATGACGACGCTATTTCCTGACGGAAGGATGTTTCGACCAAGGATGTCTTCCTGCCAGGTCGTGGCGTCTTTGTTGGACGCGTAGAATTCGATGATGTCATATGACGTGTAATTGTTGATGCGCACGCGGCGATCAAGGGCATTTGCACTTGTGGTGCTGGCAATGGCGACAGCAAAAGCCAGTGCGATCATGGCGATCTTCATGAATGTTCTCCCAATCCCTCATGAATATGACGCCATATTGATCGTGCCATGAATAAAGGCAAGCGCGATTACTTGAGAGCCGCATCTGGCTTTTTCCGTTTTTGCCTCGGCGGGTGAACAAGCGGCTGCAGGAAATGCCGGTGCGGACCCGGTCGCCCGAGACTGTTGCGGTATGACGAACAGTCTGTCCCTCAGGCGTCTCACAACGCACCTGATTTGGTCAGCATTTCTACCATTTCGGCTGAAAATGCTGGGATTTCTTATACTTACATTGGTGTGCCCGGGGCACGTTCGTGTCCCCGGCTGACAGAAACGTGCCCTCTTGAGGCTTTTCGCGACAGGCACATATATCGCCTCAGTTACGATTTGTTACCAAGGAGGGCACACCAATGTCCAAGCTCAAGATCGGCGTCATCATTTCGTCCACCCGTCCCACCCGCTTCGGTGAAATCCCCGCCAAGTGGATCCTGGACAAGGCCAATGAACGCCCGGAAATCACCGCCGAGATACTCGACCTGCGTGATTTCGACCTGCCGTTCTTCGACGAAATGGCGTCCAATGCCTGGATGCCGTCGCAGAACCCCAATGCGGTGAAGTGGCAGAACAAGATTTCCGAGTTCGACGGCTTCATCTTCGTGGTGGCCGAATACAATCGTGCCATCACCGGCGCGCTCAAGAATGCCATCGACCAGGCCTATACCAACTGGAACAAGAAGGCCTTCGGCGCCGTGGGCTACGGCACTGTCGGCGCCGCCCGCGCCATCGAGAACCTGCGCACCATCGGCGTGGAACTGCAGATGGTGTCGACCCGTTCGGCCGTGCATATCGCCGGCGCGGATTTCATGTCAGTCCATCCCGGTTTTGGCGGTACCAAGGCCTTGACCGAAATCGAAGGCTCGATCGGCAATTCCACCAAGGACATGCTGGACCAGCTTATCTGGTGGGGCAGTGCCGCCAAGGCCGCACGCGATGAAGAGGCTGCCCAGACGGCTGAAGCCGCCGAATAATTCGAAGACCTCCAAGTCCTCGTTTGCCAGGCAGGGGCTGCTCCGCAAGGGGCGGCCCCTGTTTGCGCATGAACTATTAAGAGCTGCGGGTGTTGTGTGTGACGGGTGACGGGTGTATAGCGGCGCCCGCCCTGAAACAGCGAGAGCCCCCAAGCTCATGACGCGTGCGGAAACTCCCGGCCACCAGGCCGGTGACGCAACGACCGAACAGGCCAGCCACCCCAAAACCGGTTTGCCTCTCCTCACACTGGGCGCTATCGGCGTCGTCTATGGCGACATCGGCACCAGCCCCATTTATGCATTCCGGCAGGCGATGGCGGTGCGTCCGGGCGTGGCGGCGACGGAAACCGAAGTGCTCGGCCTGCTCTCGCTCATCGTCTGGGCATTGGCCCTTACCGTTGCGTTGAAATACGTGTTCTTCGTGACGCGCGCCGATAATAACGGCGAGGGCGGCACGCTGTCGCTGATGGCGCTGGCGCGAAAGACGTTCGACAAGCCTCCGGTCTGGATCACGGCGCTGGGCGTGGCCGGCGCCGCCATGTTCTATGGCGATGCGATGATTACCCCCGCCATTTCGGTGCTCTCAGCCGTGGAAGGCCTGGAACTGGTAGCGCCGCACATGACCCGCTGGGTCGTGCCCATTACCCTCCTGATCATCCTGGGCGTGTTCTTCGTCCAGAGGTTTGGAACGGGCAAGGTGGGCGTGGTCTTCGGGCCGATCACCGCGATCTGGTTCCTGGTGATGGGCTGGATCGGACTCTATCACATTATCCAGAACCCCTATGTGCTGTGGGCCCTCAATCCCTGGCATGCCATAGAATTCCTCATCACCCATGCGAGCATTGCCTTTGTGGTGATGGGCGCGGTGTTCCTGGCTGTCACTGGCGCGGAAGCGCTCTATGTCGACCTGGGCCATTTTGGCCGCAAGCCGATCGTCATTGCCTGGTTTAGCCTCGTGTTCCCGTGCCTCTTGCTCAACTATTTCGGCCAGGGCGCCTTCGTGCTCAACGCCGGTCCCGAGAATGTGGTCAGCCCGTTCTTCGAGATGCATCCTGACTGGGCGCTTGGGCCTTTCGTGGCTCTGGCCACCATGGCGACCATCATTGCCAGCCAGGCGGTAATTTCGGGCGCCTTCAGCCTGACCCAGCAGGCCATCGCGCTCAATCTCCTGCCGCGCATGGTCGTGCAGCATACGTCGCAGGCGCAGCGCGGGCAGATCTACATGCCCCAGATCAACACGATGATCATGATCATGGTGCTGATCCTGGTGGTCAGCTTCGGCAGTTCGGCAAATCTCTCCAATGCCTATGGCATCGCCGTTTCCGGCATCATGGTGGTCACCCTGGCACTGTTGCTGGTCGTCATGCGCCGCAACTGGAAGTGGTCGATGGGCGCGGTGGTCGCCTTCGGCGCGCTTTTCCTGGTCATCGACGGCGGGTTCTTCATGGTCAATGCGGCCAAGATTTTCCAGGGTGGCTGGGTGCCGGTGGCAGTAGCCGTCATCGTGTCCCTGGTCATGGTCAGCTGGATGATGGGTCGTCGCCGCCTGGCGGAAAAGACCCGTCGGGATGAGGTGCCGCTCGAATTCCTGGTGGAGAACCTCTCCAAGAAGAAGCCGACCACGGTGCCGGGCACAGCCATCTTCCTCACCAGCGACGTGGAGGGCGCGCCCACTGCCTTGCTGCACAGTCTCAAGCACTACAAGGTGCTGCATGAGCAGAACGTCATCCTGACCGTACGCACCTCGACGTCGCCGCGCGTGCCGGACGACGAGAAGGTGACCATCGACGCCTATAATGAATTGTTCTTCCGGGTCGTGGTGACCTTCGGCTTCATGGAAGAGCCCAATATTCCCAAGGCGCTGGCCCTGGCGCGCAAGCTGGGCTGGAAGTTCGACATCATGTCGACCTCGTTCTTCCTGTCACGCCGGTCGCTGAAGCTGGGCCAGAAAACGGGTCCGCTGCGCTTCTGGCAGGACCGGCTGTTCATCCGGCTGGCGCGCAATGCCAGCGATGCCACGGAATATTTCCACATCCCCACCGGGCGCGTGGTGGAAATCGGGACGCAGGTGATCATCTAGCCTGCGAAAATCGGGACCAGTGGGGCCGGCCAGGCCTCACTTTTCCATATCGGGGCAGACATAGGGCACCATGGCCGGCGCAAAGCGCTGGGCCTCGTCGCCGCCTGTGAGCTTGAGGTTGAGCACCAGTTCATCTGCACTCAGCGATGAAATGTCGGCGCTGATGGTCATGCCATCCTCCTCCCAGGAAATCTCGGTTTCGGACACCTGCTGCCATTTCGAGAGCCGGTAGGTCTCCCAGCAACTGTCTGACACCAGGGTCCCGTCGGCCAGGAAGATATGCATGACGCCGGGCAGGGCGGAGGCCGCGTCCTGCTTCACCCATACGCGGTTGAGCAGGGGATTGTCCTCGCGGACATCGCCCTCCTCGGCGGCCGGTTCGGCCTCCTGGGCGATGGCCGGAACCGACGCGCAGGCGCCGACGCCCCACACGGTCATCAGCGCAAAAATGGCGGCCTTGGTATCCATGATAGTCTCCCGTGCTCCTGCCTCACTTGGGCATCAGTCCAGCAGGCTGCAAGGGTAGCGGGGCGAACAGGGCGAAATTTGGTTCGCCCTGTGTCGTTGCCGGGGTTTTATGTGCGAACGCCCAGAACCTTGTCGCGGCCATCGACGCGGCGGGCCTGCACGGGCCAAAGCGTGTAGTCGCCATCGAGCACGCGGGCGGCGTGGACGGCCCAGTTCGGATCATCCAGGGCACCGCGGGCCAGGGCAATGAAATCGGCCTCGCCGCGTTCGAGAATGGCCTCGGCGGCGGCGACGTCGCCCAGCAGGCCCACGGCCATGGTGGGGATGCCGGCGCCGTCCCTTACGGTCTTGGCGAACGGCACCTGATAGGCGGCGGTGGAGGCGATATGGCCCTGGGCGAAGCCCCCGCTGGAGCAATCGATGGCGTCGACGCCGCGGGCCTTGAGTTCGCGGGCCAGCGCGACGCTGTCCTCCGGCGTCCAGCCGCCCGGTGCATTGTCGCTGACCGAGAAACGGGCCAGAAGTGGCTTGTCCTCGGGCCAGACGGCACGCACGGCCTCGGCGATTTCGAGCACCAGCCGCATGCGGTTCTCAAGGCTGCCGCCATATTCATCGGTGCGATGATTGGAGAGGGGCGAAAGGAACTGGTTGAGCAGGTAGCCATGGGCGGCATGGATCTCGACCGTGTCGAAATCGGCCTTTTCGGCGCGCAGCGCCGCGGCGACGAAGCCGTCGACCACCCGTTTGATGCCTGCTGCGTCGAGCGCCGTGGGCACCTGGAAATCGGGATTGGCGGGATCGTGCGACTCGGCGCTGGGGGCAACCGGCTGCCAGTGCTCATAGCCGGCCGCCTTGCGCTGCTCTTCGGTCACGAGGTCGGCCGGGCCGCGCCAGGAGACCGGCGTCGAGGCCTTGCGGCCGGCATGGGCCAGCTGGATGCCGGCGGCGGCGCCCTGGCTGTGGAGGAAATCGACAATGCGGGCGAGGGGGGCGATCTGCTCGTCCTTCCACAGGCCCATATCGCCGTAGGAAATGCGCCCCTCGGGCACGACACCCGTTGCTTCCACGATCACCAGCCCGAAGCCGCCCATGGCAAAGCGCCCCAGATGCACGAAATGCCAGTCATTGGCGAAGCCGTCGATGGAGGAATACTGGCACATGGGTGCCACCACGGTGCGGTTGCGCAGGGTGAGGCCGCGCAGGGTGACGGGCGAGAGAAGCTTGGACATGAAATTTCCTTGGCCGGGAGATGGCTGGATGAATGGGTCCTACATGCCTGTTTTGCACTCCATCGGCAAGTGCCGATGATTGAACACTGTGTTGCGGCTTGTGCAGGGCTGAGGCTAAAACCGCTTCAAGTGAGGGACACGCCATGAAAGTCACGCTCGATCTCGATGCCCTGGTGGCGCAAGGCAAGCTCTCTCCGCAAGAGGCCGAGCGGCTCAAGGGTTTTGCTGCGGCCGATACCGGCGCGCTGGGCGCCAATATCCTGTTTGCCCTAGGGGCCATCGCCGTGGCCAGCGGCATTGCCGCGCTGCTGCCGGCGCTTGAAACGCTGGTGGCATTGGGAGCGGTGCTGTTTGCAGCCGGGCTGCTGATCGGCATGCAGCGGCTCGAACGCATGAAGCTGTTCGGACAGATCGTGCTGGTGGTCGGGGCACTGGCGCTGTGCACCGGGCTTGGCGGGCTCTATGGCGACCAGTGGCTGGTCCGGGCCGGCCTGACGCTGGGACTTGCGGGTTCGGCGGTGCTGGCCCGCTCGGGCCTGCTGGCCGGCCTGGCGGTGCTGGGCTTCGGGATGACCATCACCTTCGATGCCGAAAACTGGCCGCCCAATCATTTCCTGGCCATTGCCATCCTGGCGCTTTCGGGGCTGGTGCTGGTGCTTTACCTCATCTCCCTGCGGCTGACCCCGGCCTATGAGCGGCTGGCCATTATTGCCATGCGGGTGGCCATTGTCGCAGTGAACCTGGCCTTCCTGATCGGCTCGATTTTCGGCGATGACCGGCTGAACCTGTCCGGCGCGGCCTTCTCGATCGCCTGGGCGCTGGCGCTGCTGGCCTTTGGTGCCTGGGCGGTGTTCGCCAACCGGCGCTGGGTGGTCAACAGCGTGGCTGTGTTCGGCGCCATTCATTTCTTCACCCAATGGTTCATGGTGCTGGGCGCTCAGCCCCTGTCCATCGTGGGTGGGGGCGTGCTGCTGATCGGGTTCGGGCTGGCGCTGGCCCGGTTCAACAATTGGGTCGGCGCCCGGCCCTCCCGGCAGGGAGCCTCGTCATGACCATCACGCCCCAGCGTTTTCGCGAGTTGCTCGGTTTCGAAGATCGCGGTGTCAGCCTGGTGTCCAGCGCTATCGAGCCAATGGGCGACTACGTCATCGAGCATCTGCGCCTGCGGATCGGCGAGGAGATCGTGCGCGGCATCCTCACGCGCCCGGCGGAGATCGCCGGACCGTTGCCGGCCATTCTCTATGGCCATTCCCATGGCGGTCTCTATGCCATGGGAGCGCGTGAACTGCTCGACGGACGGGAATATCTGGTCAGCCCACTAGGGCCGGTCTTTGCCCGCGCGGGATATGTGACGCTCGCGATCGACATGCCTGTCTTTGGCGAGCGGGCGACGGTGAGCGAGAGTTCTGCCGCCAAGGCCCTATTGTGGCAGGGCAAGTCGCTGTTCGGGCAGATGCTGAGCGACCATGCCGCAGCGCTGACCTATCTCATGGGCCGCGACGATGTGGATGCGGGCCGGATCGGCGCCTTCGGCCTCTCCATGGGCTGCGTGCTGAGCTACTGGCTGGCCGCCATCGACAAGCGGATTTCAGCGGTGGCACATCTCTGCTGCTTTGCGGATTTCCGCACCATGATTGCCCTGGGCGCGCATGACGGGCATGGCATCTATCTCACCGTGCCGGGCCTGCTGCGCGAGGCTGATGGCGGCGCCATTGCCGGGCTCATCGCCCCGCGCCCGCAATTGATCTGCGTGGGCGAGGCCGATCATCTCAGCCCGCCTCAAGCCGTCGCCCGCGCCATGGCGGACCTGCGCCCGGCCTATATCGAAACCCCGGACAGGCTGGAATTTATCAGCGAACCGGGTATCGGACACCAGGAAACGCCCCTTATGCGGGCGGCGGTGCTGGACTTTTTCGCGCGGTGGCTTGCCTAGGCGAGGCCGACCATGTCCATGGCCCGGCGCAGCAGCTCGGGATTGGTCCAGAGCATGTAGGCGCCAAACACCAACGCGGCAATCAGCGCCAGGCCGAACAGCTTCTTCATCACCGAAAAGACCAGCCAGAGCAGGATGGCGGCACCGATGCCGAGGGCGAGGAGGCTGGGAGTATCAGTCGGCATGAGAAGTCTCTGTTGAGGCAGCTGAGGCTGTCTAGAGCGTCTCCAGCAAAAATGGAAACCGTTCTGCGGTTCGCAAACTCAACAAAACCAGGCCCTAGATCACACCGTTGTTTCCAACACAGTCTGATCTAGGGGAGGGGCG
>CBFGTF010000136.1:0-7645 GCA_965651655.1 uncultured Devosia sp.
GCGCTTCGGACAGCACGACCGGACCCGCCCCCGGCCCGCCCCCGCCATGGGGCGTCGAGAAGGTCTTGTGCAGGTTGATATGCATGGCGTCGATGCCGAGATCGCCTGGCCGCACCACGCCCATGATGGCGTTGAAATTGGCGCCATCGCAATAAAAGAACGCCCCGGCGTCATGCACGGCCTGTGCAATCTCGATCACCTGCGGCTCGAAGAGACCACAGGTATTGGGATTGGTCAGCATGATGGCGGCGACATCGGGGGACAGCGCATCCTTGACCGCCTGCACATCCACCGTGCCGTCATCGCGAGCCGGGATCGGCTTGACGGAATAGCCGAGAAAGGCCGCCGTCGCCGGATTGGTGCCATGGGCGCTTTCAGGCACCAGAACGATCTTGCGATGGCTCTGGCCGGCGGCGTCCTGCGCCGCCTTGATCGCCATCATGCCCAGCAATTCGCCATGCGCGCCTGCCTTGGGTGACAGCGCCACGGCGGCTGTGTTGGTCAGCGTCATCAACCAGTGCGAAAGCTGGTTCATCAGCTCCAGCGCGCCCTGCACGGTCGAAACCGGCTGCAGGGGGTGGATATCGGCAAAGCCGGGCAGCCGCGCCATCTTCTCGTTGAGACGCGGATTATGCTTCATCGTGCACGAGCCCAGCGGATACATGCCGCTGTCGATCGAGTGGTTGAGACGGCTCAGGCGCACATAATGGCGCATGGCTTCCGGCTCGGTGAGACCGGCCAGGTCGAGCTTGCTCTTGCGGCCAAAGCCGCCGAGGCGGTCGGTTGTGAGCTTCACCTCCGGCAGGTCGACGCCCGAATGCTCGGTATCGCCGATTTCGAACAGCAGCGGTTCGTCCGGCAGCAGGGCGGAGCCGGAGGCCGAAGTGCCGGCAGTGCCGACGCCGGTGGGGCGGCCTTGCGTGTTCATGCTCATGCCAGTTCCTCCGTCAGCGCTGCAATGAGGGCGGCAATGTCGCCGTCGGTCGTGAGTTCGGTTGCGGCGAGGATGATGAGATTGTCGACCTCCGGATCACCGGGCAGCAATCGGCTGGCTGGAACGCCCGCCAGAATGCCGCGCCGGGCCAGCCGTTCCACCAGGTTGGCGGCGGGCTGGGTGACGCGAATGGTCATCTCGTTGAAGAAGGTCTTGTTGAGCACGCTGACGCCCTGGACGCTCTCCAGCGCATCGGCGAGCTTGATCGCATTGGCGTGGTTGAGACGCGCCAGGCGGGTGAACCCGGCCTCGCCAAGCAGACCCATATGGATCGAGAAGGCCAGCGCACACAGGCCCGAATTGGTGCAGATATTGCTCGTCGCCTTTTCGCGGCGGATATGCTGCTCGCGGGTCGAGAGCGTCAGCACGAAGCCGCGATTGCCATCGGCATCGACCGTTTCGCCGCAAAGCCGTCCCGGCATCTGGCGGATGAATTCCTTGCGCGTGGCCATAAGCCCGAGATAGGGCCCGCCAAAGTTGAGCGCATTGCCGATGGACTGGCCCTCGGCCACCACGATATCGGCGCCCAGCGCGCCGGGCGCTTCGAGCAGGCCCAGCGACACCACTTCGGTGATGACCACGATCAGCAGCGCGCCCTGCGCATGGGCGGCGTCGGCGGCGCCCTTGAGGTCACGCAGGTGGCCGTAGAAATCCGGGGTCTGGATGACGATGGCGGCGGTCTCGCCGTCGATATGGTCGAGAATGTCGCCCTGGCCCTCTGGCGAAGGCGAGAGGCAGACAAGGTCTGCATCGTCCTTGAGATAGGCCTTCACCACATCGCGGTAATGCGGATGGAGCCCGCCCGAAAGCACGATCTTGTTCCGTCGCGTCAGGCGACGCGCCATCAGCACGGCCTCGGCAGTGCCGGTCGAGCCGTCATAGAGGCTGGCATTGGCCACATCCATGCCGGTGATCTTGGCCACCTGGGTCTGGAATTCGAACAGCATCTGCAAGGTGCCCTGCGAGATCTCCGGCTGATAGGGCGTATAGGCGGTCAGCCATTCGGAGCGCTGGATCAGGTGGTCGACAGTGGCGGGAACATGGTGGCGATAGGCGCCTGCGCCCACGAAGAACGGACCGTCTCCAGCCGCGTGGTTCTTGTTGGACAGTGCCCGCATATGCGCCTCGACCATGAATTCGGGGCTATGGGAAGGCAGGTCGAGCTTGAATGATTTCAGCGCCGCGTTCGGCACCGCGCTGAACAGCGCGTCGATATCGGCAGCGCCGATAACGCCGAGCATCTCGGCGCGCTCATGGTCGGAATGGGGAAGGTAGCGCATGGATGGGAGGTTCCAGTTTGCTGTGAGAATGGGTGTTCAGCGGTGAATGAGATGGTCGGTCCGTTCGCCCCCTCGCCCCTCAGGGGAGAGGGCTGGGGTGAGGGGTGAATGCCCCTCGGCAAAAGCGCGGCGCCGAACCCCTCATCCGGCCCTTCGGACCACCTTCCCCCCTCAGGGGAGAAGGGAAGGCGGCATGGCGCGCGCTTCGGGACACCCTAGGCAGTGAGTTCCGCATAGGCCGCATCATCGAGCAGGTCATCGAGCTCGGACGGGTTGTTGATCTCCAGTCTGTAGATCCAGCCGCCGGCCGCCGGGTCGGTATTGATCAGGCCTGGCTCGCCGGTCAGCGCCTCGTTGACCTCGGTCACGGTGCCGGCCACCGGCGCATAGATTTCCGAGGCGGCCTTGACCGATTCAACCACGGCGGCCTCGTCGCCCTTGCGCACGAGCTTGCCGACGCTGGGCAGCTCGACAAAGACGATGTCGCCCAGCTGTTCCTGGGCATAATTGGTGATGCCGACAGTGCCGATGGTGCCTTCGACGCGGATATATTCGTGGTCGGGTGTGTACTTGATGGTCATGGCGGGGGCCTCAGGCTGACTTGCGGAAATAGCGGTGGGGGACGAAAGGCGTGGGCACGATCTCTGCCGGCTGGGCGCGACCGCGCACCGAAACCTGCAATTTCGTGCCAATGGCAGTGTGTTCGGGCGGCACGAAGCCCAGGGCAATGGCCTTGCCCAGCGAGGGGGCAAACCCGCCGCTGGTGACCACGCCGATGGCCTTGCCATCGGCATCCAGAATCTCGGCGCCTTCGCGCGCCGGAGCACCCTCGACGATCAGGCCAACGCGCTTGCGGGTCAGCTTGCCCTCGCGTTCGGCAAGGATGCGGCTGGCGCCCGGAAAATCCGCAGCCTCGCGGCGGCGCTTGGAGACGGCAAAGCCGAGATCCGCCTCGATGGGGGAAATGGTCTCGTCGAGGTCATGCCCATAGAGCGGCAGGCCGGCCTCGAGGCGCAGGCTGTCGCGGGCGCCCAGGCCGATGGGCTTGACGCGGGTGTCCGCCAGAAGCGCATCCCAGAGGGCGACGGCCTCGTGGCGGTTGACCAGGATTTCGAACCCGTCCTCGCCGGTATAGCCGGAGCGGGCGACAAAGACCTTGTCCCTGCCCCAGTTGAAGGCGCCATAATTCATGAAGCCCAGATCGGCCGCTTCGGGGATTTCCGAGGCCATGACATTGACGGCTTCGGGTCCCTGAAGGGCGAGCAGCGCATAGTCGCCATCGGCGCGGATCAGCTTCGCTCTGTCGCCCGCCGCCGCTTCGATCAGGGCGAAGTCATTGTCCTTGGTGCCGGCATTGACCACGATATAGAGCCCGCCGGCCATGAGCGGCGAACGGGCGACCATCAGGTCGTCGATAGCGCCGCCCGTCTGGTTGAGCAGCAGGGTGTAGCGGATCTGGCCGGGCTTCAATCCGGCAATGTCGCCACAGATCAGCGGCTCGATGATACCGGCAATGGCGGCATGGTCGGCCTCGGCATCGCCGCTGGGATCGGTGAGCATGAGAAAGCTCGGGCCCATATGGCTGACATCGAACAGGCCTGCCTGGTCGCGCGTCCATTTGTGCTCGGCCATGATGCCGGTCGGGTATTGGACCGGCAGGTCATAGCCGCCAAACGGCACCATGCGGCCACCGGCAATGATGTGCCGCTCATGCAGCGGAGTGGTCTTGAGGACTTCGGAACTGGCTTGGGCCATGGGGTCTCACGGGTTCAAGGACGGCACGACAAGGCTCCGCTTGTTAGCGGTCTGCGTGCCCCCTCTGTCCTTGCCCTGAGAGATTTCCCGGCTGAGCGCCGGTTGCTCCTTCGGAGAGGCCGTCGCCGGCCTGCTTTCCAGAGTGTTTGACCTGACTGCGGTCCGTTGGCCTGAGAGTTTCCGGGGCGGTTGCTCCTTCGGCGCTGGCGCGTGGCCAGTCTCTCCCGCAGTCGAGGGCACCATGGTGGAGATTCCACGGGGCGTCAATCGGGCGTTGGTGGAGGGCACAGGATATGTGCCATGCACTGTCTTCCCTTCTCCCCTTGAGGGACTTCGAGCCGGTTGCGCAGCAATTCATCGCTCCAGTGGAGCGATGGAAGGTGAAGAAGGTGCCCGAAGGGCGGATGAGGGGTCAGGGAGGCTCTCTTTTGTGAGTGGCCCACGGGCCAGGCCGGAGTAGGGGGTACAGTGGGTGTGCTGAAAGTCGCTCTCTCATTGGAGGGGCGCAGCGTATCCGCTCCTTCGCCTCCCTCCCCTTGAGGGGGAGGGTAGCGGAGCTTAGCCCTCAGGCTTAGCGAAGCTGGGTGGGGTGAGGTCTCAGTACCTGATGAGCGGGCACCGAGATGGAAGAGAAGCGCAATCACCCCACCCTGGCTCTGCTACGGCCCTCGGCGGGCCGAGCGTCGCTACCCTCCCCCTCAAGGGGAGGGAGAAGATGGAGCCGACGAATTGGCAAAAAACAAAAAAGGCGGGCATCGCTGCCCGCCTTCGATTCTGGTGAGACCGGATCGGTCCTAGTTCAGCTTGCTGCTCACATCGGCAATGGCGGCGTCGATGACCTTGCCGCCCTGCTTGCTCATCTGGTCGGCCAGCACCACGCGGGCGGCCTCGATGGCGATGTCGGCGGAGCGGGCGCGAACCTCGGCCACGGCCTGGGCTTCGGCCTGGGCGATCTTGTCTTCCACGGCCGCAGTGCGGCGGGCGACCAGGTCGGCCAGCGAGGCCTGGGCTTCCACGGTCAGGCGCTCGGCCTCTTCCTTGGCAGCAGCGACAATGCCCTCGGCTTCCTTCTCGGCAGCCACGCGCTTCTGTTCGTATTCGACCAGCAGGGCCGCGGCCTCATTGCGCAGGCGCTTGGCCTCGGCAATGTCGGTCTCGATCTGCTTGATCTTGCCGTCGAGCATCTTGGCGATGATTTTCGGCACGCCGAAATACACCATCAGGCCCAGGAAGATGACGAGGGCCAGCATGGCAAAGAAGCTGTTATCCAACCAATATGGCATGGCGCTTACCCCTTAACCTTGGCGACGGCAGCGCGCACGCTGTCGGCAGGAACGTCTCCGACAAGCTGGCCGACCACGGCCTGGGCCGTCTCGGCGGCAATCTCGTCGACATGCGTGAGAGCCTCGGCCTTGGTCTGGGCGATGCGGGCTTCCGCAGCGTTGACCTTGGCGCTGAGGTCGGCCTCGGCGGCCGAACGCTTGGCTGCCAGGTCCGCCTTGATGGTCTCGCGGGTCTGGTTGGCAATGCCCTGGGCCTTGCCCCGGGCTTCCGCCAGGGCCTTCTCATAGGCAGCAATGGCTGCGTCGGTCTTCTGGCGGTCCGCGTCGGCAGCCGCCAGATCGGTGTCGATCAGCGTCTTGCGGTTTTCCAGGATCCCACCGATGCGGGGCAGGGCCAGCTTGCTCATCAGCAGGTAGAGCGCGCCAAAGGTAATGGCGAGCCAGAGCAACTGGCTGGGGAAGGTTGCCGGGTCGAAGGGCGGGAACACGTCCGAATGGCCGTCATCGCCATGGGCTTCGGTCGTGGCATGCGTGTCGGCAGTCGGATCGGCGTGAACGCCTTCCTCGACATGCATTGCATCGGCAGCACCAGCGGCGTCGGTGCCGTGATCGTCTGCCGGAATTTCCGCTTCTTGGGCGTAGGCTTGCGTTACCATCTGGTCGAGGTCCCGTTGAATCCGGTCATCCGGCCTCTATTGGCCGGAGAAGGGAACGCAGCCGAACAAAGGTCCGGCTGCGGTAGTGATGTGCTGGTCGCGGTCTTAGGCGACGAACAGCAGGATCAGGGCAACCAGGAACGAGAAGATGCCCAGGGCTTCGGTCACGGCGAAGCCGAAGATCAGGTTACCGAACTGGCTCGGGGCAGCCGACGGGTTGCGCAGGGCACCCGAGAGGAAGTTGCCGAAGATGTTGGCCACGCCCAGGGCGGCACCAGCCATACCGAAGGTGGCGATACCGGCACCGATGAACTTTGCGGCTTCAGCTTCCATTTTAATGTCCTTTCAAGCGACTATTTGGTTCCGGCGGGCCATCCGCCGGGAAGGGGTGGTTAGTGGGACGGGTGGATCGCGTCGTTGAGATACATGCAGGTCAGGACCGCGAAGACATAGGCCTGGACTGCACCGACGAGAAACTCGAGGCCGGTAAGGGCGATTGCCATCAGCATGGGCAGGATAGCGGCGGCCCAGCCGAAAGCGCCAAGGCCCGCAATCATCATGACCGCAAAGCCGGTGAAGACCTTGAGGGTGATGTGACCGGCAAGGATATTGCCGAACAGACGGACCGAGAGGCTGATGGGACGCGAGAGGAAGGAAATGACCTCGATCGGCGTCACGATGGGAAGGATATAGCCCGGCACACCGGCGGGCACGAAAAGCTTGAGGAATTTCGGGCCGTTCTTGACAAAGCCATAGATGATGACCGTCAGGAACACCATCATCGAGAGCGCGAAGGTGACGATGATGTGGCTGGTCACGGTGAAGAAATAGGGCACCATGCCGAACATGTTGGCGAACAGGATAAAGGTGAACAGGCTGAACACCAGCGGGAAGAACTTCATGCCGGCCGTGCCGGCGGAGCTTCGCACCATGCCCGCGACAAACTCATAGAGCAGTTCGGCGGTCAATTGCGCGCGGGTCGGCACCAGCTTCTTGCCTGCGGTCGAGATCAGCAGGAATGCAGTGATGGTGGCCACCGTCAGCACCATGAACAGGGCCGAATTGGTGAAGGCGAAGGTCGTGCCCGACCCTTCGGCGCCATCACCGCCAAGGGTGAAGAGCTCGAAGATGTCAGTGATGACAAACTGGTGGATCGGGTCAGTACCGGCCATGGAGCCCTCTAAGCGTCATCAGTTCTCATTCCGCTCTTCGTCTTCCGCGTCGGGTCCAAGATCGGAACCCGGCGGGGCAGGCGAGGCGGCATTCATTTCCGCCACCACTCGGATGACGTTCAGGATTCCAGCGGCAAAGCCCATCAACAGCAAGATGAGCAAGCCCCAGGGGCTGGTTCCCAGTCCAAGGTCGATGAGATAGCCGATACCGGCGCCCACCAGGACCGCGGCGATGAACTCGGTGCCGATGCGCAAGCCGCGCGCCATACCGGTCATCTCCGGGGAAGCATCCCGCGAGGATCTGTTGTCCTCCCGTTCGCGCTCCCGCTTGGCAGAGGCAATACGCGATGCAAGATCGTGCGTCACCCCCCGAGCGCTGTCTGACTGGCCCTGGTCGTCTGGCGAACTGGTCATCCGCTGCTCCCTTTTGGCCGGCCGTTTTTCCCGTTGTCCGGGGCGCCCTTTTAAGTCGCGCGCAACATAGTGGTGGCCCCATTTGGTGTCA
>CBFGTF010000137.1:0-7585 GCA_965651655.1 uncultured Devosia sp.
CCTCAGATGTCGAAGAACACCGTTTCGTTCTCGCCCTGCAGATGGATGTCCAGCACATAGCGCGGCACCGGGCCATCCTCGCGGCGGGCGATCAGGGTCTGGCGGCGGCGCTTGTCCATGATCTTGTTGAGCACGAAATCGGTTTCATTGGCCTCGGCCTCGTCGGCGAAATAGAGCCGGGTCTGGAGGCCGATATTGATGCCGCGCGCCACGATCCAGAGCGCGACATGGGGCGCCATCGGCTTGCCGTCGGGACCGGGCACGCGGCCGGGCTTGATGGTTTCGAAGACGGCGATCCCCTCACCATTGGCCGGCTGGCGGCCCCAGCCGGTAAAGGCCGGCGCGGCATTGGAATTGGGCGCCGTGGGCCCCACGAAATTGCCGCTGGCATCGGCCTGCCAGATCTCGGTCACGCCATCGGCCACCGGCGCACCGGCGCCATCGATGAGGCGAATGACGATATCGATGCGTTCGCCCTCGACCGGACCGTTGAGCATGGTCTTGCCCAGGTCCTTGTCGATGACGCCGGTGATGTCGCAGAAATTCGGCGTCATGCCGATATGAACATAAGGACCGGCGGTCTGGGACGGGGTCTCTTTCAGGATCGGGGTGGGGTGCAGCATGTCAGTTCCCCTCCGGCTTGTTTTCAAACATGGTCGAACGGCGGCCGCGCAGCACGATATCGAAACGATAGGCCAGCGCGTCCATGGGCGTGGTGTTGAGACGGTCGAGCCGCGCCGTCAACTGGTCGATGGCGGCCTTGTCATTGATGGTGGCCACGATCGGGCATTGCCAGATCATCGGGTCGCCTTCGAAATACATCTGGGTGATCAGCCGTTGCGCGAAGGCATGGCCGAAGACCGAGAAATGGATATGGGCGGGGCGCCAGTCATTGCCGTTATTGGGCCAGGGATAGGCGCCGGGCTTGACGGTGCGGAAGTGATAGAAGCCGTTTTCGTCGGTGATCGAGCGGCCGAAGCCGCCGAAATTGGGATCGAGCGCGGCCAGGTACCCTTCCTTCTTGTGGCGATAGCGGCCACCGGCATTGGCCTGCCAATATTCCACCAGCGTATTGGGCACGGGGCGGGCATTTTCGTCGAGCACCTGGCCATAGACCACCATGCGCTGGCCGATGGCGTCGGTGCCATCCTGGCTGAAATTGCGGATGAGGTCATTGTCGAGCGGGCCGAGCTTTTCGTGGCCAAAAGTGGGGCCGGTCAGTTCCGATTTGGTCGGCCCCAGCGCCAAGAGGCTATGCTTTGGCGCGCGGAAAGTTGTCGATTTGTAGCCGGGCGTATCGGCCTTCGGGTGCCAGTCACGGTCGCGCTGGAACAGCATGCCGTCGGCTCCGGGTAGAATGATGCCGCTCATTGCGCTGCCTCCTGACGCTTGGCCAATTCCTGTTTTGCAATTTTGTAGGCGCTGTTGGCAGCCGGTACGCCGGCATAGACGGCCACGTGCAGCAACAATTCCTTGATGTCGTCCTCACTGGCGCCGGTATTGACCGTGGCGCGCACATGCATGGCGAATTCCTCTTCATGACCCAGCCCGGCCAGCAGCGCCAGGGTGATGATCGAGCGCTCGCGCTTGGTCAGCCCGGGCCGGGACCACACCGAACCCCAGGCGCCTTCGGTGATGAAGGATTGAAAATCGGCATCGAAATCGGACATGCGCCGCGTGGCGCTGTCGACATGGCTGTCGCCCAGCACCGCGCGCCGGGTCGACATGCCCCGGTCGAACAATGACGTGTCAGCCATGGCCGACCTCCTTGAGAAAATCGCTGATCAGTCCGGACAGCATTTCGGGCTGTTCGAGAGATGGGATGTGGCCGACACCGGCGAGGATTTCGAGCCGGGAGCCGGGAATGGCGGTGCAATTGCGCACCAGCTCGACCGGCGCGGCCAGATCGGCATCGCCGGCAATGACCAGGGTCGGCGCGGCGATGGCGGGAATAGCGGATGAGAGATCGGTGTCGCGCAGGGTGGCGCAGGTATTGGCGTAACCCTGCGGGTTTGTGCGCAGGAACAGGTTGCGCCAGCCGGCAAGGTCCACCGCCCGGTCCCGACGGAAGCCGGGGCTGAACCAGCGCTCCATCACCGCATCGGCCATGGGTTCGAGGCCCTTGGTGCGTGCCGTGTCGATGCGGGCCGTCCACATGGCGACGTCGCCCATGCGCGGCGCCGTACAGCACAGAACCAGCCCCGCCACGCGCTGCGGAGACTTAAGGGCAATTCCCTGGGCGATGAGACCGCCGATAGACACGCCGATCACCACGACCCGGTCGAGGCCAACATGGTCGAGCAGGCCCTCGAGGTCGGCCAGGTGATCAGCAAGGCTGTATTCGCCCTCTGGCGCATCGCTGAGGCCATGGCCGCGCTTGTCATAGGAGAGGCAGAAAAACTCTGTGCTCAGGCTGGCGATCACCGCATCCCAGATGCGTGCATCGGTGCCCAGCGAATTGACAAAGACCAGGGCCGGCGCCCCCTCGGGCCCGCAGGTGCGATAATGCAGCAATGTGCCGTGGATACGCGCAAAACTCATGATGTCCTCTTGGCCCGATTTAAGGGGCTGGCGCGGTCACTGTAAAATGATATGTCTCGGTCCTGACATAATCCATAGGTTATCGATCAACACGACGAATTGCTTGTTTTTGCTCGAATTGCCTATGAGCCATAACCAGTAGTGCCATGTCTCAACGCATCATCGATCCCAGAATCCGCCTGAGGCACATCGCCTGTTTCCTCGAGGTGGCGCGGTTGCGCTCCATGGCCGGGGCCGCCGATGCGCTCAATATCAGCCAGCCGGCGGCGACCAAGACCGTGCAGGAGCTCGAGGCGCTGCTGGGCGGACAATTGTTCGATCGCACGCGGCGGCGGCTGTCGCTCACGGCCTTTGGCGAAGTGTTCTTCCGCTATGCCTCGACCAGCCTTGCGGCCCTGCGGCAGGGGATCGACGCGGCCCGCGGCACACATGATGCCGCCATGGTCCGTGTCGGCGCCTTACCCACCGTTTCCGCCCGCATCCTGCCCGACGCGGTGCGTGCCTTTACCCGCGACAGTTCGGGCGTGACCACGCGCATCATCACCGGGCCAAATGGCTACCTGCTCTCGCTGCTGCGCACGGGCGATGTGGACCTGGTCATCGGCCGCATGGCCGAGCCCAATGCCATGGTGGGCCTGAGCTTCGAGCATCTCTATTCCGAGCGCGTGGTGCTGGCGGTGCGGCCGGGGCACCCGGTGCTGGAAGAGGCCGAGTTCCACCTGCGGCTGATCGAGGGCTACCAGACGCTGATGCCCACCCCGGATTCGGTTATCCGTCCACTGGTGGACCGCATTCTCCTGGCTCATGGCGTGACGCAACTGCGTGACGAGATCGAGACGGTCTCGAACGCCTTTGGCCGCTCCTATGTGCGCCAGACCGACGCCATCTGGATCATTTCGGAGGGCGTGGTGGCCGATGACGTGGCCGAGGGCGATCTCACCCTGCTGCCGGTGGATACCAGCGAGACCCTGGGGCCGGTGGGCTTTACCACGCGCACCGACACCCCGGCGACGCTCGCCGCCACCAGCCTCATGCAGGCCGCGCGCGACGTGGCCGAGCGCCTGCGCAATACGGGGCATTAGCGCTGGCGCATCTGCTCCCTCAGCGCTGCGGGCGAGGCGCCAAACATGCGGGTGACGAAACGTGAGAAATAGGCCGGGTCCTCATAGCCCAGTTCTGCGCCGATCTGCTTGATGGGCAGGGTGGAAAACAGCAATTGCCGCCGCGCCTCGATGGCCACCCGCTGTTCGATAACGGCAAGGGCCGAGCGCCCCAGCACCTGACGGCAGAGCCGGTTGAGATGCGTGGGGCTGACGCCGACGGCCCCGGCATAATCGGAGACGCGCCTGGTCTGGCGGAAGCGCTGTTCGACACAATCGCGGAAGGCGGCAACCAGATGTCCGGCGCGCCCGGCACCAGCAGACTGTGACAGGGCCGGGATGACCCGCCGCAGCGCCACCAGCAGCAGCATGAGATGGGCGCGCATGGCCATGTCATGTTCCGGGCCCGGCCGGTCGGCCTCGGCGGTCAGGCGTCCCAGCGCCATGGCGATATCGGCGCAATCGCCCGAGATCACCATGGCCTCGGGCCGCGGCAGGCCAAGTCCCTCGATGTCCCGCTCCATCAGTGTCACCACAAGGCCCCGAACATCGGCGCTGAAGCCATAGCCATGCACCGTTCCGGCCGGCAGCACCGCGACGCTGTCAGGCTCGAGCACATGCAGGTCCCCGTCCAGGGTCATCTCGGCCCGTCCCGCCGTCAGATAGAGCACCTGGAAGAACTGCTCATGCCGGTGCGGGGCGATGCGATAATCATGCAGGCGGCTGCGCGCCTGGATGGTTTCCCAGTGCAGCCAATCCTGCTGCCGCTCGCTCTCGGTTTCGCCGTAAAGGGCATAGGTGGGGACTGCACTCATGTTCGGATAGTGCAAGAGATTGCGCAACCTGTCCATTCCAGTGGCGTCCGCGAGACCGCACATTGGGCGCAACAAGAACAGGGAGGACGCCATGCGCACCCAGATAGCCATCATCGGCGCCGGGCCGGCCGGGCTCATGCTCGGGCGTCTGCTCGATCTCAATGGCATCGACAATGTCATCATCGAGCGCAAGAGCGCCGATTATGTGCTGGGGCGCATTCGTGCGGGCGTCTTGGAACAGGGTTCGGTGGACCTGATGGAGCGCGCGCAGGTGGCCGAGCGCCTCCATGCCGAAGGTCTCATCCACCATGGCACCGACCTCTCCTTTGACGGAGACCGGCTGCGCGTGGATTTCACCGACCTCGTCGGCAAGCAGGTCACCGTCTATGGACAGACCGAAGTCACCCGGGACCTGATGGCGGCGCGGCAGGGCCAGACCGTCTATGAGGCGGACGACGTCGCCCTGCACGATATCGACGGCAAGCCCTGGGTCACCTGGGTCAAGGATGGCGTCACCCATCGGCTCGACTGCGACTATATTGCCGGCTGCGACGGCTATCACGGGGTCAGCCGCGCCAGTGTCCCGGCGAACGCGCTGACCACATTCGAGCGGGTCTATCCTTTTGGCTGGCTGGGCGTATTGGTCGACAAGCCGCCGGTGGCGCATGAGCTGATCTATGCCCATCACGAGCGCGGCTTTGCCCTCTGCTCGCAGCGCTCGACCGTGCGCAGCCGCTATTATGTGCAGGTGCCGACCGACGAGAAGGTCGAAAACTGGAGCGATGACCGGTTCTGGGACGAATTGCGCCGGCGTCTCAATCCCGAGACGGCCGAGGCATTGCAAACCGGTCCGTCGATCGAAAAATCCATCGCGCCCCTGCGCAGCTTCGTGGCCGAACCGCTGCGCTTCGGTGCGCTGTTCCTGGCGGGGGACGCCGCCCATATCGTGCCGCCCACCGGTGCCAAGGGCCTCAACCTGGCCATGAGCGATGTGGCCATGCTGGCCGATGCCTTTATCGAGCTTTATGGCGAGCGTTCCGCGGTGGGGCTCGACCTCTATTCCGCCAGGGCGCTGAGCCGCATCTGGAAGGCCGAACGCTTTTCCTGGTGGATGACCAGCCTCCTGCACACCTTCCCGGAAAACGGTCCCTTTGGACGCCGCATCCAGCGCGCGGATTTCGACTACCTCGCCGGCTCGCGCGCCGCCCAGCAGAGCCTGGCGGAAAACTATACCGGCCTGCCGGCCTGACAGGCCTAGCCCAACGGACCGGCTTAGCCCCTCCCAACCACCGCGCCGCCCTCGGGCCTGACCCGAGGGCCTTTCGCAACCGTCGTGCACGCGGGTAATGGCCCTCGGATCAAGTCCGAGGACGGCTCCGCACGCGTTGCAGGCCATGCCCCCGCGCCCTCCGCATTGAAAACAAAAAGGGCCCGGTCAATCTCCTGACCGGGCCCTTCTCTCTTGTTCAGACCACCTTATTCGGCGGCGATAGCGGCCTTGGCGGCTTCATGCAGGGCCGGGCCATCGAAGCCCAGGCCTTCCATTTCGGCGTACCACTGGTCGATGACCGGCTGGGCGGCATCGATCCAGCGCTGGGTTTCGGCTTCATCGAGCTGGACGATATTGTTGCCCGCATTGACCGCGATCGACAGGCCGGTGGAGTCACCATTGTCCATGACGCGGCCGAACTGGCGCGAAACTTCGAGGCCGGAATTGGCATCGATGATCGCCTTCAGGTCGTCGGGCAGGTTGTTGTAGCTGTCCATGTTCATCACGAAACCGAAGGTCTGGGTATAAAGACCATTCTGGCTGGTGAAGCCGGTATGGTTCTTGACCAGTTCGGCCACGCGCAGCGACGGCGTCACTTCCCACGGAATGGTGGTGGCGTCGATCACGCCCTTGGAGAGGGCCTCGGTCACCTGCGGAACGGGCATGCCGATGGGCTCGGCACCCAGTTCGGCCAGCATGCTCGAAATGATGCGCGAGCCGCCGCGAACCTTCATGCCACGGAGGTCTTCGAGGCTCGCGATCGGGTTGGTCGAATGGAACAGGCCGGGGCCATGGGTGTGGAGCGCGATGACATGCACGCCGGCAAACTCGTCGGCCGAATTGGCCATGACATAGTTGTAGAAGGCGGCCGAGCCGCGTTCGCCATCGGGGGTCATGAACGGCAGCTCGAACACTTCCGACTTGGGGAAGCGGCCGGGCGTATAGCCGAGCACGGTCCAGATGATGTCGACCACGCCGTCCTTGGCCTGATCGTAGAGCTCGGCCGGAGCGCCACCAAGCTGCATGGCCGGATAGAGTTCGAAGGCGATGCGGCCACCCGATTCGTCGGTCACCTTGGCGGCCCATGGCTCGATGGCCTGGGCCGGAATGGTGGCCTGAGCCGGCAGCATCTGGTGGATGCGCAGGGTCACTTCCTGGGCAAAGGCACTTGTGGACATGGCAAACGCTGCAAGCGCCCCCAGCACCAAAGTCTTGGTCTTCATTGGGTATCCCTCCCTCGTCATGGCCAGGTTTGGCCGGTTCATTGCCTGCGTCCTGCACTAGGGGTGCCGGGCGCGGGCAGGTTCATTACCGGTTCCATCCGCCCTTGCGGGCGTGGACCTCCGGGTTTCGCCTTGTCGCGTGATCGAGGTGCAAAAGTCTGCAACTTTGCTGATCACGCTCCTAGTACAGCATCCAGACCAGCCACAGCGTGATGGGCGGGAAAGCGACCAGGATAGCGGTGCGGACGACGTCGCTGGCCACGAAGGGCAGCACGCCGCGATAGGTTTCGGACAGTCGCGTCTGGCGGGACATGGAATTGATGATGAACAGGTTCATCCCCACCGGCGGCGTTATCAGCCCCACCTCGACCACGATCAGCACGATGATACCGAACCAGATGCCGAACTCGTCGGGCGACAGGCCGAAATCGAGAATCGACATCATCGGAAAGATGATCGGCACGGTCAGGAGGATCATGGACAGTGAATCCATGACGCAGCCCATGACCAGATAGAAGACCAGCACCAGGATCATCACGATCCAGGGATTGAAGCCCTGCTCGCCCACCCAGGCCGCCATTACCTGGGGCACCTGCGACATGGCGAGGAACCCGTTGAGTGCAGCGGCGCCCAAGA
>CBFGTF010000138.1:0-7529 GCA_965651655.1 uncultured Devosia sp.
GCTAGACAGAACGGCATTGCTTTTGGCCGGGAATGCATTAAACAAGTGAACTCTTGTTTAATTGAGTCCCTCTCATGTCAGACACTGTTGAAGGCCGTTGGGCCGAAATTTTTGGCCCCCGCTATCTGCCCGTGACCACCATTCTTGCCCTGGGCGTGTCACTGTTTGCGTTCAACGCCTTCCTCTCGTCCACGGCCCTGCCGTCGGCGGTGCAGGAACTGGGTGGCCTCGAAGTTATTTCCTGGGCCACGACGCTGTATCTGGTTTTCGCTATTGTCGGTGGCGCGGCAGCGGCCATGCTCAAGCGGCGTCTCGGCTCGCGCTGGTCGCTCCTGGGCCTTTCCGGCGTGTTCCTTGTGGGCACGCTGGTGGCGGCGCTGGCCGGGGACATGTCCCAGGTGCTGGTGGGCCGTGCCATCCAGGGATTTGGCGAAGGTGTGGTCGCCGCCCTCTGTTTTGCGCTGATCCCTGAGCTCTTCCCAAGCCGCCTCGTTCCAAAGGTGTTCGGCATGCAGGCCATGGTCTGGGCCATTGCCGCCTTTGGCGGACCGGCCGGGGCAGGGGCGCTCACGGAGTTGATCTCCTGGCGTGCCGCCTTCCTGATCAATGTTCCGCTGGTGCTGATCTTCGGCACCATGGTGCTGATGGTCGTGCCGGGCGGGCAGGAGCGCGTTGCCTCTCGGGGTTTTCCCGGCCTGCGGCTCGTCACCATCGGCGGCGGCACCATGCTGGTGGCGCTGGCAGCCATTGCCCCGCCACTTCAAGCCGCCCTGCTGCTGGGCGGCGCCATGATCGCACTTTGTGCTGCCGTGTGGCTGGATCGGCGCAGCCAGGAGCGGCTGATGCCGCTGGACGCCTTCTCGTTGCGCACGGCGGTCGGGTCGGGCCTCTGGATGTTCCTGCTCATGCCCATCGCCGGGGCCGCCACCGGCGTCTACCTGGTGTTGTTGCTGCAACAACTCTGGGGCTACGGCCCCACGCATGCGGCCGTCATCGGTGCGGTCATGGCCATTGGCTGGAGTCTCTCATCGGTAACCGTTGCCAATGTGCGCCAGCGCTCCACCCGCCGCATCCTGATCCGGACCGGCCCGGTGCTGCTGGCGCTGGGACTCGTGGGTGTGCTGACCGGACTCGAACTGACGCAGCCGGCCATCCTGATTGTCGCCCAATTGGCCATCGGCATGGGGTTCGGCATTTCCAATGGCTACACCATGCTCACCATCATGGAGGCCAGCAGCGATGCCGAGCGGGATCGCACCTCGGCGCTTCTGCCCACGACCCAGTCCGCCGGCAATGCCCTGGGTGCAGCGCTGGCCGGCGTGGCGGCCAATGCGGCGGGCTATGCCCAGGCGGGCGACAATGCGACGATCCTTGTCGCCATCATTCCGTTGTTCATTGTTGCAGTGGCCTTTGCGGCGCTCGCCTTCCTCGCCGCCTTGCGCATGGTGCACCTGGCCAAGACCACGCCCATCTCGGCCTTTGCCAGCGAATAGCAAAAGGCCCCGGAGCGATCCGGGGCCCTTGTTTTGAGGACAGGTCAATCAGCCCTGTTCGAGCCAGGTCACCTGCTCGGGCGTCAGCTTGATCTCGAAGGCCTTGAGGCTGTCTTCGAGTTCCACCAGCCGGCGCGGTCCGATCAGCGGGACGCTGGGGAAGGGCTGGGCCAGCACATAGGCCAGCGCGATGTGGATGGGCGAGTGACCGAGCTGCTTGCCCAGTTCGATCGCCCGGTCACGGCGGCCGAAATTCTGGTCATTGTACCAGCAGCGCACCAGTTCCTCATTGTCGCGCTTGTCCCGGCCCGCCAGGTCGGTGAAAAAGCCGCGCGCCTGGCTGGACCAGGAGAAATTGGTCACCTGGCGGTCGATTAGCCATTGTTTGAAATCCGGTGTCGCCGCGGTTACGCATCCGGCCCAGATCGGGTCGAGCATTTCGGCCAGCGCGAAATTGTTCGAGAGCGCCTGCGGCCTGGTCTTGCCGGTGCGGTCCGCATAGGCGATGGCCTCGTCCATGCGCTCCTTGGTCCAGTTCGACCCGCCAAACGGCCCGCGAATACGCCCGGCCTTCACCTCGGCATCCATGGCATCGACAAACTCGCCCACCGGCACGTCGGTATTGTCGCGGTGCATGAAATAGATGTCGACGTAATCGGTCTGCAGCCGATCCAGCGACTGGGCCAATTGCCGGGCGATCACATCTGGGTAAACCAGGGGCGAATGCGCACCCTTGCCGATCACCACCGCCTGTTCGCGCACGCCACGGCTCTTCTGCCACTGGCCCCAGAGCTTTTCGGTGTAGCCGCCGCCATAGATGAAGGCTGTGTCAAAGAGATTGCCGCCCTTTTCCCAGAAAGCATCGAGCAGGATGGCGCCCGAGGAGAAGGTCTTGAAGTCTTCAAATCCCAGGGCCACGGCAGAGGCCTGCTTGGAAAGGCCCGGAATGGTCCGTTTGGGGATGATGCCGGTATTCGGGCCCAGCGAGCGATTGTCCAGCGTCCGGGTGCGCACCTGCGGCGTCTCGATGGAGAATTCGATCCCGGCATCGCTGCGCCACTTGTCCAGAACCCGCAGATTGCCCAGCGTATCGCCCCAGCTCATGCCCGGCGCGTCGAATTCCTGCTTGCCCGCAAGGATGGCCAGCGAGGCTGCTTCTGCCTCGAATGAATAGACATGGGCAGTCTCGTTGACACTGACCGTCTCGGTCTGGCCGCCCTTGATGATGTCGATCCGCCCCAGGCCCTGGTCGCGATTGCCGCCCGCAAACCAGAAGTCCGGCACCTCGATGCGACCTTCGGAGCCGTGAATGCGCAGCACATTGTCGAGATTGGCCATCACCGCGCAACTCACCTGCGCGACGATGCCGTTCTCGAAGGTCAGCGTCGCCGCAGCCCAGTCGTCGGTGCCCTCGGCATTGAGCGTCGCCGTGCCGGCGACCTTGACCGGATCGGCAAAGGTCTTGCCGGTTGCGACGCCGGCGATCAGCCGCGCCATCGAGACAGGGTAGCAGCCGACATCCATGATACCGCCGCCGGCCAGCTCCGAAGCGAACAGGCGATGCTGCGGCTGGAACTTGCCCATCGAGAAGCCGAAGCTCGACTGGATCATCCGCACTTCGCCAATGGCGCCGGACTGGATCAGCTCGATGATCTTCTTCGTCTGCGGATGCAGGCGGTACATGAAGGCCTCACCGGCGAAAGTGCCGGCCTTGCGATGGGCATGGAACACCGCATCAGCCTCATGGGCCGAAAGCGCCAATGGCTTTTCCACCAGCACATGCTTGCCGGCCTCGGCGGCCTTGATCGCCCATTCGGCGTGGCCCGTATGGGGGACAGCGATATAGACCGCGTCGATCTCACTGTCGGCCAGCAGCGCCTCATAGCCATGGACGACCCTTGCCTCGGGAAAGGTCTCCTTGAGGCCCGGCCGATCAGGGTTGCGCGTGGCAATCGCCGCCAGAACGCCATGCTGGCTGCCATTGAGGCCGCCGCGGAAGGCCTTGGCAATGCTGCCCGGGCCGATAATGCCCCAGCGGATCTTGGTGTCGGTCATATCTGGTTTCCTCACTGGACCATCGGGTCGAAGGCGCGGCGCGATTTCAGGCGCTGCGATGCTCGACTCATTTCCTCATTCCCGGATCGTTGTCCGTCTGCCCCGTTTGGCCGGTGGCAAGGCAAGCTTTTCAATTGCTCTTGGAGCCCGTGATTTCTAAGTTAGCCCGCCCGCCAATGGTATACCCCGATTTCCGGTATGCGGACCGGGCGGAAAGTAAGATGGATTCTCGCCCCTATTACGAGCCCCGGGCCAATGGCGTCGAGCGCCTGCCCACGGCATTGCAGATGTTTCTCACCACGCCGCGCCTCATGCGGGCGGCCCATTGGCATGCCCAGGTGGAGGTCAATTATATCGTGCGCGGCTGGGCGCATTATCGCATGTCCGGCCACGAGGCCCGCTTCGGGGCCGGCGATTTTGCCTTGTTCTGGGGCGGCCAGCCGCACTGGCTCGACGATTCCTCGGATGATCTCGTCTATGCCGGTGGCCACCTGCCGCTGGTGCATTTCTTCCGGCTGCGGCTGCCGACCGACGTGCAGGCCCGGCTGATGCAGGGGGCAACCCTGGTCTCCAACGCCACCGATGCCGCCGACCCGGTCAATTTCCAGCGCTGGCTGGACTATACCCGCTCGGGCGACCCGATGAAGGCGAGCCTGGCGGTGGATGAATTGCTGCTGCGAATCGAACGGTTGCGGTTTTCGCCCTATCGACTGTTGCCCGACACCCGGCCGATTGCCGATGCCGGCGGTCTCGACCAGCACACGTCGCCCATCGTGGTGCGCATCTGCGACTATATCGCCGACAATTTCCGCGAGGAGATCGACAGCGTCGATATCGCGGTGGCGGCGGACATCCATCCCAAATACGCCATGACCGTGTTCAAGAAATGCACAGGCATGACGCTCAACGACTATATCAATCTCATGCGCCTCTCCTATGCCCAGGCGCTGCTGATGAAGGACGAGGCCAGCGTCCTGGCCGTAGCGATGGACAGCGGCTTTGGTTCGCTTTCCGCCTTCAACAAGTCGTTTCGCAAGATTTCCGGCATGTCGCCCAGCGATTTCCGCCGCGAGGTCCGCAGCCGCCCATCCGTCGCCTTTGTGCCGGACATGGCCGCAGACGGCCGCTACAACTGAGGGCAGCGATGGGCAGGCGGGGCTGGCTGGCATTCTTCTTCGGCCTTGCGGTCATCGCCGGACTGACGCTGCTGCGCGCCGCCGACCCCTATGCCCTGCAGGTGGCGCGCGAGACCAGCTTCGACGTTTTCCAGCAACTGCGCCCGCGCGAGGCACCGCCGGACCTGCCGGTCCGCATTGTCGACATCGACGAGGCGTCGCTCGCCGAGCTGGGCCAATGGCCCTGGCCGCGCTTCACCATGGCGACACTCGCCTCGCGGCTGACAGAACTGGGCGCTGCCGCGATTGCCTTCGACCTGCTGTTCAGCGAGCCGGACCGCCTCTCGCCATCTGCCGTCACCGGCACCGGCCAGGACTATGACGCGGTCTTTGCTTCGGCGCTGGCCGCCGGCCCGACAATCCTGAGCCTGGCCCGGAGCGGGCGGGCCGCACAGACCAGCCTGGCGCCAAAATCCGGCCTGGCCATGACCGGATCGGACCCTCTGGCAACGCTGCCCGAACTGGGGGGAGCGGCCCAGCCCCTCCCGCACCTGGCCGATGCCGCGCAGGGGCTGGGCGTGGCCAGCCTCGACCAGGACGGGGCAGGGGTGGCACGGCGCCTGCCGATCCTCTGGCGCAATGGCGATTCGGTACTGCCCACGCTCTCGGCCGAAGCGCTGCGGGTGGCGCTGGGCATGTCCACGCTCGTCGTCATCGGGGACAGCGCCGGGGCCGGGACGGTCGAGCAACTTCGCCTTGGCGAGTTTTCCGTGCCTACCGGGCCGAGCGGCGACATGTGGCTCTACTACCGGCACCTGCCGCCCGAAATCTATGTTTCCGCCCGGGACATGCTCGCGGACGGATACCAGGACCTCGCCCCGCTGCTGGCCGGTCATATCGTGCTGGTGGGCGCCTCGGCCAGCGGCTTGCTCGATATCAGGGCCAGCACGCTCGGCGTTGCCGTACCCGGTGTATCGATTCACGCCCAGGCGCTTGAGCAGATGCTGACCGGCACCTTTCTCGTCCGCGCCGACTGGGTCGGCGGGCTCGAAATGGTGGTCTTTGCGGGCGCAGGCCTGCTGATTGTCCTGGCCGTCATCTTTTCCGGTCCGATCGTGGGGCTGGTCGTTTCCCTGGCCATTGCCGGCCTGCTGCTGGCCACCAGCTGGTGGGCTTTCTCCGTGCCGCGGCTATTGATCGACCCCAGCTTCGCACTGCTCGGTGCGCTCTTGCTCTATGCCGCCATGGCCTTCTTCCGCTTCGCCATCACCGACGCCGACCGGCGGCGTATCCGCCGGGCCTTTGCCCATTATGTGGAACCCTCGCTGCTCAGCCGCATCGAGGCAGACGCGCGCCTGCTGCGCCTGGGCGGAGACGTGCGCGACCTGACGGTGATGTTCTCCGACGTCCGCAATTTCTCGGCCCTGGCCGAGCGGACCGAGCCGGCCGAACTGGTCGCCATGCTCAACCGGCTCTTTGCCGTCATTGGCGCCGCCATTGTTGCCGAGCAAGGCACGATCGACAAGTTCATGGGCGATTCGGTCATGGCGTTCTGGAATGCCCCGGTCGATGTCGACGGGCATGCCGGGCGCGCCTGCCGCGCCGCCCTTGCCATGCGCGAGGCGCTCGACAAGCTCAATGTCTCCGAGCGCGAACCCATCGCCATAGGGATCGGCATCGCCACCGGCCCGGCCCTTGTGGGCAATATGGGCTTCGAGCGCCGCTTCGACTATTCCTGCATCGGTGACACGGTCAATGTCTCCAGCCGCATCGAGGGCATGTGCCGCATAATCGGCCACGATATCCTGGTCACAGCGCAGACGGCCGCGTCGGTCTCCGATCTGGCGCTGCTGCCTGCCGGTGCGGTCGAACTCAAGGGCATGTCCGGTCGCGAACCGATCCACATCCTGGTCGGAGACGACGCCATGCGCCAGGGGGCAGCCTTTGCCGCCTTGGCCGAGGCGCATGAGCGCTTTCTCGCCGACCTGTCATCGGGGGCCGATCATGCCCTGGCGCTTGATGCCTGCCGCCGCGCGGCCCTGGCGGTCGATAGCCGTCTTGGGGCCTTCTATTCCGCCTGCGTCGAGCGCGCCGATGACTTCAGGACAGCGCCTGTCGCCGGGACGCTGGCCTAGACCCGCCCCTGGCCGAGCATCACCATGGCGACGAGCACCACTGCGCCGATAACCCAGATCGCGCCGGCCAGAAGCGAAAAACCCTCGATGAAATCCAGCCCGTAATCTTCGTCCTGGTTCATATGCTGCTCTCCTCTTCAGCAATCGGGAAGGGCATCAAGGGCAACACCGAACGCGCGCCCCGACCTTCTCCGATGCAGTGAAGTACGCCCTGCGCCGCGGCGCAAGTGAGCATCGCATCGATCCGCTCAGTTGATCCTCACACCTGTTGCCGCCTCGAACAGATGGATATTGGCAAGGTCGGGGCGGACATTGATCGTCTCGCCGGGCCTTGCCTGCACTCGCTCACGAAAGACGCCGATGACCTGATGGGCGCCCAGGGTCATGGTGACCTGGGTTTCCGAGCCCATGGGTTCGACCAGCATCACCGTGGCGGGCAGACCATCGGACGAGAGTGAAAAATGTTCGGGACGGACGCCATAGACGGCGCGGTCGCCGTTTACGCCCTGGGGCAGCGGCAGGGTCACCCCATCGGCCTCGAATCCGCCTGGTCCAATCCGGCCGGAAATGAAGTTCATGGCTGGAGAGCCGATGAAGCCGGCCACGAACTGGTTCGCCGGGCGGTCGTAGAGGTCAAGCGGTGCGCCGATCTGCTCGACCTTGCCGGCGTTCATCACGACGATCTTGTCGGCCATGGTCATGGCCTCGATCTGGTCGTGGGTGACATAGAC
>CBFGTF010000139.1:0-7514 GCA_965651655.1 uncultured Devosia sp.
ACCACCTGTTCGGAATGGCCGGCCGGCGCGTCGGGCGATTCATAAAGCGGGTCGATGACCGGGTCGTCCACCGGCCGGCGCTCTCGGCCGAGCAGTTGGTCGATGGCATCCGCTCCGCTCTGGATACAGCCGCGACGAGTGAAATAGCCCGCGGTGCTGCCGGCCAGCGCAATGCCGTCGAGCCGGCCGATGGCCTCCAGGCGCCCATGGCCATGATGCCACTGGCTGGCGCCGCCGGCGACGTGCCACAAGGTCAGGTCGGGCTGCCAGCCGCCGCAGACCAATAGCCGCTCGGTGACCATGACGGTCGCGTCCTTGCTTTTGCTGTGCACGGACAATGTGCCGCCGGCCCTGGCGATGCCGACCGAGTCCGGTGTCGTTCCGGGAGACTGCACGATGCCATAGGCACGGGAAAACTCGATGAAGCGTGAGGCGGGAGAGAGGCGATTGTCGAAAATGCGGCCGATGGCGATCCCCGCGTCGCTGGCCAGCATGGCCAGGCGGTAGGCCGGGCTGCTGGAGGTGGCGACGAGCGCGGCTCGGCCCGGCCAGACCCCATAGCGCGTTGCCAGTTCATAGGCATCGAGCGTACCGATCACGCCGGGCAGGCGATTGCCGGAAAAGACCGGTAGGCGCTCCAGCGAGCCGGTGGCCAGCACCATGCGCGCCGCTTCGATATCGATCACCTGTCCCTGCGCATTGCCCGATGCCATGTCGACCTGATGGGCGCGGACAAGTCCGGGCCGGATGGCAAAGACCCGTGTGGCCGTCAAAACCGTGATCGCCGGATTGGCCTCCACCTCCGCCGACAGGTGCGCCATGCTCTCGTCCGGACCGTCTTCTCCATCCTGGGTGCCGAAGAGACCGGAATTGCCGCCCAGGTGGGGACAGGCCTCCACTAGCACCACTGATAGCCCGGCCCTGGCTCCGGCCAGTGCTGCGGCAAGGCCGGCAACGCCGCCGCCCACGACCAGCAGGTCGGCACTGGGCCCCTGCGTCCCGGCGCTCGTGCGCCAGGGCCGATCCAGCGCATGCAGGTCATCGAGAAGCAGGCCAAGGGTCCGGCCGGGCTGGAACAGGCGCCCCAGCGGGCCTGGTCGTTTGACGCCGAGGGTCACATAGTCGGCGCCGTCCTGGGCCAGCGTGCGCGCCATTGGCAGTGCCCGCCTGGGGTCGCCGGCAAGGCCGGCATGGCTTATGGCCGGTGTTGCCCGGGGCACGAGGCCAACCGGACTGGACCGGCGCAGTCCCAGTGTGTCGATGCCCGACGCCAGCGCGGCGCTGAGCACGGTATCTCCCGCAAATCCGGAAATGATGCGCCCGTCGAGCCGGAAGCGCAGGGGGCGGGCGCGATCGATTGCAGATCCTGCTAGGCCCTTGGGAGTGCCATCGGGGAGGCGGTTGATCTGGGGTCTCATGCCGGCAATCCCGCAGTGCCGGGCGCATAGTCATCCACCGGCGCAGACTTGCCCGAACGATTGACCAGCCGGGCCTCGAACCATGCGGCTTCGCTGGTGGAGGCATTTCCGGTCAGCCAGCGGCCCAGCGATGGGGCGAGAAAGGCGCCGGCACAGCCAAGGCCGGCAATCACATCCGCTCCGACGCCTCCTGCCCGCCCGAAGACGGGCGCACCATCCTGTGTCAGCAATGCCTGGAACCCGGTTTGCCCCGCCTGTTCCACCTGCCGCTCGCGGCCCAGCAAAGCCTGCAGATGGCTGGAAAATCCGGCAATGCCACCCGGTCCAAAAGCCGCTATGCCGCCTTCCATCTGCTGGATCAGGAAGGTGCCGGAGTTCAACTCGAGCATGACGCCGGCCGCCAGGGGCTGGGTCGGCGTGGTCAGCACACTGGCAAAGGGCTGGCGGCGCAGCAATGGCGGCCATTGGCGCAAGGGCAGCCAGTTCATTACCGCCTCGTCATCGGCCAGGACCGCCTGACGGGCATGATAGGCTACCCCGGCGGAAAGAACTTCGGTCCTCCCGTCCGCCTCGATACTGACTTTTTGCGGGCTTGCCCGCCGGACTCCGCCGCGGTCCAGCCAGCGCGCCAATCCGGCTTCGAGAGCCGGGCGATTGATGCGAATGGCATCACGCAGCACAATGCCGCTCCGCCCCTCGCCGAGCAGGGAAGGCGCAACGGCCTCCGCAGCGACGCCGAAGCCCTGTGCCATGTGGCGGATATGGGAAAGCGCCTCGGTGTCTCGCTGGCCCTGGGCGAAGAAGATCGGGTCAAGGCGGCTCAGAGCCTGCCGTCCGGCAATGCGGGCCACCAGGCGCGTCGCTTCGGGCAGGTTCTGGCCGAGCATGGCCCAGCTTTCCGGTCGCGTCATGGGCGCAATGGAGAGATCAATCCCTCGCGGCAGGCGATACCCGGCCTGGCTTTCGCCCACCAGCATCACGCGCCGGTCATGCACGGTGGCCAGCAGGCCTGCCAGCAAATGGGCAAGCGGCGTGGTGCCGAAAACTGCGAAGTCGAACTGGGTCTCGCTCATGCGGCAATTGCGCCCGCGACCACGAGACCCTGTGGCAATGCGTCCCTGCCTTCGAGCGCTGTTTTAGTGGTTTTTCGCCGCATTCGGATTATAGAGGTCAATGCCTTGCCGCGTCTGGCAGACAAGCGTTTGGGGCCCATGATTTTCTGGTCGATCGCCATAGCCGTTACCGCCATTGCCTGCGCCGCATTGTTTTATGCGGCGGCAGGTCGCACGGTCAACGCAGCGGGACCGGATTTGGCAGATCCCAACGATCATTTTCGCCTGCTGCTGGCCGGTATCGAGGCCGACGAACGCGCCGGCAAGCTCGATACCGAACAGGCGCTGGCGGCGCGGGGTGAACTGGCGCGCGAACTGCTGCGCAGCAGAGCCGATTCGCGGGAGGGCGCCGGACCGGATCTGGGGCGCGCGCCCCTGCTTGTCGGACTGGCCGCGATCGCAGTGATCGGCCTGGGCCTCTATGCCGTTCTGGGTCAACCGCAATTACCGGCGCAACCGCTGGCCGAGCGGCCGGAAGTGGCCGCCCGGACCATGGATCTGGACGACGCCATTGACCGCATCGAGGCGCGGCTGGCCGAGGCTCCCGACGATGTGCGGGGCTGGCAGGTCATTGCGCCGGCCTATACCGAGCTTGCCCGCTACGCCGATGCAGCCAATGCCTATCGGCAGGTGATCGGGCTCTCGGGTCCCACACCCGATCTTCAGACTGACCTTGCCGAGGCCTTGTTGCTCGACGCTGGGGGCAACGGCTCAGCGGAGGCGATGGACCTGCTGCGCGCCGCCGCTGCAGGCGATCAAACCCACATCCGCTCGCGCCTCTATCTGGGGGCCGAGCTGATGCGCATGGGCAGCTATGAGGCGGCAGCGACCTATTGGCAGCAGGCCATCGACCTGTCCCAGGGCGACGAAGCCTGGCTGCCGGCGGCGCGGCAGGGATTGGCGGTGGCACTCAATGATGGCGTCGATGCCGCGGCGCAGCAGCAGGCCGAAATGATCGAGGGCATGGTCGGCGGCCTGGCCGAGCGGCTTTATGACGAGGGTGGCACGATTGAGGAGTGGACCCAGCTTGTGCGCTCCTATCTGGTACTGGATGATCGAGACAGCGCCCAGCGCGCATTTGATGCAGCCGTAGTCGCCTATCCGGCCGCTTTCGACCGCGGTGATCTCGACACGCTCGCGCTGGGCGCGGGCCTGACGCTCAATGGAGTTTCCCGATGACCATGCCGGCCAATGCACGCCGCAAGGGCATGACCCGCAAGCAGAAGCGCCTCGCCGTCATCGCCGGGCTGGCCCTGGTACTGGCTATCGCCACGGCGCTGGTGTTGACCGCGCTGCGTGACCAGATCGTCTTCTTCTATTCGCCCAGCGACGTGGTGGCGCGCGATGTCGCGCCTGGCCAGCCGATCCGGCTCGGCGGGCTGGTCAAGGAAGGCAGCTGGACCCGAAACGGCCAGGACAATACCTTCACCATCACCGATGGCGGCCAGGACATCGTCGCCCACTATGCTGGTATCTTGCCGGACCTCTTCCGCGAGGGGCAGGGCGTGGTGGCCGAAGGCACCATGGGGACGGACGGACGCTTCGAAGCCGGCAATGTGCTGGCCAAGCATGACGAGAACTACATCCCCAAGGAAGTCGTCGAGGCCTTGAAGGCGCAGGGCGAATGGCGCCCGGAGACGGACAGTCAGTGAGTATCGAACTCGGTCATTTCGCCCTCATCCTCGCCTTTGCCATTGCCTTGGTCTCGGCTGTTGGCGGCCTTGTGCTGTGGCAGCGGGGCGAGCGGCTGGCGGCTGTGCTGGCGCAGGCCTCGATCCTGCAATTCGTGCTGGTGGCGCTGGCCTTCCTGGCTGTGGTGCAGGCCTTCGTCACCTCCGACTTCAGCCTGGCGCTGGCGGCCAGTCACTCCCATTCGCTCAAGCCTCTGATCTTCAAGATATCCGGTGTCTGGGGCAATCACGAAGGCTCGATGCTGCTCTGGGTGCTGATCCTGGTGCTGTTCGGCGCATTGGTTGCGGCTTTCGGACGGCGTCTCCCCGCAGATCTCAGCAACCTGGTGCTGGGCACGCAGAGCCTGCTGACGGCCGCCTTTGCAGGCTTCACGCTTTTCACCTCGAACCCTTTCGCGCGTCTGTCTCCGGCGCCGCTGGAGGGCAATGACCTCAACCCGGTGCTCCAGGATATCGGCCTCGCCATTCACCCGCCGCTGCTCTATGCGGGCTATGTCGGCTTCTCGATCTGCTTTTCCTTCGCCATTGCCGCGCTTGTCTCGGGCCGTATCGACCAGGCCTGGGCGCGCTGGGTGCGCCCCTGGACAATGCTGAGCTGGACCTTTCTCACCCTTGGCATCGCCATGGGCTCCTACTGGGCCTATTACGAGCTGGGCTGGGGCGGCTGGTGGTTCTGGGACCCGGTGGAAAATGCCAGCTTCATGCCCTGGCTGGCGGGCACGGCGCTGCTGCATTCGGCCCTGGTGATGGAAAAGCGCAATGCGCTCAAGATCTGGACCATATTCCTGGCCATCATCACCTTCTCGCTTTCCCTGCTGGGCACCTTCCTGGTGCGATCGGGGATCCTGACTTCGGTCCATACTTTTGCCAGCGACCCAACCCGGGGTCTGGTCATCCTCACCATGCTGGCGATACTGATCGGCGGCGCCTTTCTGCTCTTTGCCATCCGCTCTCCTGCCCTGCGGCAGGGCGGGCTTTTCGCGCCGATCAGTCGCGAAGGCGCCCTCATTCTCAACAACCTGTTTCTCGCAACCGCCGTCGGCGCCGTGCTGGTGGGTACGCTCTATCCCCTTCTGCTCGACGCCCTCACCGGCACCACCATCTCGGTCGGCGCGCCCTTCTTCAATTTCACCTTCGGGGCGCTGATGGCGCCGCTGCTGCTGGTCCTGCCCTTCGGCCCGCTGCTGGCCTGGAAGCGCGCCGACCTGGTGGCGGCGGGACAGCGGCTCATGGGCTTTGCTGCTCTGGCCGTCTTCCTTGCCATCCTCATCTCGGCCCTGGGCGGGGTGTCCATCTCCATGGTGCCGATTGGCCTGCTGCTTGGCTTCTGGGTGACTTTTGGCGCTATTGCCGAACTCATCGAGCGCAGCCGCCTTGGACGCATTCCCCTGGGCGATAGCCTGCGGCGGCTGTCCGGCCTGCCGCGCAGCATCTGGTCGACGGCCATCGGCCATATGGGCATGGGCCTGACCGTGCTGGGCATTGTGGCCGTCTCGGCCTGGGAAACGGAACTTGTGACCACACTCAATCCGGGCGAGACCGCGGAATTGTCGGGCTACGCCATCGCCTTTGACAATTTCGAGCAGGTTCCTGGCGCCAATTACATGGCCGACACGGGCAATTTTACCGTGACGGCCCCTGGTGGCGGCACAGCGACCCTCCACGCGGAACGGCGCACCTATGTCGCCAGCGGCATGCCCACCACCGAAACCGCGATCCAGACCTACGGCCTGTCTCAGCTTTATCTGCAACTGGGCGAGCCGCTCGACGACACCCATGTGATCCGCGTCTGGCACAAGCCCTATATCCTCCTGATCTGGATCGGCGCGCTGGTCATGGCGGGGGCAGGGGTCCTGTCGCTGACCGATAGGCGCCTGCGGCTGGGCGCGCCGCAACCGGCGCGCAAGGCGACGCCGGAGGTCGCCCGATGAGATTGGGTGCAGTCCTTGTCTGCCTGCTGCTGACACTGTCCTCGGCTGCCTTGGCGGTGGGCCCGGATGAAATCCTGCCCGACCCCGTATTGGAACAGCGCGCCCGCGACATTTCGGCGGGCCTCAGATGTCTTGTCTGCCAGAACCAGTCCATCGACGACAGCGATGCCGATCTCGCGCGCGACTTGCGCGTGCTGGTGCGCGACCGGCTGGTGGCTGGCGACACGAATGCCGAGGTCGAGCAATATGTCGTCGACCGCTATGGCGAATATGTGCTGCTCAACCCGCGCCTCGGGGCCCACACGATCCTGCTCTGGGCGGCAGCGCCATTGCTGCTGGTGATCGGCCTTGGTGCCCTGTTCGTCGCCCGGCGGCGCGTCACTGCAACGGCAGTTTCAGGCTTGACCCCGGAAGAACATGCCGCCCTCGAAGATCTCGAGCGGCGTCCCGGCCCGCATTAGGCCGCCACAATCCCGCCTGCAACATTGCCAAAGCTTAATCTTGGCGCAACTTCATAGAAAGGCGCGTCGTTCCATATGTATCGCCACAAGCTGTTGAGAGCTTAACGAAGGAGATACGTTCCCATGCGTTCGACTGTTCTTTCGCGCACCCGTCGCTGGTTGGGCGCTTCCGCCCTGGCCCTTCTGGTTGGTGCCGGCGGTGTATCCACCGCCTTTGTGCTCACCGGCCAGGCTGCAAATGCCCAGATCCAGAACGCCGCGCAGATCGTGGTGCCGCAGACTTCGGTTCAGCAGGGCTTTGCCGATCTCGTCGAGGCCGTGAAGCCCGCCGTGGTGTCCATTCTTGTCGAAGCCGAAGCACCCGGCCGGACCGTGCAGCGCGGAGGCCGCGACTTCAATTTTGAGTTCAACTTCCCCGACCTGCCCGAAGATCACCCCTTCCGTGACTTCTTCGACCAGTTCGGCGCTCCTGGCCAGCGTGTTCCGGGCGAAGACGCCCGCCCGCGCCAGTTCATGGCTGCCGGCTCCGGCTTCATCATCTCCCAGGACGGCTATGTGGTCACCAATAACCACGTCGTTTCCGACGCCACCAAGGTGACCGTCGTCTTCGAGGACGGGTCCGAGCAGGTGGCCGAAATCGTCGGCACCGATGAGCGCACCGACCTCGCCGTGCTCAAGATCGAGGGCGAGGACCTGCCTTTCGTGACCTTCGAGAGTGACCAGGAGCCGAGCCGCGTCGGTGACTGGGTGGTTGCCGTTGGCAATCCCTTCGGCCTCGGCGGCACCGTGACGGTCGGTGTCATCTCCGGCGCCGGCCGCGATATCGGCGGCTCCAACTATGGCGATTTCCTGCAGATCGACGCGGCGGTCAACACCGGCAATTCCGGCGGCCCGGCCTTCA
>CBFGTF010000140.1:0-7374 GCA_965651655.1 uncultured Devosia sp.
CTGGGGAACCTGGATTCGAACCAAGATCGACGGAGTCAGAGTCCGCTGTTCTACCATTGAACTATTCCCCAGCAGGAGCCTGCCGGCTGGGCGACACGATTGGCAGCGGGGCTGCGAAGCGCGGCGCGGGGTCTCATTAGACAAAGCGCGGCCAGATTGCAAGCGTCTGGCGCGGGCAGTTGTTGGGATGTGTGGAAACCACCTTGTCTGGCCCCGGGGGAGGGAGCGAGCTTTCGGCGGCGCCGGGTTCTGTTCCCGTCCGGCCCGGCTCCTGCGGGTCGCTGGGCCAAAGCCATACCCGGACGAGACGGTTCACCGCCCGATGGGTGGGCAACCATGGCCAGTCGTGGCGTGCGCCTGCGAAAGCCGGGCCGCCCCTTCCCATCCTTTGCATTGCGCTTCGGCCCCCCTTGCTCTACCGTCGATCCTGACAACGCAACATGATGTGCGTCGGGCGCGGCCGGTGGTACCGGTCTCCAGCGACCGCGCACGAAGGAGCCTCACGTGACCGATTCTGTTCGGTCCGCCGCTGCCTCGGCCCTTGTGGACGAGGCAGGGCCCGGCGCAGCTTCCGGCACCAGCCGGAAGGAGCCGGTCGGCGCAGTGCCGCCCGCTCAAGCGCCGGATCAGCGGACGCCTGCCGCCCCCCATCCGCGCCGAAGTCGCGGCCCGCTCTATGCGGCGCTCGACCTCGGAACCAACAATTGCCGTCTGCTCATTGCCCGCCCGCATGAGCGGGGCTTTCGTGTGCTCGACGGGTTTACGCGCATCGTGCGCCTGGGGGAGGGGGTCTCGGTCAACGGGCGGCTGGGCGACGCCGCCATGGAACGCACCATGGAAGCGCTGCGCCAGTGCCGCAACAAGCTGCGTGACCACCAGCCCACCCGCATGCGCCTGATCGCCACCGAGGCCTGCCGCGCCGCCGAGAATGGTCCGGCCTTCATTGAGCGCGTCCGCAACGAAATCGGCCTCGATCTCGAAATCGTTGACCGCCGCACCGAGGCCGAACTGGCTGTCACCGGCTGCGCGGACCTCATCGATGGCGAGGCGCAGGGCGCGCTGATGTTCGACATCGGCGGGGGGTCGTCCGAATTGGCCTGGCTCGATTTCCGGGGCGGAAGGCCGCGCGCCCAGGGGCGCATGTCGGCCTCGATTCGCTCATGGCAGTCACTGCCGGTGGGCGTGGTTTCCATTGCCGAGAAGTTCGGTGGCGTGGATGTGACCGCCGAAGTGTTCGAGGCCATGGTGGAGTTCGTCTCGTCTCACCTGCGCCAGTTCCGCGGCCGCGAGAAGCTCCGCCAGATGATCGGCACCCACAAGGTGCACCTGATCGGCACGTCGGGCACGGTGACGACCCTGGCCGGTCTCCATCTGGGCCTCGAACGCTATGAACGCCAGAAGGTGGATGGCCTCTGGATGCGGCGTGACCAGGTGGACGAGACCATGCGGGCGCTGCTCGGCATGCCCTTCGAGCGCCGCGTCGCCCATCCCTGCATCGGCAAGGACCGCGCGGACCTGGTGCTGCCCGGCTGCGCGATATTTGAAGCCATTCGCCGCGAATGGCCGACCGAGCGCGTGCGCGTCGCCGATCGGGGCCTGCGCGAGGGCATCCTGATTTCACTGATGGACGCCGACCGGACGCACAAGCGTCCCAATCGCTACCCCAGGAGGCAGGGCAATGGCCAATAGCAAGGCTTTGGGCACGGGTGGCCGCAAGTCCGACAAGGATCTCAAGATCCGGGTGAAGACCGCCAAGGGCCGCAAGGTCGCTTCGACCAAATGGCTCGAGCGGCAGTTGAACGACCCCTATGTGGCGCGCGCCCGCGCCGAAGGCTACCGCTCCCGCGCGGCCTTCAAGATCAAGGAAATGAACGAGAAGCAGAAGTTCTTCAAGCGCGGCAGCCGGGTCGTGGACCTGGGTGCGGCGCCGGGAGGCTGGTCGCAGGTGGCCGCTGCCGCCGTGGGCTCGACTGATGCCAATCCATTGGTCGTGGGCATCGACTATCTCGACATGGATCCTATTCCGGGCGTGATCCTTTTCAAGAAGGACTTCACCGAGGATGACGCGCCGGCGCTGCTGATCCAGGCCCTGGGCGGTCACAAGGCCGATGTGGTGATGAGCGACATGGCCTGGCCGACCACCGGCCATCGCGCCACCGACCACCTCCGCATCGTCCATCTCATCGAAATCGCCGCCGATTTTGCCATCCAGGTGCTGGCGCCGGGCGGGTCTTTTGTGGCCAAGGTGTTCCAGGGCGGCACCGAGCATGAACTGCTGCACATGCTCAAGCGCCACTTCACCAGCACTTTCCACATCAAGCCGCCTTCGAGCCGCAAGGACTCGGCCGAGGCATACCTTGTGGCGAAAGGGTTTAAGCCTTCGCCGTCGGTCCGCGAAGCGGATCAATAGCTCCGCTGGAGTAATTCAAGACAAGAAGGCCGCGAGAGCCTGGAGCGACCTGTGGTCAACTCGCGCCGGTGGCGCGAATTGAGCGAACGAGCATCGATGGCGGGCAGAACGCGAGCGATAGCCTCCCTCTACGGCTTTGAGGGGAAGAGGCGAACCCTCAATGCACGTGCGACCCGCCAATCAGCTGGTGACCGGCATTGCGCGGCAGGCGCATGAACATCACCACGGCAATCGCACTGACGGCAGACACCACGAAGAAGGCGAAGTGGAAATCGGCCAGCGCCAGTTCGTCGCCCCCGCGCAGGCGATGCGCCAGCTCCAGCGTGCCGCCCCCCAGCGCCACGCCCATGGCAAACATCAGCTGGCCCCAGACCTGGCTGATCACATTGGCCTGTCCGGCATCCTTGTCCTCGACATCGGCGAAGACAAAGGCGTTCGATCCTGTCCAGAAGGTGGACTGCCAGAAACCGGTGAACACCAATATGCCCAGGATCAGCGGAATGGGCGTTTCGGGCACATAGAACCCCATCACCGATATGCCCAGGGTCGAGACCAGTGTGGAGATCACCAGCGGATACTTGAACCCCCAGCTCTTGAAGATCCAGTTGGCGACCAGCTTGGCCGCCAGGGCCCCGATGGCCGCGGCAAATGTCACCATTCCGCTCTGGAACGGCGAAAGCCCGAAGCTCAGTTGCAGCATCAGCGGAAACAGGAACGGCACCGCCCCCTGGCCAAGCCGGAAAAAGCTGCCCGCCACCACCGAGACCCGGAAGACCGGCAGGCGCAGCAGCCGCAGGTCGAGCAGCGGATATTCGGTGGAAAGCGCGTGGCGCACATAGAAATAGCCCAGCCCAATGCCGGCTGCGGCCGCCACCATGCCGTAGATCGGGGGCAGGGCGGGCAGGCTGATCACCGAACAGCCAAAGGCGAAGAGTGCAAAGGCCAGCCCTGCAAGCACGAACCCCTTGCCGTCGATTTTGCGCGGCCGGTTGCGCGCCTCATTGGGCAGGGCAAGGCCCACCAGTGCCATGCCCAGAAGACCGATCGGGATATTGATGATGAAGATCCAGTGCCAGGAAAAATAGGTGGTCAGGAACCCGCCGAACGGTGGCCCGACAATGGGTCCGATAAGGCCCGGAATGGTCAGCCAGGCCATGGCATCGACCAGCTGATGGCGTGGCGTCATCCGGACCAGTACCAGCCGCGCCACCGGGCCCATCATCGCCCCGCCCATGCCCTGGATGAAGCGCGCCACCACGAATTGCGCCAACGAGCCGGAAAGAGCGCAGCCGATCGAGCCGATCATGAACACCAGCATGGCGATCCGGAACACCCGTCTTGCCCCGAAGCGGTCGGCCATCCAGCTCGAAATCGGGATGAAGATGGCCAGCGCCACCAGATAGGCCGTCAGCGCCAGCTTGAGCGAAATGGGGTCGGTGCCGATATCGGCGGCAATGGCGGCCAGTGACGTGGCGATCACCGTCGAATCCATGTTTTCCATGAAGATCGCGGTGGCAAGGATCAGGGGCGTTGCGCGGGACAATCTGTTCTCTTGGCGGCCCGGTGGCCGCTCACTCCTTGGCGATGGCGGCGTGGCCTGAAACATTGCTGCCCGCGTCATGGGGCAGGCGGAAATAGATGATGCCGGCCAGCGCGCTCAATCCGCCAACCGCAAAGAACGCGATCTGGAAATTGAGCAGCGTCAGGTGCCCGCCGCTCAGGATGCTGGTGATCTCCAGAATGCCGCCCGCAACGGCGACACCGAAGGCGACCGAGATCTGCTGAGCCACGGCGACGATGGCGGTGGCCTGGCTGGCCTCCTCGTCCGACACGTCCGCATAGCCTATGGCATTGCTGCCCGTAAAAAACATCGAGCGCAGCACCCCGCCCAGGATCAGCACCGTCATCATCACCGGCACCGAGGTTTCGGCCGTGAACAGACCCTGCGCCGCAATAAGCAGACCTCCAAAGAGTGCGGCAAAGCCCAGGACCCGGGGGAAACCGAAGCGCGCAAACACCCGCTCGGCAATGAACTTGCTGCCGATGGCCCCGAGCGCCGCGACGAAGGTAATGGCGCCCGACTGGAAGGGATTGAGCCCGAAGCCCAGTTGCAGCATCAGCGGCAACAGGAAGGGGACGGCGCCCACCCCGATACGGAACAGCGAGCCGCCGGTAATCGAGGAGCGGAAAAGCGGATGCCGCAGCAGCCTTGGGTCCAGCAGCGGGAACTCGGTCTTGCGCGCGTGCAGCAGGTAAAGCAGCGCGGCCGTCACCCCCACTGCCAGCGTCAGGTAGCCATAGATGATCGGCAGGGCCGGCAGGCTGACCACGGAAAGTCCAAACACCAGTCCGGAAAATGCCACGGCGGCAATCACGAATCCCACCAGGTCCACGGGCCGGGGCGTACGATCGTCGGGCACCTGCAGATAGATGCTCGACAGGATGATCCCGGCAATGCCGATGGGGATATTGATCCAGAAGATCCAGTGCCAGCTGAGATAGGTGGTGAGAAATCCGCCGATCAGTGGTCCGGTTACCGGCGCTACCAGCGCCGGCACGGTCAGCCAGGCCATGGCCCCGACCAGTTCATTGCGTGGCGTCGAGCGCACCAGCAGGAGGCGTCCCACCGGGGTCATCATGGAGGACCCGATACCCTGGAAGAAGCGCGAAGCGACGAAGGTTTCCAGCGAATAGGAGAAAGCGCAGGCCAGCGAGCCAAGCATGAACACGAAGATCGCGAGACGGAAGATGTTCTTTGCGCCGAACCGGTCCGCCATCCAGCCGCTGATGGGAATGAAGATGGCCAGCGCCACGAAATAGGCCGTCAGCGCCAGCTTGAGCGCGATCGGTTCGGTGCCGATATCGGCCGCGATGGCGGGCAGGGACGTGGCAATGACGGTCGAGTCCATCTGTTCCATGAACAGGGCGACCGCCAGTATGAGCGGAGTAACGCGGATCACGAGGCAATGACCGAATGAATCGAAAAAACGCCGCGAATGCGACCCGGACACTATGGGCCGGGGTCGCCACGCCGCCTAGTCCAAAAATGCTCAATCTTGTATGGAAGATGCGTTACCAGCTCGGCAGCAGGCTCTTGCACTCCTTTGCTTCGGTCTTGTGTAAAAGGAACAGCTTGTCGTCGAGGCCCGGCAACAACTCGAATGTCTCGGCCTCCTCGCCGCCGCCGCATTCGCTCTCGACCCGCATATAGCCATAGGCCTCAAGGTCCGCGAGCAGATTGCCGCTGCCATCGAGCGAGAGTTCCATCCCGCCGCCATCGCAGTCCACGCCGCATCGCACCACCCCGTCATAGACCCAGCACCCGCCCCCGGTCGTGCCCCTGCGCCCATCGCGCAAGGCCACGTCGACGGCGAAATAATGGAGGCCCTCATCGGCCGCGTCATATTTCTCAAAGCTCATCGAGAGGGTCATGGCGGTGACCTGCTGGTCGGGATGGGTGGCAAGGTGCTCCCCATCATAGATGCGCTGCCAGCACGCGGCCGCACCATCCTTGGCCGGCACGAAATCGGTCAGTTCCGCGGCCAGGGTCGGGTCCGCGGCAAGCACTGCAAGTCCCACCAGGGCAAATCGCTGTCCCATGTCAGCCTCCCGCTTCACGCAGGGCAATCATGCCCTGTTCCGGCCCACTAGGCAAAGTGCGCCTTGGGTGCTATTGACCCTCGCCAACCTGAACCCGGCGAGTCCACCGGCCCGGTTCACACTCCAACATCTCTGATACAAATCAGAAGGCAGGAAGGGTCTGGCCTTGGCGAAGATTGTTACCACCATCACCGGCGATGCGGCGCTGACTTTCGACGACGTGCTGCTGCAACCGGCGCGCTCCGATATCCTGCCGACCGAAACCGATATTTCCACCTATGTCACCAAGGACATAGCGCTCAATCTTCCCATTCTGTCTTCGGCCATGGATACGGTCACCGAGGCCAATATGGCCATCGCCATGGCCCAGGCCGGCGGCATGGGTGTCATCCACAAGAACCTCACCGCCGCCGAACAGGCTGAGCAGGTCAGGATGGTCAAGTCGTTCGAAAGTGGCATGGTGGTCAACCCGATCACCATTGGCCCGGACGCAACCCTGGCCGATGCCCTGCAACTGATGCAGCAGAGCCGTATTTCCGGCATTCCGGTGGTCGAGAATGGCGGTACCGGCGGCCGCGCCATTGGCAAGCTCGTCGGCATCCTCACCAATCGCGATGTGCGCTTCGCCTCCCACCCGGCCCAGCCCATCCGCGAATTGATGACCCGCGACAACCTGGTCACGGTGCGCGACGGCGCATCCAAGGATGAAGCCAAGGTCCTGCTGCACAAGCATCGCATCGAAAAGCTGCTGGTGGTCGATGAAGACTACCGCTGCACCGGCCTCATCACCGTCAAGGATATCGAAAAGGCCCAGCTTCACCCCAATGCCGTCAAGGACGAGCAGGGGCGCCTGCGGGTCGCCGCAGCCTCCACCGTGGGCGAGGCTGGCTTCGAGCGCTCCCTGGCCCTCATCGAGGCCGGCGTCGATCTCCTCGTCATCGACACCGCCCATGGCCATTCGGTGCGCGTTGCCGAGGCAGTCGAGCGCGTCAAGCGCGAGAGCAATTCCACCCGTATCGTGGCCGGCAATGTTGCCACTGCCGAAGCCACCCGAGCGCTGATTGACGCCGGTGCCGATGCGGTCAAGGTCGGCATTGGCCCGGGCTCCATTTGCACCACCCGCATCGTGGCAGGCGTCGGTGTGCCTCAATTGGCTGCGGTCATGTCCTGTGCCGAGGAGGCCGCAAAGTCCGGCGTGCCGGTCATTGCCGATGGCGGCATCAAGTTTTCCGGCGACATGGCCAAGGCCCTGGCCGGCGGTGCCTCCTGCGTCATGGTCGGCTCGCTCCTCGCGGGCACCGATGAGGCGCCCGGCGAGGTCTTCCTTTACCAGGGCCGTTCCTACAAATCCTATCGCGGCATGG
>CBFGTF010000141.1:0-7336 GCA_965651655.1 uncultured Devosia sp.
ATGAAGGTCACGAAGACCACGACCATGCGCATGACGAAGGCGACATGCATTTCTGGCTCGATCCTGAAAATGCCAAGCTGATGGTTGCCGAGATCGCCAAGGTTCTCTCGGAGGCCGATCCCGACAACGCTGCTGCCTATGCCGCCAATGCCGAGGCGGAACAGGCTCGCCTGGACCAGTTGCAGGCCGAGATCGTCGCCACGCTGGCGCCTGTCGCCGAAAAGCCCTTCATCGTCTTCCATGACGCCTACCAGTATTTCGAGGCTCGTTTCGGTCTTGAAGTCGCCGGCGCCGTGACCCTTTCGCCTGAGGCCATGCCCGGCGCCGCCCGCATCGATGAATTGCGCGCCAGGGTTGCCGAACTGGGCGCCACCTGTGTCTTTGCCGAGCCCAATTTCGAGCCTGCCATTGTGCGCACCATCGTCGAAGGCACCGAGGCAAAGGCGGGGACGCTCGACCCCGAAGGGGCCAGCCTTACCGAAGGCCCCGATCTCTATCCCGAACTCCTGCGTGGCCTCGCCAATGGCCTCGTGGAGTGCCTCGGCTAAAGGCTTCGCCTTTTACGCAATGTCATTCGGCTAGCCCTCCCTCCCCCTTGGGGGGCTTAGAGCCGGCCGCAGGCAAGTTTGCTCCAGTGGAGCAAACTTAGGGGAGAAGGCCTTGAGCGCTATGCGCGAATGGCTGGTAGCGACGCCAGGCCCGAACGGGCGTGGCAAAGCCGGGGAGGGGGCGCGTTGTAGCCTCAACCTCTCTCCCGGGAGCAAGCGCCACCAAATCACGCCCCAAACTTGATCTCACTTGTAATGTGCTAACATATCGGAGCTATCCAATGCACAAGATACTCGCGTCCCTCTTCCTGACCTCCGCCCTTGTCACGCCCGCCATGGCAGAGGAGACGACCGCATGGCGTCTCTTCGTGGGCGATCATACCCTCCCCAGCGTCTCGGCCATCGATCTCGAAACCCGCGCCACCCTCGGCACCTTCCCGCTGGCCAGCCCGGCAACCCTCTACACCACCCATTCGGGCGAAGCTGTCTTTGCCGTGCAGGGCGCCGGCAACCAGATATCGGCCATCAGCTCCGGCATCGCCATCGATGACCATGGCGATCATGGCGATATCGAAATCTCCGACCCCGCTCTGGTCGAGGCCGTGGTGGCCGGTGAGCGTCCGGTGCATTTTGTCGAGCATGATGGCCAGATTGCCCTGTTCTTCGACGGCACCGGAACGACCAGCATTGTCCACGAACATGACTGGGTCGATGACGGCAAGGTCGAGGCCCGCGAGATCGACAGCGGCGCACCGCACCATGGCGTTGCCGTGCCATGGGGTGACTACGCGATCATTTCGGTTCCCAATGCCCAGGACCCGTCCCAATTGCCCATCGGCGTGAATGTCATCGATGCCCAGGGCAATGTCGTCGGCGACACTCATGGCTGCGCCGATCTGCATGGCGAAGCCTCGTCGGGCAATATGCTGGCCATCGCCTGCGCCGAGGGCTTGCTGATCGTCACCGGCTCGGGTGAACCCAAAATCGAAAAGATCGACTATGCCGACCTGCCGGAAGGCAAGTCCACCACGTTGGTTGGCGGGCAGGGGATGCAATATTTTCTCGGCAATTACGGGGCCGACAAGGTCGTGATTATCGATCCGGCAGAGGCCGATCCCTATCGCCTGGTCGAGCTGCCGACCCGCCGCGTGCATTTCGTCACCGATCCGGTCCGTCCGCGCCTTGCCTATATCTTCACCGAGGATGGTCAATTGCGTCAGCTCGACGTGGTCAAGGGCGAGATCGTCAATTCGGTTCAGGTCACCGAGCCCTATTCCATGGATGGCGAGTGGAGCCTGCCGCGCCCGCGCCTGGCTGTTGCCGGTGACGTCATCGCCGTCACCGATCCACTGGAAAGCAAGGTGCATCTGGTCGACGCGGCCAGCCTGACCCTCAGCGGCGAAATCGCTGTCGATGGCGCTCCCTACAGCATCGTCGCCGTCGGCGGCTCGGGCAGCGTGCACTAACGCGCCAAGGCCTTCTCCCCATCGCGGGAGAAGGCCACCCCGCCACCTCCCGAAACAGTTGAGACCTCCAATGGCCCCCCGGAAACTTCCCGTCACCGTGCTGTCCGGCTTTCTCGGCGCCGGCAAGACCACCCTGCTCAATCACGTCCTCAACAATCGCGAGGGCCGCAAGGTCGCGGTCATCGTCAACGACATGAGCGAGGTCAATATCGACGCCGCGCTGGTCCGTGACGGTGGCGCCAATCTCAGCCGCACCGATGAGACCCTGGTCGAAATGTCCAATGGCTGCATCTGCTGCACCCTGCGCGACGATCTCCTTGCCGAAGTCACCCGCCTGGCCGCCGAAAACCGCTTCGACTATCTGCTGATTGAATCGAGTGGCATTTCCGAGCCCCTGCCGGTGGCCACGACCTTCGATTTCCGTGACGAGCGCGGCTTCTCGCTGTCCGACATCACGCGTCTGGACACCATGGTCACCGTGGTGGATTGCGCCAACCTGCTCAAGGACTATGCCTCCCACGACTTCCTGCGCGACCGTGGCGAAACCGCCGGCGACGCAGACCAGCGCAGCCTTGTCGATCTGCTGGTCGAGCAGATCGAATTTTCCGACGTCATCGTGCTCAACAAGGTTTCCACCGCCGGCCAAGCCGACCGGCAGGCGGCGCGCACCATCATCAAGGCGCTCAACCCCTCCGCGCGCATCATCGAGACCGATTTCGGCAAGGTGGCGCTCGACGAGGTGCTCGATACCGGGCTCTTCAGCCTCGAGGCCGCCGAAACCAATCCGCTCTGGTTCAAGGAGTTGAACGGCTTCAAGGACCACATTCCCGAGACCGAGGAATATGGCGTCCGCTCTTTCGTCTATCGCGCCCGCTCGCCCTTCAATCCGTTGCTGCTGGACCGGTTCATCACGTCGCCCTGGCCCGGCGTCATCCGCGCCAAGGGGTTCTTCTGGCTCGCCACCCGCCCGCACCTGGTGGGCGAACTGAGCCAGGCCGGCGCCCTGGTGCGCACGCAGCGGCGCGGCACATGGTGGGCTGCCGTCCCGCCCCAGCGCTGGCCCGACAGCAAGGAATGGCGCGACGCCATGGCGCCCTATCTCGATCCCGTCTGGGGCGACCGCCGCCAGGAAATCGTCTTCATCGGCACCCAGCCGATGGACGAGGTCGCCATCAAGCGGCGCCTGGACGCCTGCCTGGTGCCTTCGCGCTCCATGACCACCGATGCCTGGGCACGCTTGCCCGATCCGTTTCCGGCCTGGAGCTGAGTGCGGCTACCGCAGTGGTCCCTTGAAGATGAAAAAGGCGCCCAGCCCGATCAGGGCAAAGCCGATCCCGTGGTTCCAGGTGAACTTCTCGCCCAGATAGAGCACCGCGAACAGCGCAAAGACCGAGAGGGAAATCACCTCCTGTATGGTCTTGAGCTCGGCCCCCGAATAGACCCCATAGCCAATGCGGTTGGCCGGCACGGCCAGCCAATACTCGAAAAAGGCGATGCCCCAGCTGATCAGCACCACCACCCACAGGGCCGCGCCGGGAAATTTGAGATGCCCGTACCAGGCAAAGGTCATGAAGAGATTGGAGGCAATCAGCAGCCCGATGGGCGCGAGGGTGGCAAGGTTTAGGCCCAATTAGTCACCTGAATGAGGACGCGAATCGGCCCGCTCCGGGCCGCCTTGCGCATATCTCCTCCCCCGCATGCCCGCTGGCAAGCGGGATCAGCGCGAACTCCGGGTCACCTGTTCGAGCGAGAAGATCTCGTCGCTGACATCGTCGATCTTCTTGCGCACCAGCGCCTGCGCATCATAGAGCCCGCGATTGTAGAAATAGGCGCCCATCTTTTCGGCGAAAAACTGCATCAGCATTTCCGCCGGAATGGCCCCGATCGACTGGTCCAGCTCCTCGCGGAAATAGTCCTGGATGTCCCCGACGATGGCCTTGGTTTCTTCGCGGCTGAAACTGATGGCTTTCATGATGCATCTCCTTCAGCTCCGGTTCATACCCCGAGTCGCAGCTTGCCGGGCAATCAAGCATGCGCCAGATTGGCGCTGTCCGAGGAGATCACCCATGCGCGCCGCTCTGCTCTTGCTTCCCGCTGTCCTCTTGTCCGCCCCCGTCCTGGCCGAGGAGATCGCCTGTGAAGGTGCCTTCGGCGCCGACAGTTCCGAGGCCAGGCTGATCGAGACCTACGGCGCCGACAATGTCAGGACAGGCATTGTCCCCGGGCCCGAAGGCACCGAAATGCTGGCCACGCGCGTCTATCCCGACGATCGCAAGCGCGAAATCATGTTCGTCTGGTGGGACGAGGAGGCGCTCCAGGCGCCCAGCTATATCGAACTGCCCCCCAAGATGTCCGCGCCGCTCGGTGTCCGCGCCGGCCTCACCGTGCCGCAGGTTGAAGCGCTCAATGGCGAGCCCTTTACCCTCAACGGCTTCGGCTGGGACTATGGTGGCGCTGCCGGCTTCCAGTCGGGCCGTCTGGCGGACATTCCAGGTGGCTGCCACATCGCGGTGAACTTTTCGCCCCGCCTCTACCCCGAAGGTGTCGACGTCGATTCCGTCATGGGCGACATTGAGGTGTCGTCCGCCAATCCGGTGCTCGAAGATGTTGGTGCGCGCGTCGATTGGGTGTCCGTCGGCTATCCCCATCCCGATTTCCGCGAATAGCCATCTCCATTGACCTCGAACGCGGGGCGGCCTAACACTGCTCGATAGGTTGGTTCCCCACGCCCACACCGGCAAGGGGATCAAAAGGGAACATGGTGAGGCGTACCCATTAGGGACCGAATCCATGGCTGCCCCCGCAACTGTAAGCGGCGAGTGCGCTCGATCATGCCACTGACCCTGATGGGTTTGGGAAGGCAGAGCAGCACGATGACCCGTGAGCCAGGAGACCTGCCAACCTCTGACTGAACACTCGACTGTCGGTGGGACAGATGGAGGCACTATGATCAAGCCATCAGGCTAAGTCCGATTTGGGGGACCTGAGGTCCCGCGCGCCCGCTGCGAAAGCCGCGTCGCGCTTCCACGATTCCAATCCTCGAAATCCGGACAATCCAAATGCATATCGAACCCGAACTCGTCTCGCCCGAAAAGATGCTCCTGGCCTATGGCACGGCCGCGGCCGCCGGCGCCATGACCGCAAAATTCGCCATCGACACCCTGCGCGAGCGCGGCGTCGTGTCCCTGCTGGCCCGCGCTGCCATCGCCACGGCGGCCGTCTTCGTCTTCTTTGAAGTCTTCCCGCATTATCCCGTCGGCGTCAGCGAGGTTCACCTCATTCTTGGCTCGACCCTGCTGCTGATCCTGGGTGCCGCGCCGGCGGCCATCGGTCTGGCGCTGGGCCTGCTGATCCAGGGCCTGTTCTTTGCGCCCTTTGACCTGCCGCAATATTTCGCCAATGTGACCTCGCTGGTCGCCCCGCTCGTCGCGATCAAGTTCCTGGCCGACAGGATCATTCCGGCCAACACCCCCTATGTCGATCTGGGCTATGGGCAGGCTCTGGCGCTCTCGGCGACCTATCAGGGCGGCGTGGTCCTCTGGGTGGCCTTCTGGGCCCTCTATGGCCAGGGCTTCGGGGCCGAAAATCTCACTTCGGTGGTCACCTTCGGCGGCGCCTATATGCTGGTCGTGCTGCTTGAGCCGCTGGTCGATCTGGCCGTCCTGGCCGGCGCCAAGCTGGCGCGTGGGCTCGGCAAGACCGGTCTTGTGACCCCGCGCCTCTACGCCTGATCCGACTTCCGCTCACGGGAGCGCGCGCCACCGGAAACGGCGGCGCGCCTTTTGACTTGAGGACAGAGATTTCATGACTGCCAAGATTCCCACCACCGTCATCACCGGCTTTCTCGGCGCCGGCAAGACCACGCTTGTCCGCCACATGCTGGCCCATGCCCCCAAGGGCAAGCGCATTGCCCTGATCATCAACGAGTTCGGCGATCTCGGCGTCGACAAGGACATCCTCGCCGGCTGCGGCGACGAAACCTGCCGCGAGGAGGACATGGTGGAATTCTCCAATGGCTGCATCTGCTGCACCGTGGCCGACGAATTCATCCCCACCATGCAGGCCCTGCTCGCCCGCCCCGAAAAGTTCGATCACATCGTCATCGAAACCTCGGGCCTGGCGCTGCCCCAGCCGCTGATCCGCGCCTTCAACTGGCCCGAGATCAAGGCCCAGGTCACCATCGACGGCATTGTCACCGTTGCCGATGCGGCCGCTTTGTCCGAAGGCCGCTTTGCCTCCGACGAAGCCGCCGTCGACGCCCAGCGCCGGCTGGACGAAATGCTCGATCATGAAACACCGCTGGGCGAACTCTTCGAGGACCAGCTGTCGGTGGCCGATCTGGTGATCATCAACAAGACCGATCTGGTCGATGCGACCCTGCTCGACAAGGTCGAAGCCAATATCCGCGCCGAACTCAGGCCCGGCGTCGGTGTCATCCGCGCCCGCAACGGCCATGTCGATATCGCGGCCCTGCTCGGCATGGGCATGGGCAGCGAAGACGACATCGCCAACCGCCCCAGCCACCACGAGCTGGAACATGGCGGCGAAACCCACGAGCACGACGATTTCGACAGCTTCTCGCTGACCCTGCCCGATATTCAGGGCAAGGATCACCTGCTCTCGATCATCGAGAGCACCATCAAGGCCCATGACGTCCTGCGCCTCAAGGGCTTTGCCGCCGTGCCCGGCGCCGCCGCCCGCCTGGCCATCCAGGCCGTCGGTCCCCGCGTCACCGCCTATTTCGACCGCCCCTGGAAGGAAGGCGAAAAGCGCGAAACCGCGCTGGTCGTCATCGGCGAACAGCCGCTCGACCGGTCCGCCATCACCGCCAGCCTCGGGCAGGCGGCGGCATAATGCCTCGAATGGCGACCCCCACCCTCAATCCCTCCCCTCAAGGGGGAGGGAAGCGATGGAGCCGAAACGTCAAGGTTGGTGGTTCTTTCGCACCCCTCCCCCTTGAGGGGAGGGGCCGGGGGTGGGGGTCGTGCGGCTCCTGCACGGGAGCTATCTGATGCACCTCCTCTCCGCCCAGGCCGGAGCCATCCAGCAGGAAGGCGAGGCCATCGACCTCGCCCAGTCCCCCGGCGACTATGTCTTCGCCTCCTCGGCAGACAGCGAACTGGCCATGCTGGCCGGCGCCGCCGACAGGGCAGGGGAGAATGGCCTGCGTCTCGCCAATACCCTGCGTCTCTCCAACAATCTCTCCGTCGACATGTGGCTGGAGCAGACCGTCGCCCATGCCCGCCTCGTCGTCCTCCGCCTCATCGGCGGCGCCGCCTATTTCCAATATGGCGTCGACGAACTGACCGCCCTCTGCGCCAA
>CBFGTF010000142.1:0-7297 GCA_965651655.1 uncultured Devosia sp.
TCCAACGATTGATAAATTTAGACACCAATTTGAAGCCCTCGGGCTTATATATGCCGACTACGGGCCTGTAGACGATAAAAGGTCAGATTTTTTATGGCAGTTGACAGAAAAGGGCCGGAAATTCGTAGCGCAATCCTTGGCTCAAAAGGCGCCTGATCCTTTACGGTCGAACATTCAGATTGAGGTTAGTTGAAGCGCGTTGGGCAACGCTTACAACAATTTGGAGTCTCGTGGTGAGGTACGAAGTGCAATGCAACGGCAAACTCCAGGCCAAACACCAACCGCCCCCACGATGTCATTCCGGCGCAGGCCGGAATCCATCCTGAGATGCCTCAACGCGCCCCGCCGGGGTGATAGCAAGCACCGCTCTCCCGAAGCCTCATGGTGAGGTGCGGAGCGTAGCGAAGCCTCGAACCACGAGGCGGTGCGCTCGATGCCCCCACCGCGGATACCAACACCCCGCGTTCACAGCAGGCCGCCCTCGCCCTTCGAGGCGGCTTCGCCGCACCTCAGGATGAGGGCTCACGAAAGAATAGCTGCTCCCCACCTTGCCACACGCCGGATTTCCTCACACCCTGCCTATGGGAGGGTCCCATGCAGGTGACGGTTTACATGCTCCGCTGCGCGGATGGTTCCTACTATGCCGGCCTCACCAAAAAGCCGGTCGAGGCCCGCGTATGGGAACACAATCAGGGCATTGGCAATGGCTACACCAGGAGCCGCCGCCCGGTTGAACTCGTGTTCACCGAAACCTTTGAGCGCATGCTCGACGCGATCGACCGCGAGCGCCAGATCAAGGGCTGGACCCGCCGCAAGAAGGAAGCCCTGATCCGCTACGACTATGAAGCCCTGCCCGACCTGGCGAGTCGCAAGAAGCGCTGATGGCGGCCATCCCGGCCCTGCCCCAAAATCACTCTTCCCGCCTGAACTCCAGCGGCATCGGGTCGGGGGGTGTGGCGTTTGGCGTGACGCAGGTCTCACCCCTGCCCTTGTCGATGGTCAAGAGCCCGTCCTCCAGCGTGTACCAGCAGCTCCAGCGCACGCCGCCATCGACCGAGGAGAGCTTGATCTCGCCCTGGCTCCCCAATTCCCAATGCAAGCGCAGCGTCACGAAATAGCGATAATCGAAGACGCCATCGTCATGAAAGGTGATGATCCGATCGGTGCCATCGGTGGGGGACCAGATGCCGACAAGGCTCGCCCGCTCCTCCGGCGTCGCCGCCGTGCCGCAGCCGGCAAGCGCCGCCACCAGTGCCAATAGTCCCAATGCCCTGATCCGCGCCATGGGAATGCCTCCAAGCCGTATCCATCATGGCGCAGCCCGACGCGCCTGCATAGAGGCCCCGCGCCGCCTCAGCCGCGCCCGTGGTGACGCGGGGCATGACCAATTTCATGGACTTATCCCTGGCCCCAAAACCTGCCCATCTCCTCCCATCTCTCCACGACAGGGCGGTCTGGAGCGACTAGATGTGGGGAGACAGAAGGGCACGGGACAGTCGCTTGTCGGCCGTGGTCTGGGGGACAAACACCATCCGCTAAAAAGGGCGGTGGTCTGGTTCCCCCAAATGCGAAACTTCGGTCCGACCTGAAGGGCAAATCTCTCCTCGAGGGCCGAGACAGGCAAGCATGATGACCTCGGACAATCTGACACTGCACGGCTGCTGCATGACACCTGCCGCTAGCCCAGCTCCGGGCCTTCCCGATCGCGCTGATAAACCTTGGCGTCCGGAAATGCCGGCAGCCAGGTTTCGCGACGGATCGCCCAGCACTCATAAGTCGGCACGAACTGGTCCGGTGCGTCCAGGGCGCCCAGATGCACCTCCACCTCGTCATCACTCAGCGCGAACACCGATGATCCGCATGTGGGGCAGAAGCAGCGGCCCTGGTAATTACCGACCTCGCCCGCAATGGTCACCGATGTTTCCGGGAAGATCGCGGCGGCATAGAACACCGCGCCATGATGCTTGCGGCACTCCATGCAATGGCAGATGCCGACCCGGCGCGGTTGGCCCCGTGCTTCAATCCGCACCTTGCCGCACAGACATCCGCCGCTGACAATGTCCATGCCGGACCTCCTCGTGCACGCGATCATTTCCCGGACCATAGCGGCCCCACACGTACGATCCAACGCTCCGGTGCCCCGAACCGATCCCCCGGCCCTACCCGCGCCCCGCCTCTACAAAAGCGCGCCAGCCGCCGAATTCGGTCACATCGCGCGCGTCGGCCAGGGCATGCTGCTCGCACAGGAACCCCGAGACCATGCTGCCATCCTCGAGCGTCACCTTGCCGATCCCCAGCGGCGCCGGAATGCCAGAGACCAGGGTGCCAAAGCCGGCACGGGGCAGTTCCCAGACTTCGACCGCGATCCCGGGTCCGTCCGTTCCCGGTGCACGGACCAGTCCCGGTTTGGGCGGTGTTGTATTGGGCAGGGCAAAGAGCCGGTAGTCGGGAGCGGTCTTGCAGGCGCGCACCAGCCGTCCGCCAAGGCCCACCAATTCACCATTGAGCGGCATGCCGCTCAGATGCGCGCCCACCACGACGAGCGGGACAAGATCGCCCGGTCTGCGCTCTGGCGCGCCGGGAATGGCAGCGTCTAGGTCACGGCCCATGCCGCGCCCCAGCCTGGCATGCAGCGCCCCGGCAAAGGGCGCCAGCGCATCGTCAGAAAAGGCCGGCCCCACCAGCGTCACCCCGGCCGGCAGGTGCCCCAATGCATCGAACCCAGCCGGTACTGCGATGGCCGCCAGGTCGAACAGGTTGACGAAATTGGTATAGCGACCCAGATGCGAATTGCGCAGGATGGGCTCGGCCCGCATCTCGTCCACGCTATAGGTCGTCGGGGCCGTCGGCAGCAGCAACACATCAACATCGGCCCATGTCGCCTCGGCTTGCCGCCTCAATTCCGCCAGACGATACCGCCCCTTGAAGGCATCGACTGCGCTCTGCCGCTCCGCCCCGGCCACAATGGCGCGCACAGTGGGATCCATCTGATCGGCCCGGGTCGCGTAAAAACTCTCGATGGCCGCCAGCCGCTCGGCAACCCAGGGTCCACCATAAAGCAGTTCGGCCGCCGCGCGGAACGGTGCGTAGTCGAACGGCACGATGCGGGCGCCCAATGCCTCGGCGGCAGCAATAGCCGCATCATAGCAGCGCTCGACATCGCGATTGCCGTAGAACTCCCGCTCTTCGCCCGAGAGCACACCCACCCGCAACCCGGAAGGCAGGTCGAGCGGGTTCGCGGGGCGCGAGAACGGATCGGCAGTGTCAAATCCTTCGGCTATCCGGCGGATGGCCACACCATCGCCGACACTGCCGGCAAAGATGCTGACGGCATCAACGCTGCGGCAGGCCGGCACCACGCCCGAAGTGGAAATCAGTCCCAACGTCGGCTTGATGCCGACGATATTGTTGAAAGCCGCCGGCACCCTGCCCGACCCGGCCGTATCAGTGCCGAGGGCAAAGCTGCACAGGCCCGCTGCTACGGCCACGCCCGATCCGGAGCTGGAGCCGCCCGATATATAGTTGGCGTCAAACACCGAACGCGGCGCGCCATAGGGCGAGCGGGTGCCGTTCAGACCGGTGGCGAACTGATCCAGATTGGTCTTGCCAATGACGATGGCGCCCGCCGCCTTCAGTTGTGCCACAACGCGCGCATCCTGGTCCGGTGCGTAGGCAAAACCTGGACACCCCGCCGTGGTCGGCAGGCCGGCAACATCGATATTATCCTTGACGGCGAAGGGTACACCCCAAAGCGGCAGGCTCTCCGGGTCCGGATGACGCTCCATCAATTCCCGCGCTGCGGACCGGAGCGCGTCATTGCTGACCCGGGAAATGAAAACAGCCTTGTCCGCATAGCGGTCGCAACGCTCCACAATGGCCTCGATCATATCGAGCGGCGTCGCGCCCGCGGCATAGAAGGTTTTGAGTGCGGCAAGGGTCAGAAATGCAGGCAACATGGCTTTGGGTCCGTCACAAATCGGCTCTAAGTCTGACACCCGCAGAAATTGTATGCAATAGCCGACATTTGCGCATATTTTAGGCATTGATGCTGATGATGTATGCAATGTGGCGCAGTCTCTCCTATCGCATCACATTAGCTTGCCTATTTAACATGCTGAATAATCAGCATCACGACGTTTGATCGTTTTTGGCATGCCGATTGCACTAATCCCTGACAGCCGCTCCCGTTCGGGGCGGATCCAGGGAGCAAAACAATGTCAAACTTCAGTCTATCCCGCCGCTCGCTGCTCAAGGCCGGAGCCGCTGGGATCGCTGCCGCCGCCTTGCCCATGGGCCTGGCGCGGGCACAGTCGCCTCTCATCATCGGCACGGTCTATGTCGGCCCAAGGGATGATTTCGGCTGGAACCAGGCGCATTCGGTCGCCATGGAGATCCTCAAGACAGTTCCCGGTGTGACTGTCATTGAAGAGGAAAACGTGCCCGAGACCGACGCTGTCACTCAGTCGATGGAGTCGATGATCAATCTCGATGGGGCCAATTTGATCCTGGCGACTTCCTTTGGCTATTACAGCCCCTTCGTGGTCGAACTGGCCAAGAAGTATCCTGACGTCGAATTCCGCCATGCCGCGCCATTGTGGACCGATGGCGACCCCACCAATGCAGGCTCCTATTTCTGCTATCTCAATCAGGCGCACTACGTGGATGGCGTGGCCGCCGGTCTTTCCAGCGCCACCGGCAAGCTCGGCTTTGTCGCCGCCAAGCCGATCCCCTCGGTGTTGTCCAACATCAACTCCTTCCTGCTCGGCGCGAAGAAGACCAATCCCAATGCCACGGTCCAGGTGATCTTCACCGGGGAATGGTCGATGCCGGTGCGCGAGGCCGAGGCCACCAATGCATTGGTCGATGCCGGCTGCGACGTCATCACCTGTCACGTGGATGGACCCAAGGTGGTCGTGGAAACGGCCGAAGGACGCGGCGTCAAGACCTGCGGCCACAATGCCAGCCAGGCGCCACTCGCACCCAAAGGCTTCATCACCGGCGCCGAATACAAGTGGTCCACCATCTATTCCATGTATGCCGACCTGCTCGCCAAGGGTGAACCGCTGCCCAATTTCGTGGCCGGCGGCTACCACAACGACATGCTGCAGAACACACCCTATGGAGCCGGCGCCACGCCCGAGGCCATTGCCGCTGCCGATGCCGCCATCGCCGATCTCGTGGCGCAAAAGCCCATCTATGTCGGGCCCCTCAAGGACAATGCCGGCAATGTCGTCATCGAGGGTGAGATGGACAATTACGACCCCGTTCTCGATGGCATGAACTACCTGCTCGAAGGCGTGGTCGGCTCGATCACCTAACGCCTACCCACCGGTCGCCCTTCTTTCTTGGCGGGAGAAGGGCGGCTTTCGAGACCCCAGCGAGGTGCCGATGACCGCAGCCAGTCCTAGCCTTGACGCCCCCAGGCGCACACCCGATGTGCGCATGCTCAAACTCGCCGAATCCATCTTCGTGCCGGTCGTGGCACTATTGGCCTCGTTCCTGATTTTCTCGCTGTTCCTGCTCGTCATCGGCAAGTCGCCGATCGATTTTTTCACGCTGATCTGGACCGGCGGCTTCGGTTCCGCCTTCTCGCTTCAGCAGTCCCTGCAACGTGCTGCGCCATTGGTCTTGACCGGGCTCGCCTTCGCCATCCCGGCGCGCATCGGCCTCACCATCATCGGTGCGGAAGGCGCTTTGGTGCTGGGCGGACTGAGCGCGGCAGCCATTGCCATACCCTTGGTCTCAGGCAGCGCACCTGTACCGCTCACCTGGCTCATCATGGCCGTGGCCGCCATGGCCGTGTCGGGCCTGTGGATCGGCGTTGCCGGGTGGCTGCGGCACTATCGCGGTGTCAACGAGACCATATCCTCCTTGTTGCTCTCCTACATCGCCATCGCCATCATGAATTTCTTCGTCGAAGGCGCGCTGCGTGACCCGGCATCGGCCAACAAACCCTCCACCATGCCCATCGGCGACGCCTATCGCATCGGCACCATCCCCGGCACCGACGTGCATTGGGGCCTTGCTGCCGGCATCCTGGCCGCCATCATTCTCTGGGTGCTGATGAGCCGCACCACCTTTGGCTTTGCCGCCCGCATGACTGGCGGCAATGTGCGCGCCGCCCAGGCCCAGGGTCTTCCTGTTGGTTTCCTGATGGTGGCCTGCTGCGCCATAGCCGGCGCCTGTGCCGGACTTGCTGGCTTCTTCGAGGTCGCCGCCATTCACGGCCAGGCCAATGCCTCGCTGGTGGCCGGCTATGGCTTTACCGGGATTCTGGTGGCGTTCCTCGCCCGACATAATCCGCTAATGGTCATTCCGATCGCCATTCTGTTCGGCGCGATCGCTGCCGCGGGCGGGCTGGTCCAGCGCCGCATGGGCATGCCTGATGCCACCGTTCTGGTCCTGCAGGGCATCATCTTTGTCGTGCTGCTCGCCAGTGACACGCTCTACGGGCGCTTCAAGATATTTCAGGCCGACGTGAGAGGAGAACGCACATGAGCGACCCCGGGCTTCTCACCGTTCTCATCGCCATGCTGGGCGGAGCCATCCGCGTCTCTACCCCCTTCATGTTCGTCGCCCTCGGCGAATGCCTCACCGAAAAGTCGGGCCGCATCAATCTTGGGCTGGAGGGGAATCTCGTGCTCGGCGCCATGGTCGCCTATGCCATCAGCTTCCATACAGGCAATCCCTGGATAGGCGTCATCGCCGCCGGCGGCTCGGGGCTGATCCTGGGCGCGCTGCACGGCTATATCTGCAAGCTCCCCAAGGTCAACGACATCGCCGTCGGCATCGCTATCATGAGCTTTGGCACCGGCATCGCCTTCTTCTTCGGCAAGCCCTATATCCAGCCTTCGGCGCCACGGCTCGACTCCATCCCGCTGGGCGATTGGACCGGAAATTCATCTCTTGCCCAGGCCTTGCAGGTCAACCCGCTGTTCTTCGTGGGCATCCTGCTGGCCGTGCTGATGAGCTGGGCCTTCGCCAATACGCGCTGGGGCCTCATCGTCCGGATGACCGGCGACAGCGCCGCCTCCGCCAAGGCCATGGGCGTGTCGGTCGACCTGGTGCGCTTCCTCGCCACCTCCGCCGGCGGCTTCCTCGCCGGTGTGGGTGGCGCTTTCCTTTCGCTCTACTATCCGGGCTCCTGGAACCAGGGTCTGTCTTCTGGCCAGGGCCTGATGGCCGTGGCCCTGGTGATCTTTGCCCGCTGGGACCCGATCCGCTGCATCTGGGCTGCCCTGCTGTTCGGTGCGGCCGGAGCCATCGGCCCCTCGCTGCAATCGGTCGGCATTTCCCA
>CBFGTF010000143.1:0-7234 GCA_965651655.1 uncultured Devosia sp.
GCCGGATCGGGCGCGGTGCGGATCAGGGCGATGACCTCGTCGATATTGGCCACGGCCACGGCCAGTCCGACCAGCACATGGGCGCGGTCGCGGGCCTTGTTGAGCAGGAACCGGGCGCGCCGGGTGACGACCTCCTCGCGGAAGGCGATGAAGGCATCCAGAATCTGCTTGAGATTCATCAGCTCCGGCTTGCCGCCATTGAGCGCCACGAAATTGCAGCCGAACGAGGACTGCAGCGGCGTGAAGCGATAGAGCTGGTTCAGCACCACATCGGGCAGCGCATCGCGCTTGACCTCGATGACGACGCGCATGCCCTCGCGGCTGGATTCGTCGCGCAGGTCGGCAATGCCCTCGATACGCTTGTCGCGCACCAGTTCGGCGATCTTTTCGACCATCGAGGCCTTGTTCACCTGATAGGGGATCTCGGTGATGACGATGGCTTCGCGTTCCTTGCGCACTTCCTCGATGGTCGAACGACCGCGCACGATGATCGAGCCGCGCCCCGTCTCATAAGCCTGGCGGATACCCGCACGCCCGAGGATAATGCCGCCGGTCGGGAAATCCGGGCCCGGCAGGTGCTCGATCAGTTCTTCGGTCGTGACCGACGGATTGTCCAGCACCGCGAGGGCCGCATTGATCGTCTCGGCCAGGTTGTGGGTGGGGATATTGGTCGCCATGCCCACGGCAATGCCGCCGCCGCCATTGACCAGCATGTTGGGGAACCGCGCCGGCAACACGGTCGGCTCGCGCTCGGAGCCGTCGTAATTGTCGCGGAAATCGACCGTGTCCTTGTCGAGGTCGTCCAGCAGCGAATTGGTGATCCGCTGCATGCGCACTTCGGTATAACGCATGGCCGCCGGCATATCGCCGTCGACCGAGCCGAAATTACCCTGACCCTCGACCAGCATCTGGCCCATCGAAAACGACTGCGCCATGCGCACCAGCGCCATGTAGACGGCGCTGTCGCCATGCGGATGGTACTTACCGATCACGTCGCCGACGACGCGCGCCGACTTGCGATAGGGCTTGTTGTATTCGTAGCCGTTCTCGCTCATCGAGAACAGGATGCGCCGGTGTACCGGCTTCAGCCCGTCTCGCACATCGGGGAGCGCGCGGCTGACAATCACGCTCATCGCGTAATCGAGATAGCTCTTGCGCATCTCGTCGGTGATGTAGATCGGGGCGAGGTCGGAGGGCGGAAGCGCGCCGGCTCCGTTGTCGGGCGTATCTGTCACGGGGTGATTCTACGTTGGTTCTTGTTGCCCTCTAGATAGGCGATTCCGACCGCGAATGCCAATTTTCAGGGGACTACACCTGTGGAGAGTTCGCCCGGCCATCAATGTCTGGATGGGCATGCACTGGCTTTGATCCCTGCGGCGTTGTCCGGATCAGGCCGCACTCGCCTTCGCCCTGTTCATCTGCCGGAAACTGGGAACCACCACGGGCGCCAGCGTGGCCAGAAAATAGAGTGCCGCCGAAACCAGCAATCCGGTCTGGATATTGGTGTTCTCGACCAGCACGCCGGCATAGAGCCCGCCCAGCGGCATCAGTGTCCAGGCCAGCGCTCCCACCAGCGCAATCACCCGCCCGACCATCGGGCCGGGTATGCGCTCGAACAGGATCGCCCCGATGATCGGATTGAGAAAGCCTGCCGCAAAGCCGCTTACCACGAAAATCCCGATCACCATGGGCAGGGGAATCCCCAGGGCCAGCAAGGTAAAGGGCACCGGCCCGGCGCAGATGAACCCCACAGTATAGACGATCAGCCGCGGCAGGCGGTTGCCTATGACCGCAGCGATGGCCGCCCCGGCAATCGCCCCACCCGAAAACGTCGCGAGCAGGATGCCGACCCAGGCGACATCCAGTCCCGCGCTTTGCACCCAGACGGGCAGCAGCACGATGACATAGGCCTGATCGAACAGATTGGTGAAGGCGATCATCAGGACCAGGCCCACCAGCACCGGATCGCGGCGCAGCACGCCCCATCCTTCCCTGAAGGCGACGAAATAATTGCTCGGCTTGTCGTCGGCCTTCGCCTCCAGCGCCAGGGACCGCGGCAGGCCCAGAGCCAGGATCGCCCCCGACAACACAAAGGTTGCGGCATTGACGAGAAGCGCGGGGACCGGGCCGATAACCCCGATCAGCGCGGCACCCGCCGCCGCGCCCAGCGTCCCCGCCAGCCTGTCGCTGGCCCCCATGACGCCCGTCACCCTTTCGAGGGGCACCGCACACAGCCTGGCAATGTCCGGTGTCAGCGCCTGCTTGGCCACATCAGCGGGCCCGCGCAGCATACCGATCAGGGCGACAGCGGGCAGGAGTGCCCCGACGGAAAGCCAGCCCAGCCAGTACACCAGCGGCACCAGCACAACGGCCAGCGTCGAGAAGATATCACCCCATACGGCAACCCGCTTGGCGCCGATCCTGTCGATCAGCGGCCCCGCCAGCGCCTTGGCCAGGACATAGGGCAGCAGCTCCGCAAAGCCGACCAGGCCCGTCAGCACCGGGCTGCCCGTCAAGGTCAGCACCAGCCAGGGTATGGCAATGACCGACAACCGCGTGCCGCCCACCGAAAGCACCACCGCGCTGGCAACCGCGACAAGGGGCCCGTGCCGGCTCACGGCCCCGGCTCCTCGTCCACCGGCCTGGGAAAGCTGTGCAGCACATAGGTGACCGGTTTGACGCCATCGGCATATTGGCCGCCCAACGCCGGCGCGCCCTGCTTGGCTTCCCACAGGACCGCCATCAGCTTTTCCGTCAGGGCCTTGGCCTGCTCGGCATCGAGCGGAATGATGAAGTCGCTGGCCGTCGATGCCTCGCGCCATTCGGGCGGCAGTTGCGCGTGCTGCTCGATCGCGCGCTGCATCTGTGAAACCTGCCATTGCAGGGCCGCCTGGCTGAACGCCACCGCCGCGTCGATCGCATCCTCGTCATCCCCGGTCGTCGAGGTGATCGTGGATTCGTGGCTCGCCCGCCACCAGCGGTCGCGCCCATTGCCCCGTTCAGCATCCTCCTCGATGAAGCCATGCCGCGACAATTGCCGCAAATGGTAGCTCGTCGCGCCTGAATTGAGCCCAAGCCTGGCCGCCAGGCTCGTCGCCGTCGCCGGCCCGTCCACCCTCAGAATTCCCAGCATCCGCATGCGCTGGGGATGCGCCAGCGCCCGCAATGCCATGGCATCCGGCTCGATCCGGCTGATTGTACGACGCTCAACCATCGGCTTGCCTCCAATCTATGGAGGCAAGCTACATCACAAACAAATCTTTGCAAACACTTCTTTGCAGTTATCGTCAGGCGGTGCGGTCGAAGGCGGTCCGGGCCTCGTTGATGCCCGAAATGCTCTGGTTGGCCCATTCGATCAGCGTGCCAAAGGGCACGATCAGCGAATGTCCGAGCTCGGAAAGCCGGTACTCCACCGAAGGGGGTTTGGTGTCGAACACCTGTCGCAGCACCAGCCCATCCCTTTGCAGGTCGCGCAGCGTCTGCGTCAGCATCTTCTGGGAAATGTCCGGCACTTCCCGATGCAACTGGTTGAAGCGCCGTGGACCCGCGGCCAGTGTCATGACCAGCAGCATGCTCCACTTGTCGCCGATCTTGTCGAGCACGTCGCGCACCGGGCACGGCCCCGGCAGGCCGACCGCAGCATTCCAACGGTCCACATAGATCGCGGCCATATCCTGTCCAGCTTGCATGCACTTACCTCAAGGTAATCTTCGACCGAAAAAGTGCCTCCTTTTCACGTCGCATTCCGGCAACTAGATAGGCACTCTCTTTCCGATACTTACTCTCCGGACACCTGGGGATCAAGGCAGGATCGGAAGCAATTCAGGAGCGTATCATGGCCGATTTCACCAATAGTTCCCTTCTCGTCACCGGTGCCTCCGGCCATCTCGGCCGTATCGCCGTCGAAGAACTTCTTGCCCGCGGCGCCACCAGGGTTATTGCCGGTACGCGCGACCCATCCAGGCTCGCTGACCTGGCCACCAGGGGCGTTGAGGTCCGCAAGGTCGATTTCGACGATGCTGCCAGCCTGCCGGCGGCCTTTGCCGGTGTCGAGCGCATGTTGATCGTGTCCACTGACGGCATCGGCACCCGCATCGCCCAGCAGACCGCTGCCATCACCGCTGCCAAATCCGCCGGCGTCAGCCACATCGTCTATACCTCGGCGCCGGCCGCCCGCCCCAATGCCGATGCCGGCCTCAATCCCGAGCATTTCTGGACAGAAGTCGCCCTCGCCACCTCAGGCCTCGACTTCACCATCCTGCGCAATCACATGTATGCCGAGAACAACCTGATGGACCTGCCCCAGGCCATTGCCAGCGGGCAGCTGTTCGGCCTCATTGGCGATCGCGGCACCAGCTATGTCAGCCGCGCCGACGCGGCCCGCGCCGCAGCGGGCGCCTTGCTGGCGGCCAGCGGAAAATCCATCGAGGATGTCACCGGCCCTGCCCCCGTCACCAATGAGGAGCGCGCGCGCCTTGCCGCCGACATCACCGGCAAGCCCGTGACGGTCACTGCCCTGCCCCCCGCCGCGCTCAAGGCAGGGATGATCGCCGCCGGCATTCCTGAAGGCTTCGCCGAAGTCCTCGTGGCGTTTCAGCGCGACGCCGTCACCGGGCATCATGGGGTCGTCACCGACACCGTCGAGCGCTATTCCGGTCGCAAGCCCCAGGCCCTGGCCGATTTTCTTGCTGCCAATAGCGCTGCGCTGAACGGCTGACAGGGTGCGGGTCTGCAGCCTGCTTGCGGACCCGCATTCACCTTGCTGAGGGCAAATCACCCGGCAAAGCTGGACGCATTCGACACAAACCCGTAGAAAATCTGCGCAATTGCCGCCCAACGGGGGAGTCGGGTTCTGGTGTCTTGGGGTTCTGTTGCTTCGCGATTTGCCGACTGGTTCACCACGCGGCGGTCAATCGGGTTCGGTTTTGAATATCTTGGCCTGTTGACCCTGCGCCATCCGCGCAGCCTGTCGATTGCGGTGCTGCTCTTCACCATTGTCTGTTTCTGGCAGATCCCGCGCGCGAATGTGGATGGCGACCTGCTGCGGGTCTATGCCCATTCGGGGCATTACTACGACACCTATGACACTCTCTCGAAGACCTTCGGCACCTTCGAGAACGACATCTACGTTCTGGTCAATGCGCCCAACCTTGTCGACCCCGACGTGATCGAGGACATCCGCAGCCTCGCCTTCGATCTCGAACTGAACGACTATGCCGTGGGCACCATGTCGCCCTTTACCCTGCGCAAGCCCAATGGCAGCGGCGGCTCGGTACCGGCCGTGCCCGAGAACATGCTGACCGCCGACGAAGTCGCCATGGCCCTCTCGGACCTGCAGCAGAACGACCCCATGATGCGCAACCTGATCACCCCGGACCTGACCGGCGTGGTGCTTATCATGTTCCCCAACCAGGAACTGGTGAACCGCGACGGGGCCAAGGCGATGATCGCCAGCCTGCGCGAGACCTTGTCCTGGTACGAGGGCGGAAGTCTCGATATCGAGCTCACCGGCCCCCCGGTCTGGACCTCGGAAATGCTCAATGCCGCGGTGGATGACCAGATCAAGTTCACCGTCTATGGCTTTGGCCTCGGCGCCTTCATTGCGCTCTTTGCCCTCCGCTCCTTCTGGGGCGCCATCCTGGTCGCAGCCACGCCATTCGTGGCCGTCGCCTGGTCTATCGGCACCGTATTGCTGCTGTTCGGCTCCTTCTCTTTCCTCACCATCATCGTCACCACGCTGGTGCTGGTCATGGCCTTTGCCGAGTCGATGTTCTTCATCTTCAACTGGCTGGCCTATTGGCGAGACGGCATGGAGCCCAACAAGGCCGTCGATACCACGCTCAAGCTGGTGGGCCCGGCAACGGCGCTGACCACCCTCACCACACTGGTCGCCTTTGCCTCGCTCTATGTTTCCCCCGGCCAGGGCGTGCAGGAATTTGCGCTGGCCGGCGCGGCCGGCTGCGTCATCATGTTCGTCTGCCTGATGACCGTGATGCCCCTGCTGCTCAAGCTGGCGCTCCGCCTCGGCTTCAAGCTGCCCAAGGCGCCCAATTTTGCCCTCAATGCGCCGGTGCCCGCCGCTCTGGCCCTGGCCATGCGCTTTGGCCGCCCGGTAAGCATCATCGCGGTCGCGCTCACCATCCTTCTGATCGTACCCTTCTTCCTCATCCAGCCGCGCTTCTCCTTCGAAGACTACATGGCCAAGGATTCCACCGCCCTGACGGCCGCAGAAAGCATTGATGAAGGCGTTGGTGGCGTGGCGCCGCTCTATGTGCAGGTGCCCCTGCAACAGATGGACCCCAATGTCGGCGCCGAGGATTTCGAGACCATCCGCAAGGTGCATGAGATCGTCGAGGCCGAGCTGGGCCAGAACAAGGTCATCTCGGCGGCAAGCTTGACCAACTACACCGAGACCGGCTTCACCCGCGAAGAGGTGTTCAATGCCGTCGGCCCCTTCATGCGCAAGCGCTTCATCACCGATGACGGCAGCCAGGCGCTGGTGACTGGTTTCATGCCGACCATCCTGGAGAGCCAGGCTCTCAAGGACATGGTGGCGCGCATCGAAACCCGCATCGCCGAGGCGGGCGTTGCCGGGGCCGAGGTGGGCGGCTTCCGCGTCCTCACCACCTTTGCCACCGACGACATCGTGCGCTCGCTCCAGATTTCCCTGGCCGCCAGCGTGGTGCTCAACCTGTTCCTGATCGGCCTTGCCTTCGGATCGGTCCGCATGGCGCTGATTTCGGCCGTGCCCAATATGTTCCCGATCCTGGGCACCCAGGCCTGGCTCTGGGCCACCGGCGCCGGCCTGCAATTGACCACGGTCATGGCTCTCACCATCGCCTTCGGCATTGCCGTCAACGACACTATCCACATGCTGTCCCACTACATGCATGGCCGGCGGGAGGAGCAGCGCAGCCACCTCGATTCGGTCCGCCACACCCTCCATCGCATCGGCGGCGCCATTGTCGCCACCACGGTCATCCTCTGCGCCGGCACCATTATCGTCGCCTTCTCCGAACTGCCCCAGGTCGCCCTGTTCGGGTCGCTCTTCGTGCTGTCGCTGTCGCTGGCGCTGGTGGGCGACCTCTTCATGCTGCCCTCGCTGCTGGTGGCCGCCTCCCGGTTCCTCGAAAACCTGACCTCGATAAGGGTTCAGACCGCCGACCATGTCGCCACGCCCGATGACCCCATGGGCATAACCGATACCCGCATTGGCGGGGCAAGGGCGGACTAG
>CBFGTF010000144.1:0-6992 GCA_965651655.1 uncultured Devosia sp.
CGCACTCCCGCAGCCTCGCCAATTGCAGACATTGACCAGAAATGGGTGGCGGCCTAACAATTGGGGCATGAGGATTGGAAACGGCTTCGTTGTGGTAGGTGGGCGCATGGGCACGGCAGCATAGCTGTCAGGCGAAAGCACCCATGCGCGGTAAATTCAGCCCCTGAGCGGGGCTTTTTTATTGCCTGTCCACTCTCCAAGCCTGGCGGTCATCATCGTGCGAACTGCATCGTCCAAACCCCGTCTTTCGACCCTGATCCTGCTATCGGCTCTCGCCATTCTGCCGATCAATATCTTTCTGCCGTCACTGCCTGGCATGGCGATCGAGTTCGATGTGGCCTATGGGGTCATGGGCCTGTCCCTGGCAGCCTATGCTGGGGTGTCGGCATGCCTCCAACTCGTTCTTGGTCCCCTTTCTGACCGGTTTGGTCGCCGGCCGGTGGTCCTTCTGGCACTGGCGGTCTTCATCGTGGCGACGATCGGCTGCGCCATTGCTCAAGATGCGTGGACCTTCCTCGTCTGTCGGATGGTCCAGGCCATAATTGCCCCAACATACGCGGTGTCTCTTGCCGCCATTCGCGACACCACCACCAGGGAACAGGCAGCAGGTCAGTTTGGCTATCTGGCCATGGCCTGGGCCATCGCGCCCATGCTCGGGCCCACATTTGGCGGATTGATGGATCAAGCTCTCGGTTGGAGGGCCAGCTTCTATGTGCTCGCATTTCTGGCGGCGGCGGTTCTGGTCCTGTGCTGGACAGATATGAAGGAAACAAACCTCACGCCATCCAGGACGATATCACAACAATATCGGGCCTATCCTGAACTCCTCGGCTCGAAGCGTTTCTGGGCCTATTGCATTTGCATGGCCTTCTCGGTGGGTGCCTACTACACCTTTCTTGCCGGTGCCCCGCTGGCCGCCGCGGCCTTCGATCTGTCCCCGGCAATGCTCGGCCTCTATATGGGCTCGATCACAGCTGGCTTCATGATCGGCAGCTTCCTGGCCGGCCGACTCGCTGAACGATTGCCGGTGACCGGGATATTGATAGCCGGTCGGATGGTGGCCTGCTCCGGCCTTGTGTTTGGCCTCATCCTGTACGCCGCAGGCATTGGTCATGTGCTGGCATTGTTCGGACCCTGCCTGTTCGTTGGCGTGTCGAACGGCCTGACCCAACCGATCGCCAATGCCGGGGCCATTTCTGTCCGCTCTGCACAGATGGGCAGTGCAGCAGGTCTGGCCGGTGCAATCACGATTGCAGGGGCGTCCCTTGCGGCAGCGGTCCCGGGTGCCGTTCTGACGGTAGAGAATGCGCGATCTGGCCTGTTGTTCGCTATGCTGGCCTGTGCAGTCGTCGCGCTGCTCGCGGCCCTGCTCGCCCGCCATTACGAGAGAACGGCGCCGGGAACAATCTAGGGCCGCCTTCGATTTCAAGGGAAGTCTCGAAACGGTCACTATCGACGGCACTCACGCCCATATCCGGGCATTTGGTGTGCCCAGGCGCTGTACACGGTCACGCTCAAGTTCGGCCGCCGCGTTTCGCACGGCGGGTCAATGCGCCCTCCGAGGAAGGCGGCCCCCCAGGGGGCGTTGCCTGTCGCTGCCAAAGCCCCTTGCTTCTGCTCGGTCTTGCGGTCCGGTAGCCGTTGGCGGCTTGACCTGAATTTTAGTCGACTTTATTGTCGACAATATTGAGATTTCCTCGCGCCAGGGGAGATTGCCAAACCCGCAGCAGGTGACGATGACTTCTTCAGCCGGTCCCACCCCGAAGGCCTTCGTGCCGCCCCGCAATGATCTGCATGAATTCGATGCCGACGTGACCGAGGGCTTCGATGACGCCCATGCCATGTTCAAGCAGCTGCGCGGCAAGTGCCCGGTCGCCCATAGCGCCGATTTCGAGGGGTTCTGGGTCGTCACCAGATATGAGGACGTGGTCAGGGTGCTGGCCGATGCCGAGACCTTCTCGACCGCCAACCAGAATGTGGTGCCCAGGGTGGCGACGTCGGGAAGACGACCACCCCTGCATCTCGATCCGCCAGAGCACACGCCTTATCGGCGCGCCATCTCGCCGCTGTTCCAACCGCACAAGATCAAGGCCTGGGAGCCGGTGGTGCGCAAGATCGTGGTCGACCTCTTGACCCCGGTCGTGGCGCAGGACGAGGCAGATATCTGCGTAGATTTTTCCTATCGGCTGCCGATTTTCGTACTGGCAGAATTCTTCCACATTCCGGCCGGGCAGGCGGAGAAGATCCGCAATATCGGGGCCGATTTCAACCGCGCCCTGCAGGTGAGGGACACCGCCAAGCTCGAACAGACCAGCCTCTTTCTCTACGAGGTGGCGCGCGACATCATTGCCGAGCGCAAGCGTCATCCCCTGAGCCCTGACAGCGATCCGACCAGCGCGCTCCTCGCCGCGCGCGACGACAAGGGCGAACCGCTGCCCGACGCGATGATCCTGGGCACGATCCGACAATTGCTGGTGGTGGGGATCATTGCACCCACGACCTTTACCGGCTCCATGGCGGTGCATCTGGCGCGCCATCCCGAGCATTTTGCTCTCTTGAAGGCCCAGCCGGAGCTGATCCCTGCGGCGCTGGAGGAATTGTTGCGGCTCTATACGCCCTATCGCGGCTTTGCCCGCACGGCCAAGACCGATGTCGAGATCGGCGGCCGGGCGATCCGCAAGGATGAGCCCATCGCCCTGGCTTTTACCTCGGCCAATCGCGACCCCGAAGCCTTCGAAGACCCCGATACGTTCCGGCTCGATCGCCCGGAGGGCCGGCAGCATGTCGCCTTCGGGCTTGGCCCGCATCAATGCGCTGGCGCGCCGCTGGCCCGGCTGATGCTGCGCATCTCGCTCGAGGAACTGATCGGCCGCACCAATGGCTGGGACCTGGCCGGGCCGACCCCGATGACGACCTGGCCCGAATATGGCCCCCTGTCAGTCCCGGTGCGGTTCCGCAAGCCTATTTGAAATGGTCCTCGGAGAGGCGCAGCACATGGGCATTGCCCTCGCGCACATGGCTGCGCATGGCAGCCTCGGCAGCATCGGGATTGCCTGCCAGTATGGCAGCGGTGATCACCTGGTGGCCGCGATTGGAGGCCGTCATGGAATCCGATGAGAAATTGCGCGGCAACTGCAAGCGGTAGAGCGGCAGCCGCACCCGGTGCAGGAACTCATCCACATGCCTGTTGCCGGCGATGGCGCAGATCGTGGCGTGATAGGCGAAGTTCTCATTGTTGTAGCTGTCGATGTCATGCGCCGCTTCGGCCGCATCGAGGCGCTGCTGGTGGGTCATGAGGGCGGTGCGCTGCTCGGCGCTCAACTGGGTCTCGGCAGCCAGCCGGGCCGAGAGTCCCTCGAGCACCTCGCGCACGCGGCCCATTTCGAGGATTTCCGCGCGGGTGAAGCGGCGGACATAGACACCGCGATTGGCGATGAATTCCAGATAGCCCTGGCCGACAAGGGTCTTGAGGACTTCCCTGATACGGCCGCGCCCGGCGTCATATTCGTCGGCGAGGTCCACCTCGATCAACCGCTGGCCCGGTGCATAGGCCCCCGAATGGATCCGCGATTTGATCTGTTCGGCGATGACGCTGGTCGTGAGCGGCACCACCGCTGGCCGGTCATCCATTCCTAAGGCTCCGCGAGGCAATTGAGGCTGGCGGAAGCTAACCCGGCTCATGGGCTCCGTCAAACCGGCACGCGGATAGTCGACAATTTTGTTGACTTAATAGTTCTATTGCATAACCATTAACGGATCGGGCCATAGCTGAGGGAGGAAAGATATGGAACGGATGACGCGTAGAACTGCCGGTCTGTCGCTTGCGGTGCTGATGGGCGCCACGGCGCTACTGCCGCTAACCACGATGCCGGCCCTGGCCCAGGCGGACGACCTGGTCGTGGCGCTCTCGACCTTTTCGGAAGAAACCATGACGCCCTGGGGCGGCAGCGGCCAGCGCAAGACCTATCTCGACCTGGCCTATGAATACCTGACCTATATCGACTCCGACACCGGCGAGACCATTCCGGGCCTGGCCGAAAGCTGGGAGATGAACGCGGACGGCACGGTCTGGACGTTCAAGCTGCGCGAGGGCGTGATGTTCTCGGGCGGTCATGGCGAAATGACTTCGGCCGACGTCGCCTATTCGATCCAGCGCCTGATCGGCGAGGATTCGCGCGCCGGTCCCGCCTCGGTCATGCGCCGCGCCATCGCCTCGGTGGAAACGCCGGACGCGCGCACGGTGGTCGTCACCCTCAACTATCCCGATTTTGAGCTGGCCGAGGGCTACTTCGGCTCCGCCCAGCAATTGGGCATCGTCTCCAAGGCCTATTTCGAAAGCCTGGGCGGCCAAGAGGGCGCGGCCATGCCGGTGGGAACGGGCCCCTATGTGGTCGAAAGCGCTTCGGCGGGCTCGGTCATCACCATGACCCTGCGCGATGACATCGAAGGCCATTGGCGCGTGCAGCCCGAATTCGAAAATGTGGTTTTCCGCGTCGTGCCCGAAGAGTCGACCCGCGTCGCCATGCTGCAGACCGGCGAGGCCGATATCGCGCCGATCAGCTTCGATTCCATCCCGACCATCGAGCAGGCCGGCCTGCGGATCGTGTCGGCGGAAGCGACCTGGTCGCCGGTGGTGCGCTTCGGCGGCCTGATCCAGACCTCGGACGAGCGCTACAATCCCGACGCCCCCTGGGCCAAGCGGGAAGTGCGCCAGGCGCTGAACTACGCGGTCGACAAGCAGACCATCATCGATGAGCTCTTCCAGGGCGAGGCGACGGTCGCGGCCAGCGATACGCCGGTGCCGGCCTGGTCCGAAGTTGAGCCCTATCCCTATGATCCGGACATGGCGCGGCAATTGCTGGCCGAAGCCGGCTATCCCGACGGGTTCGACATTACCCTGCGCACCTTCACCACCGCCCCAGGCGCCGAATTGCCGCTGATGGCAGAAGCCGTGGCGCTCTATTGGCAGGATGTGGGGGTCAACGCCACCATCGAGCCGGTCGACTGGCCGTCGCTGCGCACCGAATGGACCGAGGGACGGGCGCTGGACTATGTCTGGACCCATCGCGGCTTCCCCTTCGCCAGCGCCGCCAATGGGCTGGAAGCCGGGTTCATGGAATCGAGCCTGTTTGCCAGCTTCACCTCGGAGGAGCTGGAAGCCATGATCGGGCAGTTCAGCCAGGAGCAGGATCGGGACACCCGCCGGCAACTCTTCACCGATATCGGGCAATATCTGCGCGACGAGGCCGGTGCCGTCTTCATCGCCCTCGCCAACGAGCCCTATGGGGTGAGCGACAAGGTCGGTGAGTGGGACATCACCACCGCCTATGTGTGGAACTTCGACCGGGTCACCAAGGCCCAATAATATCCCCCCGGAGCCCGGCGCCGTCATTCCAGGGCGGCGCCGGGATCAACTTTTCGAAGTGGCCCCATGTTCAAGACCATCGCCATACGCGTCGGGGAATCAGCGGTTGCACTGCTGCTGATGAGTCTCGTGATCTTCCTGCTCTCGCGGATCACCGGTGATCCGGTGGCGCTGATGCTGGGCGATGGAGCCACCGAGGCCGACCGGCAGGCGATGATCGTCAATCTGGGCCTGGATCGTAGCTGGCCCGAACAGTATTTCTCCTTTGTCGGCAATGCCCTGAGCGGCGATTTCGGCCGCTCGCTGACGGCCAGTGCCGAGCCGGCGCTGCACCTGGTCTGGTCGCGATTGCCCACCTCACTGAGCCTGGCCGGCGTGGCCCTGGTCTTCACCCTCGTGGTGGGCGTGGCGCTGGGCGTATTGGCCGCCGTCGCGCGCAATTCACCTGTCGATATTGCCGCAAGGCTCCTGGCGCTGATCGGCCAGTCGGTCCCCAGCTTCTGGCTGGGCATCGTGCTCATCTATGTCTTTGCCGTGCAATTGCGCTGGCTGCCCACTTCGGGCCATGGCCAATGGCAGCATTATGTGCTGCCGGCCGCGACACTGGGCCTGTTCACCCTGGCCGCGGTCACGCGACTGGTGCGCTCCAGCATGCTTGAGGCTCTGGGCAGCGAGTATATCAAGCTGGCCCGGGTCAAGGGCCTCTCCGAATTCGTGGTGGTGTGGAAACACGCACTGGCCAATAGCCTCATCCCGGTCATCACCTTCATGGGCACGTTCTTCGCGGTGATGATCACCGGCGCCGTGGTGGTGGAGACGGTCTTCGCCTGGCCTGGCATCGGCAGGCTCGCCTATGAATCCATCCTCGCCCGCGACTTTCCCGTAGTGCAGACCGTGGTGCTGGTGATCACCGCGCTCTTCATCCTTGCCAACCTGCTGGTCGACCTCCTCTACATCCTCGTCGATCCGCGCATGCGCAGGAGCGGGCGATGAGCGTGCAGGGCCAAACAGTGGGTCGGGCGCAAAGCGTCATGGCACCAATTGCCGCCTTCTGGAACGAGATTGGCTGGACCGTACGGCTGGCGCTGGTCCTGCTGGTGCTGTTCGTTCTGGTGGCGCTGTTCGGGCCGTTCATCACCCCCTACGACCCGCTGTCCGGCTCGTTGCGGGCCAGGCTCGACCCGCCGGCCTGGCAGGAGGGCGGCAGCTGGGCGCACCTGTTCGGCACCGACCGGCTGGGCCGCGACATCCTTTCGCGCATCATTGCGGGAGCAAGAATCTCGCTGACCGTCTGCGTATTGGTCATTGCCATTGGCGGTTCGATCGGTACGGCGGTCGGCACCATTTCCGGTTATTTCGGCGGCTGGACCGACCGCATCCTGATGCGCCTAGTCGATCTGGCGCTGTCCTTCCCGGTGATCCTGCTGGCGCTGCTGCTGGGAGCCATCTCGGGGCCGAGCTTCACCAATATCATCATCGTCATCTCGCTGGTGCTGTGGAGCCAATATGCCCGCATGGCGCGGGGCGAAACCATGAAGGTGCGCTCAGAAGATTTCGTCGACCTGGCGCGCACCTCGGGCCTGTCGCATCTCCAGATCATCTGGCGCCATATCCTGCCCAATATCGC
>CBFGTF010000145.1:0-6901 GCA_965651655.1 uncultured Devosia sp.
AGTTGACCGACTTGTCCTCGATGGTCGGGGTGCCGCCATTGATGGCAATGGTGCGGGGCTTCTTGCTTTCGGGCAGTTCGCGCTTCAGCTCCAGGTGCAGGAGGCCGTTTTCGAGGGTCGCGCCCTGGACCTCTACATAATCGGCCAGCTGGAAGCGCAGCTCGAAGGCGCGCTCGGCAATGCCGCGATGGAGGAATTCACGCTTGCTGTCGGCGGTCTCGGCGGGCTTGGCGCCCTTGACCACGAGGCTGTTTTCCTTGGTTTCCACGGCGATGTCGCCATTGGAGAAGCCGGCTACGGCGATGGAAATCCGGTAGGTGTCCTCGCCGGTGCGCTCGATATTGTAGGGCGGATAGGTCTTGGCTTCCTGTGCGCCCAGGGTGTCGAGGCGGTTGAACAGCCGGTCAAAGCCGACAGTCGAGCGATAAAAGGGTGAGAAATCAATGGTCTGCATGGTCACATTCTCCATTTGAGCAACGTGGTTGGTATCGACCGGGCCTTGCGCGACGGGCTCCCTGATGCGGCGAGCTGGCGGTTCGGACAGGGCCGGTGTCCCCGGATAGCCGGCGGACAGCATTGATGTAGGTGGGGTTCGGGCCGGTTCAAGGGGGGCCGGGATCGCCTTGATGAACGGCAGATGAATGCCTTGGTCCGGCCCGGTTCAGGTGCGGGGCACTAGAACGGGGCATGTGGACGCGGCCGGAGCAATCCGGTTCGGGAGTTCACAGCCCTGACGGTCCCGTCAACCCGCCCCCCGCATGGGACCGCGCAGACATGAAAAGCCAGCAGCCAGTCCGGTTGCTGGCTTTTCTTTGTCAGGATTGCCTGCTTAAGGTCGGATCACAGAATTGCGCATGTCCTTGTCTCAAGCCGGCGACAGGTTTGGGGGCAGGGCTATGCGGTTGCGCGCGAGGCCCAATTGACCGCCCAGATCGACCCCAATGGACCAAAGCTGGTCTCCATTCCCTCCAATCCGGTCCCCGAGGGCGCGCGGGTGGGGTATTTCACTACCTCCGACAAGGTGCGGCTGCGTTATGCGCTATGGCCGAAATCGGAAGGTCCGCAGCGCGGCACGGTGTGCCTGGTGCAGGGACGCACCGAATATATCGAGAAGTATTTCGAGACCGTGGCCGATTTCCGCCGCCGCGGCTTTGCGGTGGCGACATTCGACTGGCGCGGGCAGGGGGGATCGGACCGCCTGATCGGCAAAAGGACAATCGGCTATGTCGACCGCTTCGAGGATTACTGGACCGACCTGAGGTGCTTCCACGCCGATATCCTGCTGCCCGACTGCCCGGGGCCCTTCTACCTGGTGGGCCATTCCATGGGCGGGCTGGCGAGCCTGATGGCGGCCACCAAGGACCGGATGATGTTCGACCGGGTGTTCCTCAGTGCCCCCATGGTGGGCCTGCATGGCATGGATGACAGCCTCAGCCGCTGGGCCATGGTGGCCGAGGCGGTCAGCTTTGTCGGCCTGGGCAAATTGCCGCTGGCGCGCAAGGGCGACAAGCGCCCTGACGAAGCCATGTATCCGAACAATCCGCTGACCTCGGACATGCTGCGCTACAAGCGCATGGTGGAAACGGTGCGCGCCGATGATGGGCTTTATATCGGATCGCCCAGCTTCCGGTGGCTGGCCGCTGCCCTCAGGGCCATGCTGGACACACGGCAGGAGCGCTTTGCCGGCGAAATCCGCATTCCGCTGCTGATCCTGGCGGCGGCGCGAGAACAGATCGTGTCAACGCCGGCGATCGAGCAGTTGGGACTGAGGCTGCGCACCGGGCGCCACATGGTGATTGCAGGCTCGCGGCACGAGATGTTCATGGAAAGCGACAGCGTGCGCGGCCAGGTGTTCGCGGCCTTCGACGCCTTCATTACCGAGCAGAGCCGATAGCGGCCTTTGGGCGCCGGTATCGATTTATATAAGCAAAATTAAAGGATAAGTCCGTATTTTCCCGATGGGCCAGAATGGCTGGACGGGAGCCATGGACGGCATGCAGCGCATCGTTGGCGCCTTTCTTCGGGATCGTCGCGGCAATGTCGCGATCATCGTCGCGCTGTTGCTGATGCCAATGCTGGTGCTGGCCGGTGGCGCCACCGATATTGCCCGCTACGAGGCGCATCGGGCGCAGTTGCAGGACGGTGTCGACCGGGCCGTGCTGGCCGCCGCATCGCTATCCCAGACCGTGAGTGTCGAGGCCACGGTGACCGATTATCTGAGGACCCTGTCCTTCATCGATGATGTCGACCTCGACTATGATTATGACATCACCATCAATACCAGGACCATCAGGGTCACGGCCAGCTATGACATGGCCACCGGCTTCCTGTCGCTGATCGGTATCGACACGCTGCCCATCACGGTGGCGGCCACCGCCGAAGAGCGCCGCAGCAATCTCGAAATCTCGCTGATGCTCGATATTTCGGGCTCGATGCGGTTCGGTTCACCCATGAAGCTGGGGCTGTTGCGTCCGGCGGCCAAGCAGTTCATCGACGCCATCCTCACGCCTGCCAATGCACCGACGACCTCGATCTCCATCGTGCCCTATGCCGGCTCGGTCAATGTGGGATCGACCGTGTTCGGCGGCATCGGCGTGCCGCGCCAGCACAACAATTCATCCTGCATGGAGTTCGCGCTTGGCGATTATGCGTCCGGCGTGGGACTGATCCCGTTCAACCAGCGCACCCAGGTGCCGCATTTCACGCAGAACCATGTGGGGGTCAACGAGGCCGGGCTGGACTGGGGCTGGTGCCCCAGCGAAGTCAGCGCCATTTCCTACCTGTCGAACAATGCAACGGGGCTCAAGAACAAGATCGACGCCCTGCGCATGGCCGACGGCACCGGCTCCGCCATTGCCATGAAATGGGGCATGCTGCTGCTCGAACCAGCCGCGCAGCCCTTCATTGCCCAGGCAGCCGCGGCGGGCATGGTGCCCGTCCAGTTTGCCACCCGGCCCGCCCAATTCAATGATCCCAATACGATCAAGATCGTGGTGCTGATGACGGATGGTGAAATTTCATGGCAGCGCCGGCCGTATCAATATGCCTTCCCACGCAATCCCGAGGGCAATAACGGCAATTACACCTGGTATGACGAAGCGGCGGCCAATACCCATCTGCAATCGGTCTGCACGCGCGCCAAGAACAATGGAGTGATCGTCTTCACCATCGGCTTCCAGGTGCCAGAAGGCGCCAAGACGCAGATGCGCAATTGCGCGTCCAGCGCCAGCCATTTCTACGATGTGGCGGGGCTCGACATTGCCGGCGCCTTCAACTCCATCGCCACGGCGATCCAGAAGGTGAAGCTGACCCAATGAAGACCTGGCGCAAGATCATCTGCCGATTGCTGGGGGATCGAGCCGGGACGGCCGCAATCGAATTTGCGCTGGTGGTGCCCCTGCTGCTGGTGCTGGTCTGTTCGACCCTGGAGGCCGGCTGGATGATGGTGCAGACCATCATGCTGGACCGGGCGCTGGACCAGACCGTGCGCGAATTGCGGGTGGGGAGCTTTGCCAATCCCACCCAGGAAAGCATGCGACAGCAGGTGTGCAGCAAGGCCCTGGTGCTCCATGACTGCGTCAACACGCTGGCGCTCGAATTGATCCCGATCGTCAATGAAGCGAGCTATCCGGTGGACAGCGCCCGCTGTGTCAATCGCGACAGCGCGATTGCCCCGGTGTTGCGCTTCACCCCCGGCGGGCGTTCGCAGACCATGTTCGTGCGGGCCTGTTTCGTGGTGTCCCCGATCACGCCGGGCCTGGGCCTGGGCCTGGCCCTGCCCAAGGATGGGACCGGCGCGCTCAGGATCATCGCCAAGTCCGCTTTCATCAACGAGCCGGCATGATGGGCAAACCGAACCTGCAGCGGTGGCGGCGGGACGAGCGGGGCGCCTCGATCGTCGAGTTTGCGTTGCTGGCGCCGGTGCTGCTGCTGCTGCTTTTGGGTACGGTGACGCTGTTTGACCTGTTCCGGAACCTGCAAAGCGTGGAAAAAGCCACTTTCACGGTGGGCGACATGATGAGCCGGCAGACCGTGATGTCGCAAGCCACGCTCAATGACATGCTCTCGCTGATGCGCCACATGGTGCCGACGGTCAGCGACGGAGGCATCAGGGTGTCCAGCATCGGCAAGCAGGGCGGGGTGCTGGTGGTGCGCTGGACCCACAAGGCGGGCGACAATGTGCCCGATACGCCGCTGCCGGCATCGATCATCCCCGATGTCGCGGAGGGGGATTCGGTGCTGCTGACCGAGAGCTTCGTGCCGCACCACGCCTTTTCCGGCGCCTTTGGCATAGGCTCGGTAACCTTTGGCACGCAGTCCGCGCATCGCCCGCGCTTCGTGTCGTCCATCGCCTTCCAATAGCGTCAGGCCGCGTTGATCAGCTCGAGCGCCTGGGCCAGCAATTGCGGGGTCGCGGCGGCCACCACATTGCCGCCGCCAGTGGGTTCGGAGCCATCCCAGCAGGCAATGGCGCCGCCAGCCTCGCGGATGATCGGCACCAGGGCCGCGATGTCATAGGTGTTGAGCGCGGGCTCGATGACCAGATCGGCCTGGCCGGCCGCGACCAGGGCATAGCCATAGCAATCCATGCCAAAGCGCTGCAGCCGCGTCGCGCTCTCCATGGCCAGCCACTTGCTCCAATGCTCACCCTTGAACAGATTGGGCGTCGTGGTGAAGACCCTGGCCTCGGCCAGAAGGGTCTGGCCGCTGGTGCGATTGGCAATATGAATGTCGCCGCGCCGATAGCTCGAGCGACCGGGGACGGCCAGGAATTCCTCGCCGATAAAGGGCTGGCTCATGAGGCCGGCGACAGCCACGCCATCGACCGCAAAACCGATCAGCGTACCCCAGACGGGCGCGCCGGTGATGAAGGCCCGGGTGCCATCGACCGGGTCGATGACCCAGGAAAAGCGGCCCGAGCCGGTGGTGCCCCATTCCTCGCCAATGATGGAATGATCGGGAAAGGCCTGGGCAATGACGGCGCGAATGGCCGTCTCTGCGCCCTTGTCGGCCTCGGTGACCGGGTCGAAGCCGCCATCGAGCTTGTTGTCGACGCTGAGCGGCGTGCGAAAGAGCGGCAGGGTCAGGCGGGCCGCTGCCTCCCCTGCGGCAAGCAGTGTCGCTTCAACGCGGGAAAAATCAATCTCGGGGGCGCTCATGCAGGGTCTTTCCTGACGGGTCGGTGGCAAGGCATTGAATTGACGGCAGATAATCGATCAACACGAAAAGTTGAAGGTCAGATCCGGCGGATGAATACCGGACGATGCTGTGTCTGTTCTGATTCATTTTTGCAACAAGGCCGGTTTGAACTGCTGTGGATGGCAAGGTTGGCGCTTGTGGCGGCGGCCGAATAGGCTCATCCCGGAAGGGCATGGTGCGTTACCGGGCTGCGGACTGCGATCGCCGGTCCGGTAAACATCGTTCCTCCCTTGACTGGGGCCGTCTTTGGGGACGGCCCCTTTTTATTTCGGGGATTATTCGGCCGCTGCCTGTTCCAGCGCCGCTGCGGTACCGGCCAGGGACGGCAGGTCGAGCCCGACCAGGGTGAGGATGAGGCGCTCCATCAGGGCCTTGATGACATCGAAGCCGGCATGTTTTTCCAGCGTCACCTCGTTCATGTAGAGGTGGCGGCTGATCTCTATCTGCAGGGCATGCACGCCGTGCTGGGGCCGGCCATAGGCGCGGGTGCAGAAGCCGCCGGCATAGGGGCGATTGCGTGCGACCCGGAGACCGGCCGAGGCAAAGACGGTTTCCACCAGGTCCACCAGCGGGCCGGCACAGGTGGTGCCATAGCGGTCGCCCAGGACAATGTCGGGTGTGGCGCGTTCGCCATGACGCCCCAGGCGCGGCATGGAATGGCAATCGATCAGCACGGCAAGGCCAAAGGTGGCCATGGATTCGCTCAGGAGCTTCTGCAGGGCCGCATGATAGGGATGGTAGATGCCCTCGATGCGCATGCGGGCGTCGTCCAGCGTCAGGCGCTCGCGATAGATCGGCTTGTTCTCGGCGACCACGCGGGCCAGCGTTCCCAGCCCGGCGGCGACGCGGGGGGAGGTGGTGTTGAACCGATCCGAGAGCGGCTCGACAAACATGGTGGGGTCCAGTTCCCAAGGCTCGCGATTGACGTCGAGATAGGCGCGGGGGAAATGCGCCCGCAGCAATGGCGCGCCAAGATGGGGCGCGCGACCATAGAGTTCGTCAACGAAAGCGTCTTCGGACTGGCGGATCGAGAGGTGATCGAGCCGCGCCATGGCCAGGAACCGTTCGGGATAGACCCGGCCGGAATGGGGCGAGTTGAACACGACGGGCGCGACGAGGCGTCGTGGCCGGATGGTTTCGAAAGCAGGTTGATCCCAATAGTCGGACCGCACGCAGAGTCCCCCGATAGGGCAGTTGTAACCCCGCCCAAGGTGATTTGTGGGGGGATTGTCGCCCGGTGTGGCAGAATTGTCCATATTGTCGCAATTTTGCGAACAGCGCGGAAAACCTGCATCCCGGACCAGCCAGGTATTGCGAAAGCAGCAGGGTGGCATAAACATCGGCGCCAATACCGACTCACCTACCGGCATTGCCCAAGGGGTTATTTGATGAAGCGAATCCTGCTCGCCGAAGACGACAACGACATGCGCCAGTTCCTGACGCGGGCGCTCAAGAACGCCGGCTATGAGGTGGTGTCGTTCGACAACGGGCTTTCGGCCTATGAGCGGCTGCGCGAGGAACCCTTCTCGCTGCTGCTGAGCGATATCGTGATGCCGGAAATGGACGGGATAGAGCTGGCGCGCCGCGCCACCGAGCTCGACCCTGACCTCAAGGTGATGTTCATCACCGGCTTTGCCGCCGTGGCGCTCAATCCCGACAGCGACGCGCCCAAGGATGCCTCGGTGCTGTCCAAGCCGTTTCA
>CBFGTF010000146.1:0-6882 GCA_965651655.1 uncultured Devosia sp.
GGCGAGATAGCGCAGGATCGCGCCGGTCTCCCAGAGGGGCGGACCATCGCCGTCGCGCAGCACCGGCACCGTGCCATTGGGGTTCATGGCCAGGAATTGGGGAGTGTCATTGCCGCCGAAGCGGTGGCCGATATCATGGCGCACGGCGTCCAGACCCAACTCGCCAATGCACCACATCAGCGCCTGTACGTTGGATGAGGTCTTCCGACCCCAGATCGTCAATGTCATTCCTTGTGCTCCGCCGACTGACCCAGCACATCTTTCATGCTGACCTTGGCGCTGCCTGGCCGCAACGGCTTTTGCTGGCTTTCATGCGGCACCCAGCCGGCCAGCCAGATGATTTCGAGCGTGGCGCGCACCCGCCCATCCGGGTCGGCGTCGCGTTGGGCATAGGCCTGGGCGGCGGCGGCCAAGAGGGTACGAGTGGCGAAGCGGCGGGGCCGGTCGGAGAGCGGATTGGCGGCGCCCAGCGCCTTCAATTCAGCCATCAGCGCAAAGGGATTGGCATAGCGCACGCGGTGGGTTTCGACATCGGCCACCGGCAGGGCAAAGCCGGCGCGCTGCAACAGGGCCCCGGCATCGCGCACCTGTGCCATGGGGGAGACGCGGGCCGAGGCGCCCCCGGCAATGGCGAGGTCAGCGGCGAGGAAGGCTTCACGCAATTCGGTCAGGCTTTCGCCCCCGACAAAAGCGGCCATCAGCAGGCCGTCGGGCCGTAGCACCCGGCGCAGGCGCGCCAGGTGGCCGGGCACGTCATTGACCGCCTGCAGGTGCAGCAGCGAGACGATGAGGTCCTGCTCGCCCGAGGGCAGGGCCGGAAACTCATCGCCTGAAAAGGCCTCGACGCGCAGGACGCGCACCGGGCCATTGGCGGTGATCAAGGTTTCGGGCAGGGATCCGGCATCGGGGCCGATCAGGACGGCGCGGGAAAAATCGCGCTTATAGGCGCTCAGCCGATCAGCAAGGTCCTCCAGCACAAGGTCGCGCACGAAATTGTCCTGGCTTGGGCGCCGGGCAAGGTTACGGGCGATCTGGGAGAGGTCGAACAGGGGGGGCGGGGTGTTCATGGGATCGGGCTTTCGCCATGGGAGCGAGCGTTCGCCGGGGCTTCCGCCCGGCGGGGATCGTGGGCAATATGGCCCTTATGAAGTCGGGTTCGGGCGAAGTCAAAGAGATCGGCCTGGTGACGCTGCTGGGGCAGCGACTGGCCGGGCTCGGCCAGGTCATGCTTGACCAGCTCTACCCGCCGGGCTGCCCGGCCTGCAATGCGCCGCTGGTCGGGCGAGATGGGTTGTGTCCGGACTGCTTTGGCAGTCTCAGGCAGATCAGTGCGCCGCTCTGCCCGGTGCTGGGCATTCCGTTCGAAACCGATATGGGCCCCGAAATGCGCTCGGCCGAGGCGCTGGCCGATCCGCCGCCCTTTGACCGCGCCCGGACGGCGGTGGCCTATGGCGAAGTGGCGGGCACGCTGGTCTCCCGGCTCAAATATGGCGACAGGCCGGAACTGGCACGGCTCTGCGCGAGGTTGATGGCGGCGGCCGGCCGGGAGTTCTGGGACGCTCGCCCGCTGATCGTGCCGGTGCCGCTCCATGCCAGCCGGCTGCGCTTCCGGCGCTATAATCAATCCATGCTGCTGGCGCGCGAACTGGGCAGGCTGACCGGGCTCAATGTCGACGCGCATCTGGTGCGGCGGCACAGGAAGACGCGGCAGCAGGTGGGTCTTTCGGGCGATGGGCGGCTGCGCAATGTGCAGGGTGCGTTCGAGGCGCATCCGCTGCTGCTGGAAAGGTTGAAGGGACGGCCGGTGGTGCTGGTCGATGATGTCTATACAACCGGCGCCACGGTCAAGGCGGTGACACGGGTGCTCAGGCGCGCCGGTGTCGAGACGGTGAACGTTCTCACCTTTGCCCGCGTTGTCATTGGTCAGGATTCACCCATATAAGAGGTCAATATCCTGATTTCCGGGAGCCCGAGAAGTATGGCCAAGGTCGAAATCTACACCACCCCAACCTGCCCCTATTGCCACGCGGCCAAGTCGCTGCTGCGCGAAAAGGGCGTGGACTATACCGAGATCACCGTGCTCGAGCCCGATCTGCGCGAAGCCATGATGCAACGGGCCCATGGCCGCCGCACCGTGCCGCAGATCTTTGTCGGCGACACCCATGTGGGTGGCTATGACGACATGGCCGCGCTTGACCGGCGTGGTGGACTGGACCAGTTGCTGCAAGCGGGCTGATCGCGCTCCGGCGCTTGCCGATCACCCCACCCTCATTCCCTCCCCCTCAAGGGGAGGGAGGCGATGAACATCAGCGCCCCGGTCTTTCGTCTCCCTCCCCCTCGTGGGAAGGGACCAAGGGTGGGGGTGCTTCGAGCAACGAGCCTCAATCGACATGAAAATAGCCGCCATCCAGATGTGTTCCGGCCTCGACCCCGAAGCCAACCTGGCCGCGCTTGCGCCGCTGCTGGCCGAGGCGGCAGCGCAGGGCGCGCGCTATGCGCTGACCCCCGAGGTCACGCTGATCTTTCCGGAAAACCGTAACCAGCTCAAATCGGTCGCGGCACCATTCGAGGGTCATCCGCAATTGGCGAAGGTGGGTGAGCTGGCGCGCCAGCATTCCATGTTCGTGCAGGTCGGCTCGCTCCCCATTCCGCTCGAGGACGGGCGCTTTGCCAATCGCTCGGTGCTGTTCGGGCCCGATGGGGCGCAGATCACGACCTATGACAAGATCCATCTGTTCGATGCCGATATTGCCGGGCTCAACGCCTATCGGGAAAGCGCCACCTATAAGGGTGGCGAGCAGGCGGTGACGGCGGCGCTGGGTGATTTCACGCTCGGCTTTTCCATCTGCTACGACATGCGCTTTCCGCGTCTCTACAATGCCCTGGCCAATGCGGGGGCGACGCTGCTGGCGGTGCCGGCGGCCTTTACCGTCCCGACGGGACAGGCGCATTGGCATGTGCTGCTGCGCGCCCGGGCCATCGAGACGGGCTCCTATGTGATCGCCGCCGCCCAGGGCGGGCAACATGCCAATGGCCGGGCCACCTATGGCCATTCGCTGATCATCGATCCATGGGGCAAGATCATCGGAGAGCTCGACCATGACCGGCCCGGGGTGCTGGTGGCCGAGATCGATCCGGCGGCGGTCACCGAGGCAAGAGGGCGGGTGCCGGCACTTGCCAATGCGCGCGACTTTGCCCCGCCGGGTTTGCACAGCTGAGCCAAGAGCCTATATGGTGCCGACAGGGCTCCATCGGCCATCAACAGACGACAAGACCATTGATCCAGTATTCACTCCAGTGTTCGCAGGGGCATCGTTACGAGGCCTGGTTCAGGAATGCCGCCGCCTATGACGAGCAGCAGGCGCGCGGCATCGTGCAGTGCGCTCAGTGTGGCGATACTCACGTGGAAAAGGCGCCGATGGCACCCAATGTTGCCCGCACCGATTCCGGGCGCGTGCCGCTCAGCGCCGCACATCCGGACGCCGCGAGGATCCGCGCCATGCTGCGTCAATACCGCCAGACGGTCATGAACGAAGCCGAGCATGTCGGGCCGCGCTTTGCCGAGGAGGCCCGCAAGATTCACTTCGAGGAGGCAGAGGCCCGCGGCATCTATGGCGAGGCCACCCATGACGAGGTGATGGGCCTGATCGAGGATGGCGTCGAGTTTCTGCCCCTGCCAGATGTTGGTGAGGACAATTGAGCCTCTATGACCGCGACGGCTTTGATGCCGCGCTCGCTGCCCTGCCGGGGGTCACCTTTGTCGACCAGTGGGAAGCGCGTATCGCCAAGGTCGGCGGGAAGGTCTTCTGCCTGCTCTCGGATGCGGCGCCCCATCGTCTGGTCTTCAAATGCGGCGAAGAGAGCTTTGATATCCTGACGGCACTCGACGGGGTCGAGCAGGCCGCCTATTTTGCCAAGCGGCAATGGGTGAGCGTCGCAGAGGGTTCAGAACTCAGCCAGGACGATCTTCTCGCCTATGCCGGCCGTTCGCATGCCCTGGTCGCCAAGGGGCTGACCAAGAAGCTGCGTGTGGAACTGGGCATTCCGGTCTAGCGCCAATTCCGTCTCCAGGATTTTCTGATCCGGCAATCCAGCATGGCCGGCGCTGCGTATTGGTGTCAGCGTCAATTGGAGCCGGACCCGTGTCCATGTCGGAATCGAAAGCCAATCCCGTGCGTCGCCGCAAGCGGCGATGGGGGCGGTGGCTGGTATTGGTTATCATCATCCTCGCGGGCGGCGCCTATGCCGGCATTGTCCGGCCATGGGAGGCCAAGCCACCGCAGGTCGCTGCGGAAACGGTGCGCGCCGGTCCGGTCGTCCAGGCCCTGGCGATCAATGGCCGGGTGGCGGCCAGGACTTCTGTTACCGTCAGGGCGGCCGTGTCCGGCCAGGCACTGACCGTTACGGCTGATGCCGGCGATATCGTCGAAGCCGGCACCGTGCTGGTGCGGCTCGAAGCCGGCCTTGTGCAAGCACAGGCGGAACAGGCGCGAGCGGCGCTCGAGGCCCAGCAGGTCCGCCAGAGGCAGGCCCAGGCCAATGCGGAGCGGACCCGCGCGCTGGGCGAGAATACCACCCGAGCGAACCGGGAGGAGGCCGAATGGGCCCTGGCCGAGGCCGCCAATGAAACGGCCCGCCTCCAGGCCGCGCTCGTGCAGGTCGAACGCCAGATTGCCCAATATACGATTACCGCACCAATAGCCGGGACCGTGCTGTCGCGCGGGGTCGATTTGGGCCAGCTTGTCGATGCGCAGACCGAGCTGTTCGTCATCGCCGATACCAGCGAGCTGGTGGTCGAAACCGACGTGGATGAACTTTATTCCGCCCGCGTCCGGGTCGGCCTCAAGACCTTGTTGCAGCCGGTGGGTGCCAGCGTGCCGCAACATGGCACCGTAACCTTTGCGGCGCCCGTGGTGGACAGTGCCACAGGCGGCCGGGCCATCCGCATCGCCTTTGACGATCCGGTGTCCTTGCCCGTGGGCCAGACGGTCAACGCCAATGTCATCGTCGAGGAGGTGGAGGATGCCATCTCCATTCCCCGCGGCGCCATCATCACGGAGGGAACGGAGAGCCATGTGCTGGTGATCGAGAATGGTTTGGCCGCCTCTCGCCCGATCCAGTTCAGCGATTGGCCGGCCGAACGGGTCATCGTTACCCAGGGCCTGGCGGCAGGCGACGTGGTCATCACCGATCCGGCCGGCATTGCCGCAGGCGACATGGTGGAGGCGGAATAGGCCATGCTCTATGGCATCAAGATCGCCTGGCGCTATCTCACCTCGAGCAAGACGCAGACCGGATTGCTGGTGGCGGGCGTCGCCACCGGGGTCTTCGTCTTCATCTTCATGAGCGCCCTGATCGGGGGGCTTGCGGTGTTTCTCGTCCAGCAGACGGTGGGCGATATTTCCCATGTAACGCTGGAGGCCCCGAGCCGGGAGGCGGGTCTGCTGCTGCCCGAGGGCGTCGAGGCACAAATGGTCCAGCAAAAGGCCAGCGGTCAACGTGAGACGCTGCGCACTGCCGATGCCTTCCTGCCCGGCATCGAGGCCATGGCCGGGGTCAAGGCGGTGTCGCCGCAGATCGTGGGCAATGGCTTTGTCATCCGGGGCCAATCGCGCGCACCGGTGGCGGTTACTGGCGTGGAGGCGGACAAGGTCTCGGCGATTGCCGATCTCGACCGGCGGCTGGTGACGGGCAACACGGTCCTGACCAATGCCAATGTGATCCTGGGCAAGGCGCTTGCCGACGAGCTTGGCATCGGCGTGGGGCAGGTCATTCGCCTGCAATCGGACCGTAATGTCGAACGCGCGCTGGTCATTGCAGGCATCTTCGAGATCGGCGTCGAGGCGCTCGATGCGCGGTCTGCCTTTGTGAGCACGGCCACGGCGCGCACCCTGTTCGACCTGCCGCAGGGCGTGAGCCGTGTGGAGATCAAGCTCGACGATCTCGACCAGGCCGATGCCTTTGCCACAAGGCTGGCCGCCGAGACCGGGCTCAAGGCCACGCCCTGGACCGAGGGCAATGCGCAATTGCTCAGCGGCCTGCGCGCCCAGGCCAATTCGGGCAATCTGATCAAGGGTTTCGCGCTGGTCACCATCGTCATCGGCGTCGCCAGCGCGCTCCTGCTCTCGACCTATAGGCGGCGGCCGGAAATCGGCATCATGCGGGCGTTCGGCGCGCCGCGGGGCTTTGTCATTTTCGTCTTCGTGCTGCAGGGCACGCTGATCGGCCTTCTTGGCGGTCTGATCGGCGCCGGGTTCGGCTACCTCGTGCTCTCGCCCTTTCCCCTGCCCGAAAACGCCGCGCAGGGTGGGCTGCCCATCGATGTGCGGCAGGGGGCATATGGCCTCGCCATAACGCTCACGACGATCGGAGCCATCCTTGCCTCCATCCTGCCGGCCCGTTCGGCGGCCCGTGTCGATCCTGTGTCGGTGATCGGCCAATGAGCGCGCTGGTCGAGGTCCGGGACCTGGTCAAGACCTATGGCGAGGGGGAGGCCGAAACGCGGGTCCTCAAAGGGCTCGAGATGGACCTGGAAGAAGGCGACCTCGCCGCGCTTCTGGGTCCTTCGGGGTCGGGCAAGTCGACGCTCCTGACCATCCTGGGCACGCTGATGCAGCCCACCAGCGGCAGGCATATCATGCTGGGCGAGGATCTGGGCCGGGCCCGTGATGCGGCGCTGACCGAGTTCCGCAATCGCCATATCGGCTTTGTGTTCCAGTTCCATCATCTGCTGCCCGATTTCACGGCGCTCGAAAATGTCGTCTTTCCCACGGCCATCAGCAGCGGGCGAGAAACTGCGGCGGCGCGGCGGCGCGGCGAGGATTTGCTGGAGCGGGTGGGCCTGGGCCATCGCATGGACTTTCGCGCCACCCAATTGTCCGG
>CBFGTF010000147.1:0-6869 GCA_965651655.1 uncultured Devosia sp.
CCGGTCGGCCATTCGACCTTCTTGCCTGCAAGGGTGACGGACTTGCCGTTCGACTCCATGTCCTGCTGCTGCAGATAAGCGGCAAAGCGGCTGAGACGCTGGTCATAGGGCAGCACCGCATGGGTCGAGAAGCCCCAGGCATTGCGATACCATACCCCGATCAGCGCCATGATCACCGGCAGGTTGCGCTCCAGCGGCGTTTCCAGGAAATGCCGGTCCATGGCATCGGCGCCGGCCAGGAACTTTGCGAAATTGTCGTAGCCGACTGCCAGCGCAATCGGCAGGCCTATGGCCGACCAGACCGAATAGCGCCCGCCCACCCAGTCCCAGAAGCCGAAGATCCTGTCTTCGCGAATACCGAACCGGCCACAGGCCTCGATATTGGTCGACACCGCGGCAAAATGGTTCGGGACGGCGTCTTCGCCCAGGGTATCGGCAATCCACTCCCGCGCCGAATTGGCATTGGTCATGGTCTCGTCGGTGGTGAAGGTCTTGGACGCGACGATGAACAGCGTCTTCTTCGGCTCAAGGCGCTTCAGAATATCGTGGATATGCGCCCCATCGACATTGGACACATAATGCGCACGCAGGTCGGCGCGGGTGTAGGGCTCCAGCGCCAGCGTCACCATGGCCGGCCCGAGATCGGAGCCGCCGATGCCGATATTGACCACATCGGTGAATTGCTCACCGCCATGCCCGCGGATTTCGCCGCTGCGAACCGCATTGGTATAGGTCTCGATGGCCTTGAGCACGGCTCGCACGTCGGGCATCACATCCTTGCCGTCCACCTCGACCGGTTTGTCGCCCTGGTAGCGCAGCGCCATGTGCATGACGGCACGATCCTCGGTGATATTGATGTGCTCGCCCTCGCACATCTGCGTCCGCCGCTCCTCGACCCCGGCCGCGCGGGCCAGCTCGACAAGGGCTTCCATCACCTCTTCGTCGATCCGGTTCTTGGAATAGTCGAGCAGGATGTCGGCGCCACTGGCCGAGAACCGCTGGAAACGGTTGGGATCGACCGCGAACATCTGGCGCATGTCGGTTTCGGCAATGCGCTTGCGATGCTTGTTCAGCGCGTTGAAGCCTGCGTCCTTGGCCATTCTGTATTCCCTCTAGAGAACCGGCAGGTCGCCGGCGGCCCATGCCGCGCGCGTCTCTGCCGCAAAATCATTCATGCGCCCGCCCTGGATGGCCGCGCGCGTCCCCGCCGTCAGCTCTTGATAATAGGCGAGGTTGATCTGCGATAGCACCATGGCACCCAGAATCTCTTCGGTGCGCACCAGATGGTGCAGATAGGCCCGGCTCCAGCGCCGGCAATTGGGGTTGGGCGAAGCCTCGTCCAGCGGACGCGGATCATCCTTGTGGCGGGCATTCTTGAGGTTGATGACACCGAACCGCGTATAGGCATGTCCATGCCGGCCGGCACGGGTCGGATGCACGCAGTCGAACATGTCGACGCCGCGCTCGATCCCGCCCAGGATATCGTCCGGCTTGCCTACGCCCATCAGGTAGCGTGGCCTTTCGGTCGGCAGTTCCGGCATGATTTCCGAGAGCACGCGGAACATCACCTCCTGCGGCTCGCCCACGGCCAGCCCGCCCACGGCATAGCCGTCAAAGCCAATGCTCTTGAGGCCGGCAGCCGAACGCGCCCGCAGTTCGGCGTCGTCGCCGCCCTGCACGATGCCGAACAGCGCCCGGTTCTGCTGGTTGTTGAACGCGGTCTTCGAGCGATCCGCCCAGCGGATCGAGAGTTCCATTGCCCGCTCCATCTCCTTGCGCTCCGCCGGCAGGGCGATGCACTCGTCGAGCTGCATGATGATGTCGCTGTCGAGCAGCGTCTGGATTTCGATGGAGCGCTCCGGCGTCAGTTCGTGCGTCGAACCATCGATATGCGACTTGAAGGTCACGCCCTTTTCGGTGAGCTTCCTCAGCTTGGCCAGCGACATGACCTGGAACCCGCCGCTATCGGTCAGGATCGGCCGTTGCCAGTCCATGAAATCGTGCAACCCGCCCAGCGAGGCCACGCGCTCCGCACCCGGCCGCAGCATCAGGTGGTAGGTATTGCCCAGCAGAATATCCGCGCCTGTCTCGCGCACCTGCTCGGGATACATGGCCTTGACCGTGCCGGCGGTCCCCACCGGCATGAAGGCGGGTGTATTGATCTCGCCGCGCGGCGTATCGATACGGCCGCACCGGGCCGCACCATCCGTGGCGATGAGGGAGAAGTTGACCTGTTTCATGGCGCGGGTTCTATCTGGTCCCTCAACACCGGGCAACTGGCCCGTCACGCCATCGATCCGACAGCAGCCATGCCCAGGTGGAATGCCCCGACAAAGATGGCCAGAGCGACCGCCAGCCCGACGGCAGTGGCCACCACCCCGACAATCACACCCGCGCCATCCCGGTTCAGCATTGAAAAGGCAATGATGCACAAACCCACATTGGGAATGGCGTTGATGAAGGGTATTGGCAGCGACATGACCACGCTGACCACAATGACCAGGATCGCATAGGGCAGATTCGCCGCCGCCCCGGTCAACCACCGCATACGGGGCCTGGAGAACCGCGCCAACATCCCCGCGACCCTGACTACCTGGTTGCTCGCCTTCACCATCAGATCGAGCGGCAGTTTCCGCTTGCCGATGACGGCGGGCAGCCGGATGGGCCGGCCGAGCAACATCCCCAACGCGATGGCGCCGGTGGTAAAGGCAATCGTGCCGCCATAGCCCGGTGGCCCGGGGATCATGTTGAACAGGGACACCACCAACAGCAGCAGCCGATGCGCTCGCGGGCCGAGGAGGTCAACCAGTCCCGACAGCGTCAGGTGCGATTGGTCACCCTCGGCAGCGCGGCGCAGGGCCGAGGCGATGCGCCGTGTGTAGCGTGTGATTGGCGCGGCCTGCCCGGTCACCCATCATCCTCGGGATGCCGCTCGCGATGCAGCAGCGAAGAATCCCCGTAGGAATAGAACCGGTAGCCATGGGCAATGGCATGGGCATAGGCCGCCTTCATCGTCTCCAGCCCTGAAAAGGCGCTGACCAGCATGAACAGGGTCGATTTGGGCAAATGGAAATTGGTCATCAGCACGTCCACCGTCCGGAAGCGAAAGCCGGGCGTGATGAAGATGTCGGTGTCGCCAATGAAAGGCTGAAGCATGCCGGTCGCCCGTGACGCCGTTTCCAGCAGCCTGAGGCTGGTCGTCCCCACCGCGACTACCCTGCCCCCGGCTGCCCGGCGCGCATTGATGCGCTCGACCGTTGCCTGGTCGATCTCGCCCCATTCCGAATGCATGACATGGTCTTCGGTGTCGTCCACCTTCATCGGCAGGAAGGTGCCCGCCCCTACATGCAGCGTCACCCGCTCCATGGCGACATCCATGTCGCTGAGCTCCTGCAGCAGCTTCTCGGTGAAATGCAGCCCCGCCGTCGGCGCTGCTACCGCGCCGTCCTCGGCCGCATAGACAGTCTGGTAGTCGACCTTGTCGCGTTCTTCCACCGCCCGCTTGGCCCCGATATAGGGCGGCAGCGGCATGGCTCCGTGCGACTTGATCGCCTCGTCGAGCTGTGCACCTCCCAGTTCGAATTCCAGCGTCACCTCGCCTGTATCGCCTTTCCCGGCGACCCGCGCCACCAGCGGGTCCGCCTCGCCATTGCCAAGCTCCAGCCGGTCCAGCAGCGCCAGCTTCTTGGCCGGGCGCGCAAAGGCCCGCCAGGTCTTGGCATCCACCCGCTTGTGCAGGTTGAACGAAACATTTGCCCTGACGTCGCCCCGGATCCGCATGCCCCGCAATTCGGCCGGCAGCACCCGCGTATCATTGACCACCAGCACATCGCCGGGTCGCAGCAGCGTCTTGAGGTCTGGAATATGCTGGTCCGACAAGGGTTCGCCCGGCCGCACCACCAATAGGCGTGCGCTGTCGCGCGGCTCGGCCGGGTGCAGGGCGATGAGGTTCTCGGGCAGGTCGAAATCGAATTCTGTAACGCGCATGGCGGCTCGTTAGCATGGCTTGGCTCTGTCGGGAACGGCGTTCAACGCCCCCGGCTGCTACAGCACCCGGATCATCACGGCCCCGGTGACCAGCAGCACCGCTCCGGCGATCCGCCCCACCGATATTTCCCGCACTGCCATGCCCATGAAGCCGACCTTGTCCAGGAACAGCCCGCCCACAAGCTGGCCGGTGACGGATAGCGCCATCACGGCGGCCGCGCCCATGATGGGGGTCAGCGTGATGTTCGAGAACACGTAGAACGCGCCCAGCAATCCCCCGGCCACGAAGGTCCAGGGTGCCGGCGCACCGAAATTGATCGGCGTCTGGCCAAGGTGGCTGAACAGAAATGCCAGTGCCCACAGTACCACCCCGCCCGCCAGGAACGAGACCGCTGCCGCCGCCACCGGCACTTCGAGCGCCCGGCCGAGGCTGGCATTGATCGGGGCCTGCGCCGCAATACAGGCGCCGGCAATGACGCCCATCAGCGCCCAGAGAAGACTATCCATTTTCAAAATCATGAACCTGAGGTGGGAAACGGACTCACCGCGTGAGGTCCGGGGAAAGCCAGACCACACAATCTGCACCGTCCCGCGTCAACCCCGCTATTCCATGCCCAGATCGCTCGACCGGCAGGTCACGGTCCACAGGCCGCCGCCACCCACGGCGACCACGCCGCCCACCTGCGCCTGCCGCGCTTCAAAGACACGACCGATGCGAAAGCTCATCGCCAGATGCTCGCGCCCCTCTTCATCCGTCCACGACACGTCCCCGCCTTCGACATCGTCGCCGATGAAACCCGCCGACACATATTCCCCGTCATGATCGGGATGGCTCGGGTCCGTCGACAGGCCGAAATCATCGGTCAATTGCATCTCGACGCTCAGCACCGGCTGCACCAGCGCCGGGCCGGTGACATAGGTGAAGCTGATTTCGCCCTGCGCATCGGTGCAGCGGACCGTATCCAGGGCCAAGGCTGGCAAGGTCATCCCGAGCAGGACGGCCAGAGCACAGAGATGGCTTCTGATCATCATCCCGGCATCACCCTTCCATGCAGACGACGGAAACCGACATGGCCGGTGTGCTCAGCGTGCCGAGCCAGGTTTCGTCCGCGCTGTTCCATTGCGCCCGCAGGCTCACCAGGATGGTCTCGAAATTCGGGTCGACGAAATCCACCATCATGTCATCCCCCTCGGCAAAGGCCTGGCCAACCACAAAGGCCTCGCCCTCGCCGCGCTCGGGTCCGGTGGAAAAACTTTGCCCGCCGATCTCGGCTGAAGCCCCGAGCACCTGCATCACCACCAGCCGGCCCATGGCGATGTCGATATGTCCGCCATCGCCTTCACAAAAAACGCCCCCGCTTGCCAGGGCTGGCGAAGCGAGGGCGCAAAAACCGGCAATTGCCAGCCCAAAGGCCTTATTCGGTGATGTCAGCCGCAACCTTGACCGACACCATCTTGTCGGGGTCCGCAACCGGCTCGCCACGCTTGATCTGGTCGACATTCTCCATGCCCTCGATGACCTGTCCCCACACAGTATACTGGCGGTTGAGGAAGGGCGCATCGTCAAAGCAGATAAAGAACTGCGAATTGGCGCTGTTCGGATCCTGGGCGCGGGCCATGGAGGCCGTGCCGCGCTTGTGGGGCTCGGCGTTGAACTCGGCCTTGATGTTCGGATATTTCGAACCGCCGGTACCGGCACGCGAGGGGTTGAATTCGGGCAGGTTGGAATTGCCGAACTTGACGTCGCCGGTCTGGGCCATGAAGCCGTCGATCACGCGATGGAACACCACGCCGTCATAGGCGCCTTCGCGCGCCAGCGTCTTGATATGCGCCACATGGCCGGGTGCGACCTCGGGCTTCATGGCGATGACCACCTTGCCCTTTGTGGTTTCGATGACGAGGGTGTTTTCGGGATCTTCATAGGCCATGAGAGGTCTCTTTCAGTAGGTTTGTGGCCGGGATGTAATTCCATTGCGCGTCGGGTGCAATGCCGAACGCGCGTCCAGGACTTTCTCGGAGCCGTCCTCGGGCTCGACCCGAGGACCAGTTTCAACGTGCACATTCGCGCTTGATGGCACGGGCCCTCGGGTCAAGCCCGAGGGCGGCACGGTGGTTTTGACGCCCCTACTTGTACTCGATCTTGGCCGAGACAATCTTGTCGGGATTGGCCACCGCGCCGTTCATCTCCTGCGGACCCTTTTCAAGGGCATCGACCGCTTCCATGCCGCTGACGACCTTGCCGAACACCGTATACTGGCCGTCAAGGAAGCTGGCATCGGCCGTGGTGATGAAGAACTGCGAGTTGAACGAATTGGGATCCTGCGACCGCGCCGCGCCCAGCACGCCGCGCCCGAAGCTCTCCGAGTTGAACTCGGCTTCGACATCCGGCAGGTCCGAACCGCCAGTACCGGCCATGGCGAGATTGTAGCCCGGATCGTCAGAATCGCCATTGGCGACGTCGCCGGTCTGGGCCATGAAGCCGTCAATGACCCGGTGGAAGACCACGCCGTCATATTCGCCCGCTTCGGCCAGCGTCACGACGCGCTCCACATGCTTGGGGGCGATTCCCGGCAGCAATTCAATGTCCACCACGCCATCCTCAAGGGTCAGGATCAGGTGCGGCGTGCCCGACTGGGCGAAGGCCTGCGGCGCCAGGAGCGTGGCGCCCATGGCGAAGGCAGCGAAGAGAGTGCTGGAAATCTTGATCATTTGGACTTGAGAGCCTTGAGAACGATTTGAGGAACGAAGGCGGAAATATCGCCGCCCATTTCAGCGATCTGTCGCACCAATGTGGCCGAGATATGCCGCACCGGCGGGCTGGAGGGCAGAAACACGGTCTGCAGGTCCGGCGCCATCTGCGCGTTCATGCCCACCATCTGCAT
>CBFGTF010000148.1:0-6858 GCA_965651655.1 uncultured Devosia sp.
TTGGAGAAATCGAAGGACACGCCCTTCCAGATTTCGAGGTCCTCAGGGAGTTCGACGCCAGCCAGCCAGTCATCCATATGGATGGACGTCCAGGTGGTCCCGTCTTCTTCGAGCCGGTAGAGCCGGTCGGTATTGAAGACGCCGGTGCCCTGGCTGTAGCCGGGCATGTGCAGCAGGTTCTCGTCGTTGAGGCGGGGCACCTGGAAATAGCCGTCGAACGCGCTGTCGAGCAGCGCCCAGCCGTTGCCATCATGGGTGAAGATCACGAAGCCGCCGATGATGCCATATTCGCCGGTGCCCGACTGGGTCTGCCAGGCGATCAGCGGCATGCCTTCGGCATCGCTGTAGTCGGCGCGGTTGAAATAGCCGGCGGTGAGCACCTTGCAGTCATCCAGCTCGGTCTCAAGGCAGGTATCGCCAATGGACTTGAGCGAGACCTGGGCCCAGGCCGGAGCGGCGAGGGCAAGCGCGGCGGCAAGCGCGAGGACGAGGCGTGGCAACATGATGGGTCTCCATTCCACGCCCATATTGCGCCCTTGCACCGAAGCTGTCAGCCCTCGCGATGAATGATGAAGGGGCCGATGGCCTGAGTGGTGGCCATGAGCTGGATCTTGTTGACGTTGACATGTTCGGGCAGCGAGGTGGCCCAGAAGATGGACTCGGCGATGTCATCGGCATTCATGGCCTTGGTTCCCGAATAGACATTGCCGGCTTTTTCTTCGTCGCCCTTGAAGCGAACGACCGAGAACTCGGTTTCGGTCAGGCCCGGTTCGATATCGGTGACGCGCACATTCTTGCCCTGCAGGTCCGAGCGGATGGCCAGGGCGAAGTGTTTCACGAAGGCCTTGGACGCCGCATAGACCGAGCCGCCGGGATAGGCGAATTCGCCGGCCACCGAGCCCAGGGTCACCACATGGCCGCCGCCACGCGCGATGAGGCCGGGCAGCAGCAGGCGCACGGTATAGACCAGGCCCTTGATATTGGTGTCGATCATCGTCTCCCAGTCATTGAGATCGGTCTCGGCGGCCGGTTGCAGGCCGAGCGCCAGTCCGGCATTGGCGAGGACGATGTTGATGGCGTCAAAGGGCGCGGGAATGGCGGCGATGGCGGCTTCCATGGCCGCGCGGTCGCGGACGTCGAGCGGGATGATGTGGCAATTGTCGTGACCCAGCTCGTCGCGCAGGGTCATGAGGCGATCCTCGCGGCGACCCGTCGCGATCACCTTGCCCCCGGCGGCAACGTAGCGGCGCGCGGCTGCGGCGCCGAAGCCGGAAGTGGCCCCGGTGATAAAGACGACAAAGCGGCTGGGATCGAGCAGCGAATACATGGCAGGTCCTAGGGGATTGATCACGAGTTCGGCACAGGGTGGACCGGGCAGCGCGGTGGCGTCAACATTTCCAAAGTTTAATGCGGCTGTCCCAGAGCTAACGTGAAATTGCTTCACTTTGGGGGTATGGAAAACGGGTCAGTCCCTGTTCGAGGCCACCTATCCGCCATGAAGCGCTTTGCCAAATTTCTGATTGTCCTGATCGTCTTGGGTGGAAGTGCGGCAGCGGGCTGGTGGTATTTCCTGGCCCCGACCCAGGCGAGCACCGCGCCGGACACGGTGACGGTTGGGCGCGGCGACATAGAAACCACGGTGCTGGCTTCAGGGGTGCTGGAGGCGAGCGCGCTGGTCAGTGTGGGGGCGGAAGTCTCGGGCAATATCAAGGCGGTTCATGTGACGCTGGGCCAGCAAGTGAGCCGCGGCGACCTGATTGCCGAAATCGACAGCCTCAACCAGGAAAACGCCGTCAAATCGGCAGAGGCGGCGCTGGCCGGGATCCAGGCCCAGAAGCGCAACCAGCAGGCGGGGCTGGCCACGGCCCAGGCGAACCTTACCCGGCAGCAGCAGTTGAGCGCGAGCAGCCTGGTATCGCAGACGGCGCTGGAGACGGCGCAGGCTTCGGTGGAGCAGGCGCTGGCGCAGATTGACCAGCTCGACGCGCAGATCGCCCAGGCCGAGTTGACGGTCGAATCGGCCGAACTGAACCTGGCCCGTACGCAGATCGTGGCGCCGGCCGATGGCACGGTGGTGGCGCTGTTGGTGGAAGAGGGCCAGACCCTCAACGCCAATTCGGCGACGCCCACCATCGCCAAGATCGCCAATCTCGACACGATGGTGATCAAGGCCGAAATCTCGGAAGCCGATGTGGTCAAGGTGGAGGCCGGGCAGAAGGTCTATTTCACCATTCTTGGTGAGCCGGACACACGCATCGAGGCCACGCTGCGCGAGATCGAGCCGGCGCCGACGTCTATCGCCGACGAGACGGCCAGTTCGGGCAGCGCGGTCTATTACAATGGCTTGTTCGAGGTGCCCAATCCCGATCACCGCTTGCGCATCTCGATGACCGCCTCGGTGACCATCGTGCTCAACGAGGCGCGCAATGTGCTGACGCTCCCGTCAAGCCTTGTCAGCCGTCGCGGGCCCGATGGCGGCGTGATGGTCATGGTCTATGACCCGGTGAGCGAAGAGGTGCGCCCGGCGCGGGTCGAGGTGGGCCTCAACAACAATATCAGTGCCGAGATTGTATCGGGCCTCGCTGAGGGAGACCTCGTCGTCAACGGCACCGGCGCCCGGCTAACGGTCAATGGCGGCGGCCCCGGTGGCGGTGGTCCGCGCATGGGCGGCGGCATGATGATGATGCGCGGGGGCTAGGCCAGGAGATGAACCGCCCTTTCAGCGACCAGGATCGGGTCGGCGCGGCGCCGCTGGCATCCCAGCCACCCATTATTTCGATTTCCGGGCTCGTGCGCCGCTTCCAGGCGGGCGGGGAGGCCGTGGCCGTGCTCAAGGGTGTGGACCTCGATATCCATCGGGGCGAGATGGTGTCGATCATCGGCCAGTCCGGGTCGGGCAAGTCGACGCTGATGAACATCCTTGGATGCCTCGATCGCGCCAGCGAGGGGAGCTATCGCTTTTCCGGCAAGGATGTCGGCAAGCTCGATGCCGATGAGCTGGCAGCGCTGCGGCGCGAGCATTTCGGCTTCATCTTCCAGCGTTATCAACTGTTGCCCGATCTTGATGCCGTCGAGAATGTGGAAGTGCCGGCGGTCTATGCCGGGGTGGATGCGGGCGCGCGGCGCAAGCGGGCCATCGCATTGCTCACGCGGCTGGGTCTGGCTGAGCGGCTGGACCATCGCCCCAATGCGCTTTCGGGCGGACAGCAGCAGCGCGTCAGCGTGGCGCGGGCGCTGATGAATGGCGGCGAGGTGATCCTCGCCGACGAGCCGACAGGTGCGCTCGATTCGCGCTCGGGCAAGGAACTGATGGCGCTGCTCAAGGAGCTGCACGCCGACGGGCACACCATCATCATCGTGACCCATGACCCACAGATCGCGGCGCAGACCGAGCGGGTGATCGAAATCGCGGACGGCGAGATCATCGCCGACCGGCATAATGTGGAGCCGCGCCGGGTCGAAAAGGCCGAGACGGATATCAAGCACGCTGCAAGCTGGCGGCGAGGGTTCGACCGCATGGGCGAAGCTTTGCGCATGGCGTTGCGGGCCATGGGCGCGCACAAGCTCAGGACCTTTCTCACCATGCTCGGCATCATCATCGGCATCGCCTCGGTGGTGTCGGTGGTGGCGCTGGGGCAGGGCAGCCAACAGACGGTGCTCGAAAACATCTCCTCGATCGGCACCAATACGATCAATGTCTATCCCGGCTCCGGCTTTGGCGACATGCGTTCGGGGCGGGTCAGAACCTTGCGCCCGACCGATGCGGAGGCGCTGGCGGAACAACCCTATGCGGACAGTGTCACGCCGCAGGTCAGTTCCAATGCCACTGCGCTCTATCGAAACACGGCCACCAATGCCTCGGTGACCGGTGTGGGCGCGGACTATTTCCAGGTCAATGGCCGCACCTTCACCGCAGGATCGAGCTTCGGCGCCGAGAGCATTGCCTCCATGGCGCAGGAAGCGGTGATCGATCAGACGGCTGCCACAGCGATCTTTACCAATGGCGAGGACCCGGTGGGGCAGGTCATCATGCTCGGACGGGTGCCGGTGCGGGTGATCGGCGTGGTGGCGGCCTCGACCGGCTTCGGGCCGGGCGGCAACAACGCCAATATCTACGTGCCCTATACCTCGGCCATGAGTCGCATTCTGGGCCAGAGCTGGCTCAATTCCATCGCCGTGCGGGTGACGGACGATTATGACACCGCCCAGGCCGAGGCCGAGATCACCGAGCTGATGACGAGGTTGCATGGAGGGACGACTGACTTCTTCCTCCAGAACACCGATACGATCCGGGAAACCATTCAGTCGACGACGGCGACCCTGACCATCCTGATCTCGACCATTGCGGTGATTTCGCTGGTGGTGGGCGGCATCGGCGTGATGAATATCATGCTGGTTTCGGTCAGCGAGCGGACCAAGGAAATCGGCATTCGCATGGCCGTGGGCGCGCGGCGCAGCGACATCATGCGGCAATTCCTGATCGAGGCGGTGCTGGTGTGCTTTGCCGGCGGCGCGGCGGGCGTGGCGCTGAGCTTTGCCCTGGGGCAAGGACTGACCGCCATAGTTGCGGGCGCAAGACTGGCCTATTCAACCGAATCGATTGTCCTCGCCATCATCTCGGCCAGCGTGATTGGTATCGTATTCGGGTTCATGCCGGCCCGCTCGGCGGCCCGGCTCGACCCGGTGGAAGCCCTGGCGCGGGAATAGCAATGTTGCGCCCGGGCCACGCTGGCCCGGTCAATTGCCAATAATTTCAATGCAAAGGGTGTTCGCGCAGTGGGCGTGGCCCTAAACTCGCCATGAAAACTTCGCCATTTGGGCGGGCGCATGGCGTCGGCGCAGGTGGTGGCGGAAGGATTAACGCAATCTTTCCAGCCATGCGGCAATATCGCGTTCAGCCCGGTTTGGTTGAATGCGTAAAAGGGCGGGATAGACCACTGCAAAGCGCGCGTCTGGTAACGAGTATTGGCGCCTTGTGCATCGGCCTGGCCATAGCGGCCGGGGCGAGCATTCCCGCTGGCGCGTTCGAGCTTTTCGGTTTCAAGTTCTTCGAGGACGAGACGGTCGACGCCGATGCGCTGATCGTTGATCCGCAGCCCTATGTGGTGACCTTCACATCAAGCGAAGGCGGCGCGGTGGAAGCGGCCATGCGCAATGCCTCTGCCCTCTTGGCCGATGAGGCGGAGCCGGCCTCGGGCGCTGCGGGGCTGATCGCCAAGGCGCGGGGCGACTATCGGCGGTTGCTGGCTGCCCTATATGGCGAAGGCCATTATGGCGGCGCGGTCAGTATCCGCATCGGTGGAACGGAAGCCGCGAACCTGCCGCCCGACAGCAACCTGCCCGACCCGGTGGATGTGACCATCGCGGTGACCGCGGGTCCGCTCTTTACCTTCAACAGCGTCGCCATCGCCAACCAGGCGCCGCCGACCGCCGATCCGGCAGACCAGGTGGACCTGCCAATCCTGCGTGGCTTTGGGGCGGGCGAAGTGGCGCGCTCCGCCGTGATCCTGCGGGCCGAGCAATTGGCGCTGGAGGCCTGGCGGCAGCAGGGCTATGCCAAGGCCGAGATCGTTTCGCGCGAAGTGGTGGCCGATCACGCGACCAACACGGTCGATGCGACCATTACCGTCAATCCGGGACGGCTGGCTGCGTTCGGGCCGGTGCGGGTGTCCGGGACCACCAGTATGAACGCCGAATTCGTAGCGCAGCAGACCGGGCTGGTGGTGGGCGAGGAATATGATCCGGACGAACTGGAGCGGGCCCAGAAGCGCCTGGATCGTCTTGAAGTCTTTCGCTCGGCGCGCCTCGAAGCGGCCGAGAGCATCGGCAGCGACGGCTTGCTGCCCTATGACCTGATCGTCGAGGAACTGCCGGGTCGGCGGTTCGGCGTCGGCGCTACCTATTCAACGGTCGACGGGCTGGGGGTAGAGGGCTACCACCTGTGGCGAAACCTCTTCGGCCAGGCCGAGCGGCTGCGGCTCGATGCGCGGATTGCCAGTATCGGCTGGCCCATCGATACGGCGCAATTTGACTATTTCGTCGGCGGCACTTTCACCAAGCCGGGCTTCTATCACCCGGACGTGGACCTGGTGGCGGCCATCTCGGCAGAGCGCAGCATCTATCCGCAATATACCGAGACCTCGGCCGGAGGACGCGTGGGGCTGACCTGGTTCTTCTCCGACCAGATCACGTTCGAAGGCGGCGCCAGCTTTGAAATTGCACGGTTCGACGATGATTTCGGCACACGTGATTTCCAGACGGCAGGCGTCTATGCCGGCGTGATCTATGACGGGCGCGACAGCTCAGTCGATCCCACGGAAGGCTGGTACGCCTCGGCCAATCTCGAGCCCTATTACGACCTGCTGGGTGGTTCACCGGGCGCGCGGCTGGTGGTTGAGGGGCGCACCTATTTCGGCTTTGGCGAGAACGACCCGTTCGTGCTGGCCGGACGCCTCAAGGCAGGGGCCGTGTTCGGGCCGGACCTTGCCGCTATTCCGCCCGACAAGCTGTTCTTTGCCGGCGGCGGCGGGTCGGTGCGTGGCTATGGGTTCAAGTCCATCGGCGTCGATGATGGCGCGGGCAATGTCACGGGCGGGCGCTATCTGCTCGAAGCTTCGCTCGAAGCGCGGGCCAAGGTCACCAGCGATATCGGCGTGGTGGGCTTTGTGGATGGCGGTTATGTCGCCGCCGATACGTTCCCGGGTCTTGATGACCTGCGGCTGGGGGCAGGCGTGGGCCTTCGCTATTACACCGGACTGGGTCCGCTGCGACTTGACCTGGCGGTGCCGCTCAACAGGAAAGCGGGCGACCCGGACTATGCGATCTATGCCGGCATCGGGCAGGCGTTCTGATGGGCAG
>CBFGTF010000149.1:0-6841 GCA_965651655.1 uncultured Devosia sp.
AAGCCCAGGCCGAAAACCTGCGCAAGCTGCTCCTGGCCATCAGCCAGGACGTGCGTGTGCTCCTGGTCAAGCTGGCGGATCGCCTGCACAATATGCGCACCCTGCAGTTCATGGCGCCGGACAAGCAGCGGCGCATCGCGCAGGAAACCATGGATATCTATGCCCCGCTTGCGGGCCGCATGGGTATGCAGGACATGCGCAATGAGCTCGAGGATCTCTCCTTCCGCATCCTGCAGCCCGATCACTATGCCGCGATCATCGCGCGTCTCGATCAGATGCAGGAAGACAATCGCGAGGCCATCGATACCATTACCGCCGAGCTGACCGAGCGCCTGACCGAGGCCGGCATTGCCGCGCGCGTCAAGGCACGGGTCAAGTCGCCCTATTCGATCTTCTCCAAGATCGAGCGCAAGTCCATCGCCCTCGAACAACTGTCCGACATGATCGGCTTCCGCGTGGTCGTCGGTTCGCCCGAGGAGTGCTACCGGACGGTGGGGCTGGTCCACACTACGTGGAAAGTGGTTCCGGGGCGGTTCAAGGACTATATCTCGGTCCCCAAGCACAACGATTACCAGTCGATCCACACCACTATTGTCGGCCCCAGCCGGCAGCGCGTCGAGCTGCAAATCCGCACCGAGGAAATGGACCGGATCGCCGAGTTCGGCATTGCCGCCCACGCCCTTTACAAGGACGGAGCCTCGGCCAACCTGGGGCGCATCGAGATGGAATCGCAGGCCTATGGGTCGCTGCGCCAGACCATCAGCCATCTGACCTCGGGCATCTCGACCGAGGATTTTCTCGAATATACCAAGCTCGAACTGTTCCAGGATCAGGTGTTCTGCTTCACGCCACGCGGTCGGCTGATTGCCCTGCCGCGCGGCGCCACGCCCATCGATTTCGCCTACGCGCTCCATACCGATATCGGCGACACTTGCGTCGGGGCCAAGATCAACGGCCTGATCCTGCCGCTCGTCACCCAGTTGCGTTCGGGCGACGAAGTGGAAATCCTGCGCGACCAGAACCACCGTCCCCCCAGCAACTGGATCGGCATTGCCGCCACCGGCAAGGCGCGGGCGGCAATCCGTCGAGCAGTGCGCCAGGCGGCGGCCCAGCGCGCTCATGCGCTGGGCGAGCATGTGCTCAACATGATGCTTGAGCGTGAAGGCGTCATGCTTGACGAAAGCGAGGGCAAGGCCCTGGCCGAGGCCCTGGAGCAGCACACCAAGCGAGATCTCCTGGTGGCCGTGGGCGAAGGCAAGATCGGGTCGGAAGCGCTTGCCGTGGCGCTGGCCCAGGTCAAGGGCATCCGCAAGCGGCGCCGCAAGCTCGAACTGCCCGTGGCCGACACTGCCGATGGCTGGTTCGCCCTGCGCGGCGCTGATCAGTTCCGCTTCCGCGTGCCGGGCGGCCAGCGCTCGGGTCCGCGCGCCAAGGCGGCGCTTGCCCATCTCGATTTCCATACCCCGGTGATCGTATCGGGTGAGGGGATCGTGCCGGGGGATCGCCTGGTCGGCATTCTCGAGCCCGACAACCCGCTGACCGTCTATCCGATCCACTCCGACGCCCTGATTGCCAAGCATGACAGCGACCTGGCCTGGGTCGACGTGCGCTGGAACCTGGGCCGCGCGGAAGACAAACTCTATTCGACCGTCATTTCCATGGAATCGGTCAATCGTCCCGGTTCGCTCGCCCAGATTTCCTCGGCCATTGCGGCCTGCGATGCCAATATCAACAATCTGGTGATGCGGATGATTTCGCCCGACTTCCACCAGATGATCTTTGAAATCGAGGTGCGCGACCTTGCGCAACTGACCGATGTTCTGGCAACGCTCAAGCGTAGTCCCGGGCTGTCCGCCGTGCAGCGGGCCGGCCTGCGCGAAGCGGGAATGATCTCCACGCTCGAATGGGACGGTTCGGTCGATAGGAGCCCGCGTGATGGATAAAGAACAGGTCTTGCAGATTTTCCGCGATTGCGGCGCCATGCTGGAGGGACATTTCATTCTCTCGTCGGGCTTGCGCTCGCCGGTCTTTCTCCAGAAGGCGAAAGTATTCCAATATGCCCACCAGACCGAAAAGCTCTGCAAGGCGCTGGCCGACCGCATCCGTGCCGAAGTGCCCGGTGTGACCAAGGTTGTCTCGCCCGCCATCGGCGGCATAATCCCCGGCTACGAAACGGCCCGGCATCTGGGCGTACCCGCCCTCTATACCGAGCGCGTGGAGGGCCAGTTCGAGCTGCGCCGCGGTTTCGAAATTTCGCCCGATGACACCGTGATCGTGGTAGAGGACATCGTGTCGACGGGGCTCTCCATCCGCGAATGCGTCACCGCGCTGCGCAACATTGGCGCCAATGTCGTTGCCGCTGCCTGCCTGATCGACCGCTCGGGCGGTGAAGCCGATATCGGCGTGCCGCTGGTGAGCCTGATCGAGTTCAAGGTGCCCGCCTATCCGGCCGATCAACTTCCGCCCGAATTGGCGGCGCTCCCCGCCGTCAAGCCCGGCAGCCGCGGCATTCAGGGCGTCAAATGATCGTAGGCCTGGGCTCCGACCTCATCCAGATTCATCGTGTGGAGCAGACGCTCGAACGGTTCGGCGACCGCTTCGTGCAGCGCTGCTTTACGCCCATTGAGCAGAGAAAGTCGGACCGCCGGGCGCAGCGCGCCGCCTCCTATGCCAAGCGTTTCGCTGCCAAGGAAGCATGCTCCAAGGCCCTGGGCACCGGGCTGAGCTGGGGGGTCTATTGGCGCGACATGGGCGTGGTGAACCTGCCATCAGGTAAGCCCACCATGCAACTCACCAATGGCGCGGCGAGGGCTTTGGCCCGTCTTGTGCCCGAAGGGCACGAGCCCCATATCCACCTCACCATTACCGACGACGCGGGCCTGGCGCAGGCCTTTGTCATCATCGAGGCCCTGCCGGTCAAATAGGTCCGGCCCATCCGGGCAGACGAAGCAAGTTGACCCCGCCCGGTCAAACGCCTAACCCTTCCGCACTGCAAATCCGGGAAGAAACATGAGCCAGCCTGCTGAAAAGCCTGCCAAGAAGTCCGCCACCAACGAGTGGGTGGAGACCTTCGTGGTCATTGTCGAGGCGCTGCTGATCGCCATCTTCCTGCGCTTCTTCCTCTATCAGCCCTTTTCCATCCCCACGGCCTCGATGCAGCAGACGCTGATGATCGGCGACTATTTCGTCGCCAACAAGTTCGTCTGGGGCTATGGCAAGCACTCCTTCTCGTTGGGCCGCTACGGCGATTTTGCCCTGCTCGATTTCGAATTGCCCGTCGGCACGCGCATCATGGGGCGTGAGCCCGATCGCGGCGACATTGCCGTGTTCCGCCCGGTGCCGCAGAACATGGAATATATCAAGCGCGTTGTCGGCCTGCCCGGCGACCGCATCCAGATGCAGCAGGGCCGCCTCTATATTAACGGCGCCATGGTCGAGCGCGAGGAACTCGGCACGGCCATGGACACCGACAGCAATGGCGATACCCGCGAGGTCACGGTCTATCGCGAGACCTTCCCCGAAGGGACGACCCACATCATCCAGGAGATCGGCGACAATCTCTCGCTCGACAATACGCCGGAATATGTCGTTCCTGCCGGCCATTATTTCATGATGGGCGACAATCGCGACCGGTCCGCCGATAGCCGCGTCCTGAGCCAGGTGGGCTATGTCCCCGCCGTCAATCTGATCGCCAAGGCCGAAGCGCGCTTCTTCTCCATCAGGGACAATCTGCCGCCTTGGCAGATCTGGCAATGGCCCGCCAATGTCCGTTGGGATCGCATGTTCCGCTCCGTCTATGGCGATGAGCCGTATGACACCACGGGGACGCCGTGAGCCGACGCGACAAGACCCACGAAAAGCTCCAGTTCCGGCTCGGTTACCGCTTTGCCGATCCGGGCCTGCTGGAACAGGCGCTGACCCATTCCAGCGCCGTCTCGCCGGGCAAGCGCATCGAGCGTTCCTATCAGCGGCTGGAATTCCTGGGCGACCGCGTGCTCGGCCTCGTCGTGGCCGACATGCTCTATCGCCGCTACCCCAGCTCCAACGAGGGCGAGCTGAGCCGGGCGCTCAATACTCTCGTCCGCAAGGAAACCTGCGCCGATATCGCCCGACAGCTCGACCTGGGCAGCGAGATGATCCTGGGGGAAAGCGAAGCCCGCTCCGGCGGCGCTGACAAGGACGCGATTCTCGGTGACGTGACCGAGTCCATCATCGGCGCCATCTATCTCGATGGCGGGCTGCCGAGGGCCCATGAATTTGTCGAGCGGCTGTTCGAGGAATTCCTGGTCGATGGCCAGGCCAATCGCGCCGATGCCAAGACGACTTTGCAGGAATGGGCCCAGGCGCGGGGTCTCGAACCGCCCGACTATCTGCTGATCGGACGCACCGGCCCCGACCATGCGCCCGAATTCACCATTGGCGTGGAGATGGCGGGATTTGATCGCATCGAGGCGACAGGTCCCTCCAAAAAGATCGCCGAGCATCGCGTCGCCGAACAATTTCTCGTCCGCCAGAATGTCTGGAAGGAACGCAAATGAATACCGAACCCACCGACACGTCCTGCGGCTTCATTGCCCTGGTCGGTGCGCCCAATGCCGGCAAGTCGACCCTGCTCAACGCGCTGGTCGGCACCAAGGTCTCCATCGTCACCCACAAGGCGCAGACGACGCGGAGCCAGGTGCGGGGTGTCCTGACGCTCGACAAGGCGCAACTGGTCTTCATAGACACGCCCGGCATTTTCGCGCCTAAGCGCCGGCTCGACCGCGCCATGGTGGATAGCGCCTGGGGCGGGGCAGGGGACGCGGACCTCGTTGCCTTCCTCATCGACGCTGAGCGCGGCGTGACCCCGGATATCGAAGTCCTGCTGGAAGGGCTGGAAAATATCCGCCAGCCCAAGGTGCTGATCCTCAACAAGATCGACACCGTCAAGCATGAGAGCCTGTTGGCCCTGTCGCAAAGCCTCAATGAGCGCCTGCGCTTCGAGGCCACCTTCATGCTCTCCGCGCTCAAGGGCCATGGGGTCAAGGACTTCATTGACTGGTCCGCACGGCACATTCCGCCCGGTCCCTGGCATTTCCCCGAGGATCACCTGACCGATCTCACCATGGCCATCACGGCAGCCGAGATCACGCGCGAAAAGCTGTTCCTGCGCATCCACGACGAAATCCCTTATAACGCCACGGTCGAGACCGAGAGCTTCAAGATCCAGAAGGACGGCTCCTACAAGATCGACCAGGTGATCTATGTCACGCGCGACAGCCACAAGATGATCGTGCTTGGTGCCGGCGGCCAGACCATCAAGTCCATCGGCGCGGAGGCCCGAAAGGAATTGATGGAGATGTATGACGTGCCCATCCACCTCTTCCTCTTCGTCAAGGTCCGCGAAAAATGGGCCGACGACCCTGAGCGCTATCGCGAAATGGGCTTGGAATTCCCCCATGGGAAGAAGTGAAACACGCACCGGTGCCCCCCTCGCCCCTTGTGGGAGAGGGACAGGATTTTCTGCGTTCAGCAGAACATCCAGGGTGAGGGGTTCTCTCCGCGCACTCGGTGCCAGTGAAAAGAACCTGTACCCCTCATCCGCCCTTCGGGCACCTTCTCCCACAAGGGGAGAAGGGAGGTGCGGTCACGATGGAATGGACCGGTGAAGCCCTGCTCATAGGCGTGCGTCGCCACGGCGAGACCAGCGTCATTGCCGAGGCCATGGTGGCTGGGCGCGGCCGCTATACCGGCCTTGTCCGCGGCGGGCGATCTCCCAAGCTCTCGGCCACGCTGCAACCTGGCAACACCGTGCAGCTCACCTGGCGCGCCCGGCTCGAGGACCATCTCGGAACCTTTACCGTAGAAATCCTGCATGCCCGCGCAGCGAGCCTCATTGCCGACCGCAAGCGGCTTTACCTCGCCCAGACCATCTGCGAGCACCTGCGGCTCCTGCCCGAGCGCGATCCGCATGACCGCCTGCTCGCCATGGCCCTCGACCTCATCGATCACGACCCTGACGGCGCGGCCCTTGCGCGCTTCGAACTGACCCTGCTCGATGAACTGGGATTTGGCCTCGACCTCGACACCTGCGCCGCTACCGGCACTACCGAAGATCTGACCCACGTGTCCCCAAAGACCGGCCGGGCTGTCAGCCGCGCCGCTGCCGAGCCCTATAGAGACCGGCTGCTGCCACTTCCGAGTTTTCTGCACGCCCGCGGCAATGCCTCGCCCGATGACCTGCGCAACGCCCTGCGTCTCACCGGTTACTTTCTCGACATGCACCTCTGGTCCGCCCGCCAGCTGGACCCACCGCCCACCCGGGACCCGCTGATCGAAATGTTGACGCGGGTCTGACACAAGGTTCACGAAGTCAAAAATCCCCGAAAACCCGGGCAAAACCTGCCCCTGCAGCGTGTCTTGCGGCCCCCGCCGCTATACTCTGCTCCTGATTCGTTCCCATGAATTGAGCCGCCCATGTCAGATGCCGATACTCTCCCGCCCCCCGACGATCAGCGCATCGTCGACCTCAAGCAGGCGCTTGAAGAGCGGTATCTGAGCTACGCCCTCTCCACCATAACCCAGCGTGCCCTGCCGGACGCGCGCGATGGCCTCAAGCCCGTGCACCGCCGCATTCTCCACGCCATGCGCTTGCTCAGGCTCGATCCCAACCAGGGCTACAAGAAGTCCGCCCGTATCGTCGGTGACGTGATCGGTAAATTCCACCCCCATGGCGACCAGTCGATCTATGACGCGCTGGTGCGCCTGGCACAGGATTTTGCCCTCAGGTACCCGCTGGTCGACGGTCAGGGCAATTTCGGCAATATCGACGGCGATAGCCCGGCGGCCATGCGCTATACCG
>CBFGTF010000150.1:0-6837 GCA_965651655.1 uncultured Devosia sp.
CGCTGCGCTCCGGGTCTCGAAAACGGCACTTTCGCCTCCGCCTGAGCTGGATGTCGATACAGCCTAGCGGATGCGTGCAGCGGAGGTTTGGTCACAGGAACAGCTTGAACCCTTCATGCGTGGCCGAGAAGCCGAGCTTTTTGTAAAAGCGGTGGGCGTCGAGCCGAACCTTGTTGGAGGTCAGCTGCACCAGGCCGCAGCCGGCCTCGCGACAGCGTTCGATTGCCCAGAGTACCATTTCAGAACCCAGACCGTTGCCGCGCTGGTCGGTGCGAATGTGGACGTTTTCGAGCATTGCGCGTTTCATGCCGAACCGGGGAAGGCCGGGGATCACGCTGATCTGCATGGTGCCGACCACCTCGCCGTCGCGTTCGGCGACGATGAGGCGATGGTTGGGATCGGCGGAAATGGCGTCGAAGGCCGCCCGATGGCGCGGGTCGGACAGCGTTGCGGGATCGAGCGGCGGCGTGTCGGTGCCGCGTGCATCGCCAGCGTGGCTCAACTGGAGCATGATGGGGATGTCGGCGGCACGCGCGTCGCGGAAGGTGAGAGTGGTCATATCAGGCAGGCCTTGGGGCGATGAGTCGGGCCAAGCCTAGCACGGCGAAGGCCAGGATGGCGGGGGCGATGGCCAGGGGGGACCCGGCAGCCCAAAGTGCGCCGGTTGCGGCCCAGAGGATGGACGAGAAGGCTTCGCTGAGGGTTGCGGCGCGCGAGGCGACCTGGCGGCGGCGGAACATGGCGCGCTTGGCGGTGACGCGGAACCAGAGCTGAATGGCGGTTGAGGCGGATGCGGCAATCAATGCGCAGGTGGCGGTGATCAGGGCCATGGGCCAGGATGCGACGGCCAGAAGCGCAAGGAGCGGTGCCAGCACCACGAGGATGACGGTGAGGACGGCCTCGATCTTGGCGCGCAATATGGTGGACTGGGCCAGGGGAGCAGTTGCCACCAGGTCGTTGGCGTCCTCGCCGGAAATGGCGAGCCAGGCCAGGCCGCCCGCAAGTTGACCGCAGGCCATGACCAGAACCGGGACGACGACGATGAAGGTACCATCGCCAGACCCGGAGCCGAAATTGATCCAGAGCAGCAGGGCCGGTGGCACCAGATAGAGCAATTGCATCAAGGTCTGCGAAAGCAGCCATGGATCGCGCTGGAGCAGTTTCCATTCCTTGCGGCGGAGCGCCTGGCGCTGCGTCGTGGCTCTGAAGGCGCGTGATGATGGGCGGCGCTGGCTGGAAATGTGGTTGAGACCGGCGGCAGAGGTGGCGAGGCGCCCATAGCTGGGGGCTATCAGGGCGATGGCGGTTGCCAGGATACCGAGACTGGCGGTGACCAGTATCAGCGCGGGGATCGGATCGCCCATAGCGGCGCGGGCCGGCAGCCAGAGGAGGCTGGTTTCACCGGGCGCTGCGGCAATCAGAGCATCGGACTGGAAGAAGGCGAAGCGTGAGAACCCCTCATGGGACAGGATGGCGGCGGCCTGGATGCCGATGACGAAGCCGGCGCCGACAATGCCCGCCACGATCTGGGCAATAAGGCGGGTGCGGCGTGGGCCGGCAAGGCGAAACAGCAGTCGGGTGATTGCCATGGCGATGGCCACGGAAAGCGCAGCAAGTGCTGCCAGCACCAGGAATGCGGACAGCCAGCGTGGCCCATCCTGAAAGGCGAGGGCCAGGACCAGCGGCGAGATCAGCAATGCACCCAGCGCCGTGGTGGTGACAAAGACGGCGCCGGCCCGGACGGCAAAGAGGCGGTTGCTGGAGGCGGGGGAGGAGAGGATCAGGTCAAGATCGGAGCGGCCATAATAGACGCGGGTGACCGCTTCGAGGGCCTGCGAGAGGGTTACGGCCCAGAACAGGAGGCCGGTGCCGGAAATCAGCAGCAGCGCCTGTTTGTCGAGCACGATGCCGGCCTCGGTCCAGGGCCTGACAGAGTACCAGGCGATGAGCAGCATGAGCCCATAGACGCCGCCTCCGCCCACGATCCAGCCGATGAGGCGCGTGCGGTGGCCGCCCGTCATCATGGCGAGCGCATCGCGCCAGGCGAGGCGGAACTCGTGTTCGGCCAGCCAGGGCAGGGAAGCGGGAGGGAAGCTCACGCCGCGTCCTGTCCGCTGGCCGGATTCTGGCCGACGAGGTCGAGGAAGATTTCCTCGAGCGTGGTCTCGCGGCCGATGCGGGTGCGCAATTCCGCGAGCGTGCCTTCGGCGATCAGGCGGCCCTCGGCAATGACGCCGATGCGTTCGGCCATGCGCTCGGCAACTTCAAGGATGTGGGTGGTCATGATGACGGTGACGCCCGCCGCTGTGCGCTGGCGCAGCACGTCCTTGACCTGTCGGGCGGAACCGGCGTCGAGGCCGGTCAGGGGTTCGTCGAGGATGATCAATTGCGGGTCGTGGACCAGGGCGCCGGCAAGGGCGACCTTCTGCAGCATGCCCTTGGAGAAGCCGCCACAGAGTTCGTTGGCGTGGGGAGACAGACCCAGCCAGTCGATCAGTTCCTGCGCGGATTGCCGGGCGCGGGCCGGCTCGACCTGCCAGAGGCCGGCGACGAAATCGAGATATTCGAGCGGGGTCAGGCGGTCATAGACCATGGGCTCGTCGGAAACCCAGGCCATGACGCGCTTGGCGGCGACGGGATCGGCCAGGGCATCGATGCCAAAGATGGAGATGGAACCCGCGTCGGGCTTGAGCAGACCCGCCACCATGCGCAGGATCGTGGTCTTGCCGGCGCCGTTGGGGCCGAGCAGGGCATAGAATTCACCGGGCTGGATGGTGAGGTCCACGCCCTTGACGACCGGGCGGTCGAAGGCTTTGGCGAGGCCGGAAAGGGCAAGGGCGGCAGGCATGGCGGCTCCAGAAATGCGGGTACGCTAGCTTGCCGCCCTTTCGGGCAGGTGAATGGCAATCGTTAACGGATTGATCAGACGACGGTCAGGGTCACGTCCACATTGCCGCGCGTAGCGTTGGAATAAGGGCAGATCTGATGGGCCTTTTCCACCAGAGCCTCGGCCTCTGCGTGGTCGAAGCCCGGAACGGTGATCTTGAGCTCGACGGCAATGGCAAAGCCTGCGCCATTGGCGTTTTCACCGAAGGACACAGCGGCGTCGATGGTGGTCTCGTCGGGAATCTTCACCTTTTCGCCGCGAGCGACGGCCTTGAGGGCGCCCAGGAAGCAGGCCGAATAACCGGCAGCAAAGAGCTGCTCGGGATTGGTGCCCGGGCCGTCATTGCCGCCCATGGCCTTGGGAGTGTCGAGGGTGACTTCCAGGCGACCGTCATCGGTCTTGCTGGTGCCGCCGGCGCGGCCGCCGGTTGTGTGGGCGTGTGCGGTATAGACGGCTGACTTGATGCTCATGGGTCTTGCTCCTTGGTTGGATGAAGGTTATATAGTGCACAATTCAATTGCGTGCAATAGATTTTCGTATGCTAGTTTGGCAGCGGACCGAAAGGGATGTCATGGCCGACCAAAAGATGCCGACAATCGACCAGATGCTGTGCTTCGCCGTCTATGCGGCGGGACACGCCTTTACGCGCTTCTACAAGCCGCGCCTCGATGCGCTGGAGCTGACCTATCCACAATATCTCGTGTTCCTGGTGCTCTGGGAAAAGGACGATATCACTGTCAAAGCGCTGGGGGATAAATTGTTCCTCGATTCCGGAACGATCACGCCACTGGTCAAACGGCTGGAGGCGCGTGGACTGGTGATCCGGCGGCGGGACGACGATGATGAGCGGCAGGTGAGGATCAGGCTGACGCCCGATGGTCGGAAGCTCAGGGAAAAGGCGGCTGCCATTCCCCTGGCCGTGGCCGCCGGAACCGGGCTGAGCCAGGATGGCGCCGAGCAATTGCGGCTGGAACTTCTGAGATTGCGGGAACGACTGGCCGGCGGGGCGGAGGAGGGCTGAAGCTGCTCCGCTTCGCGCCGCGTTGGAACCGCTTTGCACGGACGCCGTTCTGCCTCGGTAATTCAGGAGTCAAAACATGTCTGAACCGGAACGTGAAACCGTTATTGTCGACCGTGGTGGCAGTGGCGCCGGGATGATCATCGGGATCGTCGTGGTGATTGCTCTGCTTTTCGTTGGTTACCTGGTGTTCTTCAATGGCGACGGCTCGGGCGGCGGCACGGTCGATGTCGATGTTCCGGCAGTCAGCGTCGATGTCGTGCCCGACGGGCAGTAATCCCCCAAGGCCCCAATTAATGAAGGCGCCCCGGATGACCGGGGCGCCTTTTTTCATGTGCGGCGATCAGAGGGCGATGCGGTAGATGCCGAAGCCGGCCTCGTCGGTTTCGCCAGTCGCTTCGATGCTGACGGCCGTGACGTCAGCGACCTTGTCGGCGGCCTTTGGCCCGGTGGCAAAAAGTACCGTGGTGTCACCGATCGGGGCGAGGGACCAATTGCTGTCGGCCTTGGGGTTGATGGTGCCGTTTTCGATGATGAAGCGGACGATGATATCCCGGTTGGTATCGGGGCCGATGAAGACGATGTTTTCGGCACCGGTACCCGGGAAGGAACCGCCGCCGCCCGCGCGGTAATTGTTCGAGGCGACAACGAATTTTGCGTCGGGGTCAATCGGGGCGCCATCATACATCAGGTCGACGATGCGGTTGGCGTCGGGATTGATCTCTTCCTTGCCGTCCGAGGAATATTTCGAGGGCTGGGTCAGGTCGATCCTGTAGGTGACCCCATCGATGACGTCGAAATTGTAGGACGGGAAGTCGGGGTTGATCAGCGCGGCATCGGTGGCGCCGGCCTCGATCTGGTTGAAGATGCCGGCCGAGCGTTCGAGCCAGTTCTTCACATCGGCGCCGGTGACGACGAGCGCCTGGATGGTATTGGGGTAGAGGTAGAGATCGGCCACGTTCTTGATGGCGACCGGTCCGACGGGGACATCGGTGTAATATTCCGGGCCGCCACGGCCGCCGGCCTTGAACGGGGCGGCGGCCGACAGGATCGGCAGGCCTTCCCATTCGGTGCCCTTCATCATCTGCTCGATATACCAGGACTGGGCCTGGGACACGATCTGCACGGACGGATCGTCCGCCACGAGGGCGAAGTAGGAGTGCAGCGGCGCAGCGGTCTCGCCGACCGGGCGACGGATATAATCGAGGGTTTCCTGATGCTCGGCGGCAACGGATGCCTCAACCTCGGGCACAGATTCAACTGTGGGAACATTGGCATTGTCGACGCGCTCGACGATGGGGCGGGCTTCGGAGGTGTGGGAAACCACGGTCCACTTCCCATCAGCATCGATCTCGAGCAGCAGGTCGACCAGGCCCATATGCGAGCCCCAGAAGCCGGGCATGACGGCCGGCTTGCCGTTGAGCGTGCCAGCGACTGTGTCGACGCCCTCGATGCCTTCATAATTGGGACCGGGGAAGACCAGGTGGTGGTGCCCGGTCAGGACCACATCGATGCCGTCGACGGCGGCGAGCTGGAGCGAGGCGTTTTCCATGCCGGGGACGTGTTCGCCGCCGGTAATGCCCGAGTGGGAGAGGGCGACGACGATATCGGCGCCCTCTTCGCGCATTTTGGGCACCCAGGCCTGGGCCGCCTCGACGATGTCGCGGACCACGACCTTGCCGGTGAGGTGGGTGGCGTCCCAGGTGAGGATCTGGGGCGGCAGGAAGCCGATGACGCCGATCCTGATCGTGTGGGCGGCGCCCGAACCGTCGGTCAGCTCCTTCTCGAAGATGCGATAGGGTTCGAGATAGGTGTCGTCATCGGTGGCATTGGCGGCCAGTTCGGTGCCGCGCACCAGATTGGCCGAGACCAGCGGGAAGTTGGCGCCTTCCAGCGCGCGGTCGAGAAATTCGAGGCCGTAGTTGAACTCGTGATTGCCCAGGGTCGCGGCGTCGTAGCCCAGCGTGTTGAGGGCGGCGACGGCGGGATGGATGTCCCCCTGGTTAAGGCCCTTTTCATAGGCCATGTAGTCGCCCATCGGGTTGCCCTGGATCAGGTCGCCATTGTCGAAAAGCACGGCATTGCCGGCCTCGGCGCGGATTTCCTCGATGATGGCCGCGGTGCGCGCAAGGCCCATCGTGTCGTTGGGCGCGTCGGCATAATAGTCATAAGGCAGGATGGCGACGTGGATATCGGTCGTCTCAATGATGCGCAGGTGAGCCTGGTTGGCCTGGGCCATGACCGCGAAGGGGTGCATGGCGACCATGGCGCCGACGCTGGCCGAACCGGCGAGGAAACTGCGCCGGGAAATGGCTGGGAAGAAGTTCATTTTGATCGTCTCCAATGAAGTGCCGCTTTGCCGGGGGCGTACTCCCGGGCTGCCGGTTTTCGACCGGTTCTTGGCGCTCCCTGGTCAATCGGGAGCAGACCGCTCATGCCCCGAGGAGGTGACGCTGGCATGACGGCTGGATGGAGACGCTATGAAGTTTTTACCGAATGGTCAATTTATGACATCGGGATGACGGGGCACGACGTTATGCAGCAAGGAACCCCCACCTAACCTCCCCCTGGAGAAGGGGGAGGGATGCATCGAGTTTGTCGCCGCTATTGGAGCTTGCAAGATGCGCTCCTCCCCCTCCTTCAGGGGGAGGTGGGGTGGGGGTGCTATTGCACCAGCTTCGCATCCACCAATGCGCCCTTGTGGCCGATGACGATGCCGGCGGTGCGGTGGGCGGCCTCGGCGGCCGCGCGGAGCGACTTGCCGTTGAGGCGGGCGGAGAGGTAAGCGCCGTTGAAACTGTCGCCGGCGCCGGTGGCGTCGACAACCTTGGCGCCCGATGGCGGTGCGATACGGACGCGTTCGGTGGCGGTGGCGATGAGGGCTTCCTTGCTGCCGTCCTTGACCACGACTTCCTCGACACCGAGTTCGAGA
>CBFGTF010000151.1:0-6825 GCA_965651655.1 uncultured Devosia sp.
TCATCCAGACCGCCAACGCCTCGCTCGAAACCGTCATTTCCGCCATGCGCCAGGGAGCGGCGGACTATTTCGTCAAGCCCGTGGCGCCGGAGCGCCTGATCATCTCGCTGCGCAATGCCATGAAACTCGACGCGCTCGAGGCGGCCATTCGCGCCGAGCATGCCCGCAAGGCCGGCACCTTTTCGCGCAAGGACATGATTGCCACCGCCCCGAGCATGGCCCGGGTCATCTCGCTCTGCACCAAGGCGGCCAAGAGCACGATTCCGGTGCTGATCGAGGGCGAGACCGGCGTCGGCAAGGAATTGGTGGCCCGCATCATCCAGGGCACCGGGGATCGTGCCGGCAAGCCTTTCATCACCGTCAATTGCGGCGCCATTCCCCCCAACCTCGTGGAATCGGTTCTGTTCGGACACAAGAAGGGTGCCTTTACCGGCGCCCATGCCGATCAGGCCGGCAAGTTTGCCGAAGCCCATGGCGGCACGCTGTTCCTCGACGAAGTGGGCGAATTGCCGCTCGAAACCCAGGTCAAGCTCCTGCGCGCCCTGCAGGAAGGCGAGATTGAACCGGTCGGGGCAAGCAAGTCCGAAAAGGTCAATGTGCGGCTGATCTCGGCCACCAATCGACGCCTTCTCAACCTGGCCAAGTCCGGCGAGTTCCGCGAGGACCTCTATTATCGCCTCAACGTCTTCCCCATCTACGTGCCGCCGCTGCGCGAGCGCCGGGAAGACCTGGCGGCGCTGGTCGATCATTTCATCGCCCGCTTTTCGGCAGAGGCCGGCAAGCGCGTGCTCGGCACTTCGCCCGCCGTCATGGATCTGCTCTGCGCCTATGACTGGCCGGGCAATGTCCGCCAGCTTGAAAACACCGTCTATCGCGCCATCGTTCTCAGTGACGGGCCTTTCCTCGAAACCCAGGATTTTCCTCAGATCGTCGCTCAGTCCGCTGGCCGCGAAGAGGCGTTGCGGACGGTCGAGAAGGTTCCCGCACCCAGCCAGCCCGTCCATATCGACGCCGCGTCCGCCCGCATCCGCCCCGATCCCGAGCCGGTCTCCGCGCGCGATCGATTTCTCTCCGACAGCGGCGAATTGCAGGCTCTTTCGGAAATCGAGCGCGAGGCCATCGCCTTTGCCATCGAACATCATGGCGGGCGCATGTCGCGCGTGGCCAGGGCGCTCGGCATCGGCCGCTCGACCCTTTATCGCAAGCTCCATGAATATGGCATGGCCGAAGGTCTGATCAACGACGCGGCCTGATCCACCGATTTTGATCGGGAAGCGTGCGCGTTAACCCTGTTCCTTACCGGCCCGTTAAGAGATTAGCGCGAATTTGCGCCTGACCCTTAACGAAGAGGCCATCATGCGTTTTTCCGGCACCACGCTCCTTGCCCTCCTTGTGGCTTCGGCCCCGGCCCATGCGGCCGACCTCAACTGGGGCGGCAATACCTCACCCGTCTATTCCCCCACCAGCGCCATGCAGTGGAATGGCTTTTATGCCGGCGTCAGCGGCGGCTATGGCTGGGGCACGACCATCGTCAGCCCGGCTCTGCCCGGCGGCGTGACCGACAACAATAGTGGCGGCTGGGACCTGGGTGCCCAGGCCGGCTACAATATGGATATGGGCGGCTTTGTCCTGGGCGGTGAAGCGGATCTGCAATGGTCCAATATCGGCTATTCCCACACCCTTCCCGGCGGCGATGTCATTGAGGCCAAGACCGACTTCTTCGGTACATTGCGCGGCCGCGCCGGTGTTCCGATCGGCCAGGTCATGCCCTATGGCACGCTCGGTGTCGCCTATGGCCGCGGCTCCGCCACACAGGATGATGGCGTGACCACGACCACCACGACCGCCAACCATTTCGGCTGGACGGCTGGCCTGGGCCTTGAAGCGCAGGCTACCGCCAACCTCACCGTGAAGGCCGAGTATCTCTATGTCGATCTCGGCTCCCAGGACTATAATGGCTTGGGCGTCGGCGCCCGCGACATCACCCAGCGCTTCTCGGTGGTGCGGGCCGGCGTGAACTACAAGTTCTAGCCCTTCGGCGCGCCCGGGCGGCGGGACCGTTGCAGCCCCGCCACACCGGGGTTTCACTATTTTGCGAGCAATTGCCCCCGTTAAGGTTTGCGGAGTATTGATTTTTCAGCGGCGGGCCTGGATGGGCCGGATTCGGCTTGTCCCTGCCCTTGCGTCACGCCGTCAGGAGCAATGATGAACAAGGTTCTGGTCAGTCTGGTCGCCCTTCTGGTCGCCACCGCGATTGCGCCCTCGGCCATCGCCCAGCAGGTGGCGAGCCTGGAAACCAGCCGGATCGTCATCGCCCCGCCCCAGACCGAGCTGGCCCGCACCATCAAGGCCGGCCTGTCGGCGGCCTATTATGGCGCCCGCCCCGACACCAGGGCCCATGCCGAGGCCCAGCGGCTCTATTTTCTCTATGGCGAGCGCCATTTCGAGCCCATCTGGCTCAAGCAGGACAATAGCGGCGGCGTGGTGTTTTCCCCGGCAGCCGCCAAGCTCATCACCCTGTTCGAGAATGCAGCCGCCGAAGGCCTCGACCCGGCTGATTACCTGACCCCATCCATCGGCAGGGATCGCCTGTCGGGCGACGGCATTGCCCTGGCCACGCTGGAAACCGCCTTTTCGGCGGCCACCATGCGCTATGCCAACCACATCCATAATGGCCGCATCGATCCGCAATCGATCAGCACCCTGCTCGACATCAAGCCCAAGCCTATCGACGAGGCCGCCTTGCTCGAGCAATTGGCGGGCAGCAAGGATCCTGCCGCCATCCTGGCCGGGCTCGAACCGCGCCATCCCGAATTTCTCGCACTCAAGGCAGCGCTGGCCAATTTCGAGCGGACCGATGCCGCCCGCCCGGTGCCCATCGGCGATGGGCCGGTGCTGCGCCCCGGCAATTCGGACGCCCGCCTGCCCGCCATCCGCGACCGCCTCGAGCTCGTTGCCTCCACCTCGACCCGCTATGACGAATTGACGGTCGGCGCCATCAAGGCGTTCCAGGAAGGTCAGGGGCTGGAAGTCGACGGCATTATCGGACCGGCCACCATCGCCGCGCTCAATGGCGGCGCCGCTACCCGCCGCGAGGACATCATCGCCAATATGGAACGCTGGCGCTGGATGCCCTCGGACCTCGGCGACTTCACCGTCTTCGTCAACATCCCCGAATTCCGCCTCGCTATCCTGCGCAATGGGCAGGAGGAATACACCACCCGCGTGGTCGTCGGCACCACCAGGAACCAGACCCCCGTGTTCTCGGACAATATCCGGCATGTGGTGGTCAATCCCTATTGGAATGTCCCCTCCTCGATCATCCGCGGTGAAATCGCCCCGGCGGTCCTGAGCAATCCCGGCTATACCGACAGCCACAATATGGACCTGCTCTACAATGGCAGCCCGGTCAGCCCCTGGCAGGTGGACTGGAGCCAGGTCTCGGCGTCCAACTTCCCCTTCCGCGTGCGCCAGCGCCCCGGCGCCGGCAATGCCCTGGGGCAGATCAAGTTCCTGTTCCCCAACAAGCATGACGTCTATCTGCACGACACCCCGTCGAAGTCGCTGTTCGGCCGCTCCTACCGCGCCTTCAGCCATGGCTGCGTGCGCGTGCAGAACCCGATGGAATTTGCCGACGCGCTGATGGCCAACGAGCCCAATATCTCGCGCGCTTCGCTCGAAGCCATGTTCGGCCCCTCCGAGCGCTGGGTGAACCCGCAAACCCAGATCCCGGTCCACATCGCCTATTTCACCCTGCGCGTGGACGCCGACGGCACCATCCGCTCCTATGGCGATGTCTATGGGCACAATGAGAAACTGATCGCCGCCATGGGCCTGGATGCCGCACCCGAACCCGCCATCATCGCAGCGGTCGAAACCGCGCCCGAAGAACTCTCCCCCTGAGCCGCGGCAGACGTCTTCGCGCCGAGCCCGGTTAACTTGCCGTTTACATTTTCGCCTTGGTTGCGCCCGCTTTTGCCCGTAATAACAGAAGCGTGAGGGGGCCGCCGGCCAGTTCACAACTGGTTAGCGTTAATCAATTCGAGCGAATTGGGCGCTAACGTCCACCATTATCTGACGAGTGAACCGGGCAGAGTTTGGCGTGACGGTTATGGGGTCTATCAATTGGCGGCGTGCCGCGCGGTTCCTTGCCGCGGCGGTCTTGTGCATGTCCTCCCTGCTGCCGGTGATGCCGGCCCAGGCGGCGAGCGAACGCGCGCTCTATCTCTATTATACCCATACCAAGGAAACGGCCCGCATCGTCTTCAAGCGCAATGGGCAATATGTCCAGTCGGGCCTCAACGAGCTGAACTATTTCCTGCGCGACTGGCGGCGCAACGAACCCACCAAGATGGATCCGCGCCTGTTCGACCTCGTCTGGGAGGTGTACCAGGACGTCGGCGCCACCCAGCCGGTCAATATCGTCTCCGCCTATCGCTCGCCTGCCACCAATGCCATGCTGGCCTCCAAATCGTCCGGCGTGGCCGACAATTCCCAGCACATGCGCGGCACCGCCATGGACTTTTTCATCCCCGGCATTTCGCTGACCAAACTGCGCGCCGCGGCCATGAAGAAGCAGGTCGGCGGCGTCGGCTACTATCCCAGTTCGGGCAGCCCCTTCGTCCATCTCGATACCGGATCGGTGCGGGCCTGGCCGCGCATGACCCGCGCCCAGCTGAAGGAAATCTTCCCCGACGGGCGCACCATGCATGTCCCCACCGATGGCAAGCCACTCTCCCAGGAAGGGTATCAGGTGGCGCTGGCCGAGTGGAAACGCTGCCATGCCTATCCCTGCAACGGTTCCTCCTCGGGCACCCAGGTCGCGAGCGCGGGCGGCAGTGGCCGCACGCTGATGGACGTGCTCTTTGGTGGCAATGACCAGCCTGCCGGGCAGCCCTCGCCCCAGGTGCAGACCGCGTCCCTGGCGCCGCAGCCCGTCCGCCAGATTGCGCCGGTCATGCCGCAGATGCGTCCTGCGGATCTGGGCGGGCCCGAATTGCAGGTGGCCTCGGTTTCCGACACCGCCCTGCCCTTCTCGACCACCGGCAGTGCCCCGCTGACCCCGGGCGAAATAACCAGCACCGCTTTTGCCATGCCGGTCAGCATGCCGGCCGACCTGCGCCAGGACAATGCCGTGACCGCCCTCGCCGCACTCACGGCCCCCACCATGCCGACGCCACGCGTCATCATGACCGAGGCGCGCTCCGACATCCTGACCGCCTATGCCGCAACGCCGGCGCCGGAACCGGGCGCGCAGCGGGCGCTGGAAATGATCATCCAGGACAGCACCACGGCGAGTGCAAGCCCACCACCGAGCCCCACGACGCGGCTCCCCATCCTGCCGCCGCTGACCGCCGCAACCGGCCTGCGCACCGCCTCCCTGGGTGGCGGCGGCGCAAACCCGCTGGCTGGACTCTTCAGCGGGACATTCGGCGCCACCGACGCAGCCCAGGCGACGCCTCTTGCCGAGGCCCTGGCCCAGCACGTCGCCAGCCGCCCCGCCGCCGCAGATATGCGCCGTCCCGACCTGGTCGCGCCAGACCTCGAGCACGTGACCGAGATCTTTGTCGATCCCGCCGCTCTGACCTCGACCCGCTATGCGGTCATCTTCGACCGCGACGAGGCCGATTTCGACCCGACCCCGGAAATGGGCCGCCATGTGCTGGTCAAGGGCCTTGGCGACCGCTCCCCGGCGCTTGATCATACCCGCTTCACCCATGCCCCGCTGGTTCTCGCCAGCAACTGAAGTGGACCCGGCGCGTTCCTGCCCCGCAAATGCCAGAATGGTCCCCGACAACGGGGCGCTTCGCCGCATGCGGGCGGCCACCATTGCCAAGCCCGGACCCTGCGCCTAAACAGGGTTAAACCAGATACCTACGGGGATACGCTTGGCCGACAAGCCCGACACGCCGTTGCTTGACACCATCCAGTCGCCAGCCGACCTGCGTGGCCTGCCGCGCGAAAACCTGCGGCAACTGGCCGATGAACTGCGCGCCGAGATGATCGACGCCGTCTCCGTCACCGGCGGGCATCTGGGCGCCGGGCTGGGCGTGGTCGAACTGACCGTGGCACTGCATACCGTCTTCGACACCCCCCATGACCGCATCATCTGGGATGTCGGCCATCAGGCCTATCCGCACAAGATCCTGACCGGGCGCCGCGACCGCATGCGCACCCTGCGCCAGAAGGACGGGCTCTCCGGCTTCACCCGACGCGCCGAAAGCGAATATGACCCCTTCGGCGCCGGCCATTCCTCGACTTCGATCTCGGCCGGGCTCGGCATGGCCGAAGCCAGCCGGCACCTGGGCACCACGCGCAACGTGATCGCCGTCATCGGTGATGGCGCCATGTCGGCCGGCATGGCCTATGAGGCCATGAACAATGCCGGCGCCATGGACGCGCGGCTGATCGTCATTCTCAATGACAATGACATGTCCATTGCCCCGCCCACCGGGGCACTCCGGACCTATCTGGCGCGGCTGGTCTCGGGGCCGGTCTATCGCGGCACCCGCGAAGCCGCCAAGACCATCGTCCACAAGCTGCCGCCATTCCTGCACGAACCGGCCCGCAAGACCGAGGAATTCGCTCGCTCATTCTTTACCGGCGGCACGCTGTTCGAGGAACTGGGCTTCTATTATGTCGGCCCCATTGACGGGCATAATCTGGATGACCTGCTGCCCATCCTCGAAAATGTCCGCGATTTCGGCAAGGGTCCGATCCTGGTCCATGCCGTTACCCGCAAGGGCAAGGGCTATGAGCCGGCCGAGAACTCCGCCGACAAATATCATGGCGTGTCCAAGTTCAACGTCATCACCGGCGCCCAGG
>CBFGTF010000152.1:0-6825 GCA_965651655.1 uncultured Devosia sp.
TAGTTCTGGAACACCATGGCAATGTCGCGCTCGGCCGGCTCCTTGCGGTTCACCACATCCGTGCCGATGCTGATCGTGCCGTCGGTGATCGTCTCGAGCCCCGCGATCATGCGCAACAGGGTGGACTTGCCGCAGCCCGAGGGTCCGACCAGCACCACCAGTTCGCCGTCTTCGATGGACAGGTCGAGCTGGTGGATGGCGGTCACATTGCCCGGATAGACCTTGCGGACGTTTCTGAGGTCGATGCTTGCCATTTTCTATTTCTCCGTTTCGACCAGGCCTTTGACGAACAGGCGCTGCATGAAGATGACGATGAGGACGGGGGGCAGCATGGCCATCACCACGGCGGCCATGATGATGTTCCACTCCGGATCGGCGTCCGAGACCGCAGCCATCCGCTTCACGCCCATCATCAGCGTGTAATATTTGGGATCGGTGGTGACGAGCAGCGGCCAGAGATACTGCATCCACCCATAGATGAAGAGGATCACGCAGAGCGCCGCGATATTGGTCCGGCTCAGGGGGAGGAGGATATCGCGGAAGAACTTGACCGGCCCTGCCCCGTCGACCCGCGCCGCCTCCATCAGTTCATCGGGAATGGTCATGAAGAACTGGCGGAACAGGAACGTCGCCGTGGCCGAGGCGATCAGCGGAATGGTCAGCCCCAGATAGGAATTGAGCATTCCCAGGTTCGCCACCACGGCGAATGTGGGGATGATGCGCACTTCCACCGGCAGCATCAGGGTGATGAAGATCAGCCAGAAGGCCAGCACCCGTCCGGGAAAGCGGAAATAGACGATGGCATAGGCCGAGATGATGGAAATGGCGATCTTGCCGGCCGTGATGATCACCGCCATCCAGAGCGAGTTCCAGGCCATCAGCCAGAACGGGGCGACACCGCGCCTCTCCTCGGTCAGCACCTGCACCACATTGTTCCAGAGTTCGGTGCCCGGCAGCAGGGGCATCATGCCCGAGCTCAGCGCGGTGGGACCATGCGTCGCCGCGACCACCGCGATATAGACCGGGAAGACCACGATCACGACGCCGCAGATCAGCACCAGATGGGTGAGGAAAGTCAGCCAGGGACGATTTTCGACCATGTCTCCGCCCTCCTAATACTGGACCCGGCGTTCCACATAGCGGAACTGGATCACGGTGAGCGCGATGACGAAGAGCATGAGGATCACGGACTGGGCCGAGGACGATCCCAGGTTCAACCCGATATAGCCGTCGGTATAAACCTTGTAGACCAGCGTATTGGTCGCCTGGTTGGGCCCGCCCGCCGTGGTCGCATCGACAATGCCGAAGGTGTCGAACATGGTGTAGTTGAGATTGACGATCATGAGGAAAAAGGTCGTCGGCGAGAGCAGCGGGAAGACGATGGTCCAGAACCGTTTGAACGGTCCCGCCCCGTCGATTGCCGCCGCCTCGTTGAGCGATTGCGGCACCGATTGCAGCCCGGCCAGGAAGAACAGGAAATTGTAGGAAATCTGCTTCCAGCTCGCCGCCACGATGATCAGGATCATCGCCTGGCCGCCATTGAGCTGGTGGTTCCAGTCGACGCCGAAAAACTCCAGCATATAGGGCAGGATACCGGTGGAGGAGTTGAAGATGAACCACCACAATATGCCCGCCACCACGGGCGAAACCGCATAGGGCCAGAGCAGCATTGTCGAATAGGCCGTGGCCGAACGGATCAGCCGGTTCACCGCCACCGCCAGGATCAGCGCCAGGCCCATCGAAATGATGGTCACGGCCAGTGCGAACAGCGCCGTGCGCCCGACCGAGGCCAGATAGGCCGGGTCCGCGAAAAGCCGTCCATAATGCATCAGGCCCACAAAACTGGTGGACAGGCCGAACGGATCTTCGCGCTCGAAGGAGGATTTGATGGCCTGCCCGGCAGGCCAGATGAAGAAGAGCAGCGTGATGATCAGCTGCGGCGCTACCAGCAGGTAGGGCAGCCCCTGCGAGGGGAAAACAGTGCGTTTGGTATCCATCGACCCGATCCGCTGGAGAGCCATTGCTCGGCCGCTCCGGAAAACGAATGGGCGGGGCAGACAAGCTGCCACCGCCCGGTAGAGTCAGCCCGCCTTACTGGTTGGCGGCCTGGAAATCGCGCAGCATCTGGTTGCCACGGCTGACCAGGTCATCGAGAGCCTGCTGGGCCGACTTGTCGCCTGCCAGCAGCGCCTGGAATTCCTGGTCGATCACGTCACGAACCTGCACGTAATTGCCGAAACGCAGGCCCTTGGAATTCTCGGTCGGGGCGTTGAGCGTCATCTGCTTGATGGCCACGTCCGAACCCGGATTGGCTTCGTAATAGCCTTGGCTGATGCCCAGGTCATAGGCGGCCTGGGTGATCGGCAGGTAGCCGGAGAACTGGTGCCAATCGGCCTGGACTTCAGCCGATGAGAGATAGGTGAAGAAGTCGGCAACGCCCTTGTACTGGGCTTCGTCGCCGCCCTGCAGCACCCACAGGGTTGCGCCGCCGATGATCGAGTTCTGCGGTTCGACTTCCTCGTAATGCGGCAGCATGCCGAAGCCGACGTCAAAGCCCTCGGCATTGGCCAGCACGCCAGCGCGCGAGGCCGAGGAATTCATGTAGATGGCGCATTCGCCGGTATAGAACTTGGCCGGCGCATCAGCACCGCCGCCCGGGCCGCCATACTGGAACACGCCCTCATCCTGCCAGGTCTTGAGATTGTTCCAGTGCTTGGCCTGCAGCGGGCCATTGACCACGAATTCGGTGTCCAGGCCACCAAAGCCGTTTTCCAGCGTGCCGATCGGCAGGTTGTGCCAGGCCGAGAAGTTTTCCAGCTGCGCCCAGGAAATCCAGCCCGAAGTGAAGCCGCAGGTGGCAGCGCCCGATTCCATGATCTGGCGCGAGAAAGCTTCCAGCTCCTCCCAGGTCTTGGGTGGCATTTCCGGATCAAGACCAGCGGCTTCGAACACGGTCTTGTTGTAATACATGATCGGGGTGGAGGAATTGAACGGCATGGAGAGCATATTGCCCTCGGTGTCGGTGTAATAGCCGACAACGGTCGGCAGGTAGTCGGCCGGATCGAACGCGGCGCCCATGTCGGCCATCAGCTGGTAGACCGGATAGACGGCGCCCTTGGCGGCCATCATGGTGCCGGTGCCCACTTCGAATACCTGCACGATGTCGGGCTGCTCGCCGGCGCGGAAGGCAGCGATGGCGGCGGTCATGGTCTCGGCATAGGAGCCCTTGTAGACGGGGGTCACGACATAGTCGGACTGGCTGGCATTGTAGCCGGCAACGATGTCCTCGAGCTTTTCGCCCAGTTCACCACCCATGGCGTGCCACCAGGTCACCTCGGTCGCGGCGAACGCCACCGAAGTGGAAAGCATCAGCGAGAGGGCAGCAAGGCCCACGCGGTTCAGAGTCTTCATCTTTGTCTCCCAACGGACCGGCGCGCCCCCAATGGCCGCCCGGCTCCAGCCAGACCTGTGATTATGTGTGAGCGCCGGAACCGGAGAGACGAAACCATCCGAAACAAACCGAAACCTCCGGCGCGCAGGCCGCCAACCCGCACCGGGGCACCGACCTGCCCGCTCCCTCTAGTGAGCCTGCTTGACGTTCACTTGAAGGTTCCGTGACGAAGGGATGACAATGCACACCGGTGCAGCCTGTTCGCATGAACACCGCAAAGGCTTGCCGCATCCGAAATCTGCCGCCATCGTGTCGAGGCGCGTGCGGCCGGATCGTCGCCAGGGCGACACGATCTCAAAAGGAATGCCGACATGTCCAAGACCACCACGCTCGCCTGCGCCTGCGGCCAGTTTCATGTCGAGGTGACAGGCGCGCCCTTCATCACCGCCGAATGCCACTGCAATTCCTGCCGCAGCGCCGCCCAGCGCCTCGCCACCCTGCCCCCGGCCTTTCCGCTGACCGGCGCCACCGGCGGCGTGCCCTACATCCTCTACCGCAAGGACCGTGTCCGCTTCCCCGATGGCACGGCCAGCCTCGCCGAATTTCGCCTCAGCGACTCGGCCCCAACCCGCCGGGTCCTCACCACCTGCTGCAATACGCCCGTATTCACCGAATTCCAGGGCGGCCACTGGCTCAGCCTCTTCGCCGGCCTCTGGCCCGAGGCCCAGCGCCCCGCCATGCAGATTCGCACCCAGACCGGCGATGTCCCCGAGGGCACGACACTCGACGACACGCTGCCCGCCGGAGGGATGGTCACGGCAGGTTTTTACGCCAGGCTGCTCGGCGCCTGGATCGCCATGGGATTCAAGGTGCCCAAGGTGGAGGTCGACAAGAAGCTCGCCGCCTGACGGGCACCTTGGCGCTCGCCCCTCGTGCACCCATATCCACGCCACCGACCAAAAGAGGAAATGCAGCCATGTCCGATTTCAACCAGAAGGTCATTGCCGACTTCAACGCCACCAATGGCAAACCCGGCGGCTATTTCGAGAATGCCCCGGTGCTCCTGCTCCATTCGCAGGGTGCCAAATCGGGCCTCGAGCGCACACTGCCGCTCATGTATCTGCGTGAAGGCGACGGCCCATTCTATATCTTCGCGTCCTATGGTGGCCATGCCAACAACCCGGACTGGTTTCACAACCTCAAGGCCAACGCGGATGCCGCCATCTCCATTGGCGACGGCGCGACGATTTCCCGGGTTCCCGTAAAGGCACGGATCGTCGAGGGTGAAGAGCGGGACCGTATCTATGCCCGACAGGCCGGTCTTTACCCCCAATTTGCTGACTACGAGAAGAAGACCAGCCGCACGATTCCGGTGGTCGAACTGCGTCCGAACTGACGCCATGCCTGCCGTTGCGGGTCCATCGCGACATCCGCACGGGCACGCTCTGTTTCCAGCGAAAGTGGCAACGGTTTTGCGGTTCGGAAAGGCTCAGATACGCTTAGGGCCACTGCATCGTTCACAAGAACGATGCAGTGGCCCTAAGTGACTGGTGCGGTCGAGAAGACTCGAACTTCCACATCTTGCGATACAGCGACCTCAACGCTGCGCGTCTACCAATTCCGCCACGACCGCACGAGTGTGGTAGAAGCTTTGGCGCCGAAGGCCCCGAAGCGAGTGGGGGTTTAGCAAAGCTCCGTCACAACCTCAAGCGGATAATCGGAGATTTCAGATTGGCTGTGGAGAGAGCGCATTGCCCCAGCCCCTGCTGCGGCGGATTCAGCCGAAGCGCAGCACCTTCTCGGTCACCAGCACGCGCAGATGCCCTTCTTCGACATTGACCTCGCCTCTGGCGATCAGCGTGTGATTGGCATAGATGCGCAGCGGGTCGTGCTCGGTGGCGTCCAGTTCGATCACCGCGCCGCGGCCCATGCGCAGCATGTGGTGGATCGGCACGGTGGTCGCGCCCAGCTCAACCGTGATATCGACTTCAATATTGTCGAGCGTGTTCATAGATAAGAAGGGTCCCGGGGTCCGGCGCAGCGCGCCAAGGATTCGCTGGCCATCAAGTTCGACCCAGGCTGGTTATGGAAGTGTTAACAAACGTGAACGAAACGTGCCAAAGCGGCGCAAAACTGCGTCGGGCCGACGGCCGCGCCGTCGAGTGGCGCATTTTCGACGCCCCCCTCGGCTATGAGGCCGCGCTGGCCATGATGGATCAGCGCGTCGCTGCCATTGCCGCCGGCGAGGCGCCCGAGGCCGTCTGGCTGCTCGAACACCCCCCGCTTTACACTTCCGGCACCTCGGCCCGCCCCGAAGACCTGCTCAATCCGCGCTTTCCGGTCTATCCGGCCGGCCGCGGTGGGCAATATACCTATCATGGCCCGGGCCAGCGCGTGGCCTATGTCATGCTCGACCTCACCCGGCGCGGCCGCGACATCCGCTGTCTCGTGCAGGGCCTCGAACAATGGGTGATCGACACCTTGGCCGCCCACAACATTACCGGCGAACGCCGCGAGGGCCGCGTTGGCGTCTGGGTGCCTCGCCCCGACAAGGGCCTGGGCCGCGAGGACAAGATCGCCGCCATCGGCGTGCGCGTGCGCAAATGGGTCACCTTCCACGGCATATCGCTCAATGTCGCGCCCGATCTCGGCCATTATGACGGCATCGTCCCCTGCGGGATCACCGACCAGGGCGTGACCTCTTTCGAGGATCTGGGCCTGCTCCTGACCCTGCCGGAAGTCGATTCGGTGCTGCGCGGGCGTTTCGAAGCCCTTTTTGGCCCCACCGCAGCCGATCCGGGCCTTGCTATCCCGGTCCCAGCCGACCATTTTGCAGGCTAGACCACCGGATTCGAGGACCCCGCCATGACCCTGGATGATCTCAAGCGCTTGCTGACCCGCCAGACTTTGTTCCGGCTCGATTCGATCCTGTCGCCAAAGCTGGTCCCCATTTTCTATGCCCTGGGCCTGGCCGCGATCCTGCTCTGGGCCATCAGCCACTTCTTCTTCCGCTTCGGCACCGGCTTTGGCGATGGCCTCTGGGGACTGCTCGAGATCGCCGTCTTCGGCCTCTTCGCCTTTGTCGGCCTGCGCATCGGCTGCGAGGCGCTGCTGGTCTGGTTCCGAAGCCACGAGACCACCGGCGACAGCGTCCAGCGCTCACGCTATTCGGCATCCCTGCTCGATGAAGTCCGTGACGCCATCCGCGATCTGGCCGAGGAAGGCGAGGAACGCGACTTCGCCGAGGCCGATGAATACATCACCCCGGCCACCGAGCCCGTCCCGCATATGCCCCCGGCCCAGTCAGAGCCGGCCACCCCGGCGCGCGCCCCCGCCACCAAGCCCGGCGAGACCCACAAGCCCCGCCGCACCGCCCGGCGCACCCCACCAAAAACGACCACCTGAAACGACAAAGGCCGCCCGGGGGCGGCCTT
>CBFGTF010000153.1:0-6806 GCA_965651655.1 uncultured Devosia sp.
GCGGCCATCAGTTCCCAGACATTGCCTTCGCTGTCCTCGAAATAGGCGGAATAGCCCCATTCGGATTCGGTGCCGGGGGTGATGATGGCGCCGCCGGCGACGAGGACGCGTTCGAGGATGGCGTCGACCGCCTCGGGGCTTTCGGCGCGGTGGGAGAGGACGAAGCCGGGCGTGCCTTCGAGGCTTTCGGGCTTGCCGGCGGTCTGGGCGATCTGTTCGCGCGGGAACAGCACGAAGGAGAATTTCTCGTCAAAGAAGAAGGCGACATGGTCCTCGCCGGCGCCGATCTGCTCGTCGGCAATATCGAACAGGGCGCGATAGAAGGCGAAGGCACGGTCGAGGTCGTCGACGCCGATGGTGATGATGGAAATCTCGGGCTTCATGGATCAGACCTTGTCGGCGCCAGTGGAAAAGAGGGCCTCGAACTGGCCATCCTCGATGCGGGAGGCGGCAATGACGGCCTGGGTGCGGCTGTCGACATCGAGCTTTTGCAGGATGGCCGAGACATGGGCCTTGACCGTGGCCTCGGAAATGGAGAGCTCGTAGGCGATCTGCTTGTTCATGAGCCCATCGCTGAGCATCATCAGCACCCGCACCTGCTGCGGGGTGAGGGTGGAGAGGCGCTTCATGAGCGCGGTGTGATCATCCTCGCCGCCCAGGGTCGTGCCGACGGGCACGAAGACTTCGCCCGAGAGCACGGTTTCGATGGCCCGGCGGATCTCGGTGGGGCCGACGGATTTGTGCAGATAGCCGGCGGCGCCCAGCTCGAAGGCGCGGCGCACGACGGTGGCGTCCTCGACGGCGGAAATGATCATCACCGGAATGTCGGGATATTGCGCGCGCAGCAGCAGGAGGCCGGAAAAGCCCCGCACGCCGGGCATGTTGAGATCGAGCAGGACCAGGTCGCAATCGCGGTCGGCATCGAGCGCGGCGCTGAGGCTATTGAGGTCCCCCGCCTCCTCGACGCTCACCGTGGCGTCGCCCCCGGCCAGGGTCTGGCGCAGGGCCGCCCGGAACAGGGGGTGATCGTCAACGATGATGATGCGGCGGCGCGTCATGAAACTGAACCTGTATTTGTGATCGCTGGGGGACCTGAATCGCACGGTTTCCCGGCACTTGCCCTTGCATATTGCGACAATGCTTAACGGGTTCTTTACCATGTTTTCCCAAGAGTGACCGTCATACCTTCGTGTTGAATCGCGAGGGGTCCGTCTATTGCGACGAAGGACCTGTCATGCCCCGCGCCTATACCCACCCGGATTATGCTGAACCGGCCCATGATAGCGGGGCCGGTGAGTGGCAGGCCTTGCGCGGCGAACTGGTTGCCCTGCTCGACAAGGTGGAAAGCCATTACGGACAGGTGGAAGACGAACCCGCCGCCCCGGCCATGAACGGGCTGGCGCAGCGCGTGCGGCATCTGCGCGACCAGGTCGGCGTGCCCGAGCCGGGCAATCGCCGCCGCGAGGCGCTGCGCACGGTCAAGCGGGCGGTCGACCGGTTCAGCGAGCGCGATGCGCATCACGCCGGCATGGACGAGCAGGACGATCTCAACGCGGCCATCGCCGAAATCCGCAGCCGCCAGGGCGCGGCGCCGATGCCGGCGCGCCGGTCCACCGACATGCCCGAGATCCGCGAACTGGGATCGCTGGTGGGTGGCATGAGCCAGCGGCTCGAACGGCTCGAGGGGGAGCTCAAATCGCAGCGCTCGGGCTCGGCCCAGGTGCGCGAAGTGGCCAGCCAGGTCGAGCAATTGACCCAGGTGGTGGAATTGCTGGCGGGCGCCGTGGGCGAGACCGGCCAGGTCAAGCGCCTCGAAGCCCAGATCGCCGCGCTGGGCGCGATGATCGAGGAAGGTCCGCGCAATGACCTCACGATGCTCAATGCGCGGCTGGACGATGTGTCGACCACGGTGGGCAAGCTGGCCGAACTCCAGGCCCAGCAGATGGAACGCGAGATTGCGCGCGACCAGCGCCGCAATGCCGAGGGCAAGACCGACGCGGTGGCGACACTGGCCCCGGCCATGCAGTCGATCGAAGCCAGCGTGCGCAATGTCTATGACCGGATCGACGCCATCGAGCGCAATGTGGCGCTGTCCTCGGGCGATTTCGAGCGCCTGACCAGCGACATGGCCGCCTTTACCCAGGCCATGCAGGACAATGCCGGCTCACCGGGGGTCCTGGCGGGCCGCATCGAAACGCTGCTGTCCAGGCTCGAAAGCGCCGACACTGGCAATCGCGACGTCGCGGCGCTCAAGGCCGAGATGGCAGCGCTGCGCGACGCGGTGATGCAAGGCATGGAGCCGCGCTTCACCCGGCTGGAAGGGCAGATCGAAGCCCTGAGCGAGCGGATGGCCCCGGTGGATACGAGCGCGGTGGAAAGCCAGCTCAAGACGCTGATGGCGCGCATGGACGATGCCGGCGCCCAGCTCGACGGGCTGGCGCGACTCTATCATTCCGATGAGCGTCCGGACCTTGAATCGCTGGCCAATATGGTGGCCGAGCGGGCCAGCGAGGCCTTCAGCCGCAAGGCCCCTGCCCCGGTCGCCGTGTTCGGGCCGGAGAGTCTCAAGAGCATCGAGGACCGGCTGACCGGCCTGATCAAATCGGCCGGCAAGACGCCTGACTATGAGCAATTGGCCGAAATGGTCGCGGCCCGCACCTCCCAGGCCGTGCGGGCGCCCATAGCCGGCGAGGTGAGCGAAGAGAGCATGAATGCGCTGGAAAAGCGCATGACGGCCCTGCTCAATACCGCCGGCAAGGATACGGCAGAGCGGCTCACGCGGCTCGAAGCGGTGCTGGCCGGCAACGCGGCCCCCGTGGCGCCAGCAAAGCCCGCGAGCCAGGCCCCCGCACCGGCTGCGCCCAGGGCCAGCGCGCCGAGCCCGGCCGCCAGCGCGCCCAGCGACAGCGTGGAAGACCAGTTCGTGCAGGCCCTGCTGGCCGGCGAGCCGGACAATGGCAAGCTCGACACGATCCTGGCCGGTCTCACCAAGGACCGGCGCGACGCCATGCCCGCAAACCCGGCGGATGAGGCGCCGCTGGTGGACCCCGGTTTTGGCGACAAGGCACCGGTCCGCGCGGCCCTTGCCGAAAAGGGCCGCGTGCCCCAGGCCGCCCCCGCCCGTGCCGAGCAGCCCGCACGGCCACGGGACGTGCCCAGCTTTGACCCGAGCCAGGCCGAACGCCCGCCCCGGCCCCGCTCGAGCTTTGCCGAACTGGACAGTGACCCCTTCGCCAAGCCGGCCCGCCCGGCCGTGGACAGTGAAGCGGCGGCCGTCGCGTCCAGTTCAAGCACCAGCACCTTCGTGGCGGCCGCCCGTCGCGCGCAGCGGGCCAAGCAGGAAGACGCACAGGGGCCGAGCGGCAATTCCATCATTGCCCGTGCCCTGGCCCGCGTGCGCCCGCGCAAGGATGCCGAGCCGCACCAGGCTGAAGCCATGCCCGCCGCCGCACCGGCCGAGCCCCCAAAGGCCCGCAAGGCGCCAAAGCCCCCGCGCGAGGCGGCTGCCGCCCCCATGGCCCCGGCCCTGCCCGCGGACAAGGAGGACAAGCCGAGCTTCCTCAGCCGGAACCGTCGCCCGCTGCTGCTGGCGGCAACGCTGGTGGCCGTGTCCATGCTGGCGCTCAACCTGGTGATGCAGCGCATGGGGCCTTCGGACCCCGTCGCCAGCACGGCGGACAGCGCACCAGTCACCGCCGACAATCCGGCTCCGTCCGACGACCAGTCCGCAATCGTGCCGCCGCGGGTCATCGACATGGTGGACGTGACGGCGACCGGGTCGATCAATCCGGGCGAGCCGATGAGCTTTGGCCGCTCGACCGCCCTGGCGCCTTCGACCCCGATGCCGCCGACACTGACGGCCCAGAATGGCCGGATCGCCTTTTCCATTCCCCAGGACGAGGTCGCGCCCGAGGTCACCGGCTCAATCTCGGCACCGGTGCCGGGCGCCGACACCATTCGCGAAACCTTCGACCTGCCCGCCGAAGCGGTGGGACCGCTCGAACTGCGCGAAGCGGCGGCCAATGGCAATGCCCAGGCGCAGTTCGAAGTGGCCGCCATCTTTGGCGAGGGCCGGGTGCTGGAGAAGGACCTGGAGGAGTCGGCGCGCTGGTATGAGCGCTCCGCAGCGCAGGGCTTCGTGCCGGCCCAATACCGGCTGGGCAATCTCTACGAGATGGGTTCGGGTGTCGAAAAGGATCTCGAACAGGCGCGGCTGTGGTATCAGCGCAGCGCCGAAGGTGGCAATCGCATGGCCATGCACAATCTGGCGGCGCTCTATGCCGGTGGCGAACTGGGCGAGCAGCAATTCGAGCTGGCGGCCGAATGGTTTGCCCAGGCTGCGGCGCGCGGCATGACCGACAGCCAGTTCAACCTGGGCATGCTGCACGCCCGGGGCCTTGGGGTGGAGCAGGATTTCGAGCAGTCGTTCAAGTGGTTCTCGCTGGCCGCGGCCAATGGTGACGCGGACGCCGCCAAGGCGCGCGACGATATCGCCAAATCCCTTTCGGCCGAGGCCGTCAACCGGATCAGCGACGAAATCGCCGCCTGGCGCATGGAGCCCGTCGACCTGGCCGCCAATTTTGCGCCCATCGGCACCTGGTCCAAGACTTTCGATCCGGGTGCGGCGATCGGCAATGCCGAAGTGATCACCAAGGTGCAGCAGGCACTGGTCAAGCTCGGTTTCGACGTGGGCATTCCCGATGGCGTGGCCGGCCCCAAGACCAGCGACGCCATCAAGGCATTCGAGCGGGCCACCGGCATGAGCGAAACCGGCGTGATCAATCCGCGCCTGCTGGCCGTGCTGGGCAGCCAGCCCGTCTAGGCTGTATCGCCATTCACTGATGCAGGTCTGCAAATCAGCCTGGGCTGATTGTGGATATAGCCTAGCCCGCCGCCCGATTTGACAGCGTCATGACCCGGACGCAAGTTCGGGGCACAAAATGCTGCCTGCATGCGCGGGCCTTACCTCTTGTTGACGGACCATCCGTTAGGGTGGGCCGCTAAACGTTGTTACGGGACCTGAAGATCTTGCAGATCTATCTGCCGATCGCCGAGCTTTCCGTGAACCTCTTCTTTCTCGTGGGGATCGGAGGGGCGGTCGGATTCCTGTCGGGTCTTTTCGGAGTGGGCGGCGGCTTCCTCCTTACTCCGCTGCTGATCTTTTCAGGCGTGCCCACGGCCGTGGCGGTTGCCTCGGTGACCGGGCAGGTGGTTGCCGCCTCGACCTCCGGCGCGCTGAGCCATTACCGGCGGGGCGGCATCGACCTGCACCTGGCCATGTACCTGGTGCTCTCGGGCATCCTGGGCGCATTTGGCGGCGTGGCCGCCTTCGACCTGCTGCGCAATGCGGGCCAGCTGGACCTGGTCATTTCGCTTGGGTTCCTGGTGCTGCTGGGCTTTGTGGGCATATTGATGCTGCATGAATCGGTGCGGTCGCTGCTCAAGCGGCGACAGGGGATCGTGGTGCGCGAACGCCTGCCCAGCCAGCACAGCTGGATTCACGGCCTGCCGCTGCGCGTACGCTTCAAGAAGAGCCGGCTCTATATCAGCGTGCTGCCGGTGTTGATCATTGGCCTGTTCATCGGCTTTGTCGGTTCGCTCCTGGGCATCGGCGGCGGCTTCATCATGGTGCCGGCCCTGGTCTATCTGCTGCGCGTGCCCGGCAATGTGGTGATCGGCACATCGCTGGCACAGGTGGTGGCCATGATGGCCGCAACGACCGTGCTGCATGCCGTACAGAGCCAGAGCGTGGATATTCTGCTCGCCTTCTGCCTGATGGTGGGCGGGGTGGCGGGCGCCCAGTTCGGCGCGGCGGCGGGCAAGCATCTGCGCGGCGAACAATTGCGGGGCCTTTTGGCATTGCTGGTGCTGGCCGTCGCCTTCCGCTTCGGCCTGTCGCTGGTGCTGACCCCTGCGGACGTCTTCTCCATGGCGGTGGGAGGCATAGCACGATGATGCGGCTTGCGCTGGTCCTTGCGATGCTGATCGCGGCTGCCGTGCCGGCCATGGCCGAGCGGCTGTTCTCGAGCGTGTCGACCGAGGTGGTGCAGATCACCTCGAGCTTTGACGGGGAACGAATGACCTTTTTCGGCACCATCGCCCCCGATGCCGGATCGGAGCAGCGCTTTGTCCAGGGCCCCTTCCATGTCGTGGTGGTGGTGCTCGGCCCCACGCAGGACCGGGTGGCGCGCAAGAAGACCAATAATTTCGGCATCTGGCTCAATACCGAGCAGGTGGAATTTGCCAGGTTCCCGAGCTATTTCCACGTCCTGTCCAGCAGCCGGCTGCGCGACATTACCGACGTCAACACCCTGACCACCAATTTCATCCTGCCCGAGGCCCATGCCATTTCGCCCAATCCGGCCGGCTGGTGGCAGACGCTGACATTCGGCCGCGAGCTGATCCGCCTGATGTCGGAGGAGGGCTTGTTCGGGGTGCAGGAGAACGGCGTGCTGTTCCTGCATGAGAATTTCTACACCGCGCAACTGACCCTGCCGAGCAATGCGCCGCCCGGCCCCTATATCGCCCAGACCTATGTGTTCAAGGATGGCGAGATCATCGCCCGCAAGTCCGATGGCTTTGCGGTGCGCAAGATCGGCTTCGAGCGGTTCCTGGCGCTGTCGGCGACCCAGTCGCCATTCCTTTATGGCCTGGCCTGCGTGGCACTGGCCTTGTTCACCGGCTGGCTGGGCGGCGTGGTGTTCCGGCGGTAGGGCGGTGAGCCCTGTTCCCTTCTCCCCCGGAGGGAGAAGGTGGCCCGAAGGGCCGGATGATGGGTTCACTATCGAAGTCTTGCCGAGAGGCAT
>CBFGTF010000154.1:0-6739 GCA_965651655.1 uncultured Devosia sp.
CGTAGTCGGGCAGCATGGCGATGCCGATGCCGGCGCGGCAGGCCTGCATCATGCCATAGATGGCGTTGACGCGGAGCGCAGCGCGGCGCGCGCTGGAATCGCTGCGGCCCATGCGCTCGAGATAGTTGATGTCGCCCAGATAGGAGGGGACCGGCTCGCCGAAGCTGATGACCCGATGATTGTCGAGGTCCTCGGGCGACGAGGGCATGCCATGTTCATCGATATAGGCATTGCTGGCATAGAAGTGGTTGTGGACCGTGAACAGCTTGCGCTGGATCATTTCGGACTGGTTGGGGCGGTGCAGGCGGATGGCCACGTCGGCCTCGCGCATGGCCAGGTCAAGCTCGGCATCGTTGAGGCGGATTTCGAGCTGAATCAGCGGATAGAGCTTGAGGAACTCATCGAGGCGCGAGCTGAGCCAGGTGGAGCCGATGCCGACCGTGGTTGTGACAATCAGCGGGCCGGTCGGGACGTCCTGGCTTTCGGACATCTGCGTCTCGACCTGCTGGAGCTCCCAATGCATGCGATGGGCAGTGCGGAAGAGTTGCTCGCCCACTTCGGTGAGGACAAGGCCGCGGGCATGGCGGATGAAGAGTTTCAGGCCCAGATCATCTTCCAGGGCCGAAATCTGCCGGCTGACGGCCGATTGGCTCATGCCCAGCTTTTCAGCGGCATGGGTGAAGGAGCCCGACTCGGCGGCTGTATGGAATATCCGAAGCTTGTCCCAGTCGAGCATGGTGTGACGCTTTCCTTGTTGACTCTCAGCCAGGGCTAACGCTGGCCCTCGCCCAGGGCGAGGGAGGCGCAATAAATGTGACAGTAGCGTGACTTAGGCCGAGATTTTGCACGTCTATTCTGCCGCCTCCGCCAGGTCATGGGCTGCCAGATACCGTTCGGCATCCAGCGCTGCCATGCAGCCCATGCCGGCGGCAGTGACGGCCTGGCGATAGATATCGTCGGTCACATCGCCTGCGGCAAAGACGCCGGGAATATTGGTCTCGGTGGAGCCCGGCTTGACCTGCAGATAGCCGCCCGGCTTCATATCGAGCTTGCCGGCAAAGATCGAGGTCGCGGGCGCGTGGCCGATGGCAACAAAAATCCCGTCGATAGGCTGCTCGTAGGTTTCGCCGGTAATGGTATTGCGCAGGGTGACGGTATTGACCGAGGGCGGCATCGCCGAGCCGCCGACCTCGGCCACTTCGGTGTTCCAGCGCACTTCGATCCTGGGGTTCTTGAACAGGCGATCCTGCAGGATGCGCTCGGCGCGGAATTCGTCGCGGCGATGCACGACGATGACCTTTTCGGCAAAATTGGTGAGGAAGAGCGCTTCCTCGACGGCGGTATTGCCACCGCCGACCACCAGGACCTGCTTGCCGCGATAAAAGAAGCCATCGCAGGTGGCGCAGGCGGAGACGCCAAAGCCCTGGAATTTCTGCTCGGAGGGAATGCCCAGCCACTTGGCCTGGGCGCCGGTGGCGATGATCAGGCTATCGGCGGTATAGGTGTCGCCGCTGTCGCCGGTGAGCACGAAGGGACGGCGGTCGAAATCGACATGGGTGATGATGTCGTTGACGATGCGCGTGCCGACATGCTCGGCCTGCGCCTTCATCTGGTCCATGAGCCAGGGGCCCTGGATGACGTCGGCAAAGCCGGGATAATTCTCGACATCGGTGGTGATGGTGAGCTGTCCACCGGGCTGCAGGCCCTGGATCATGACAGGCTCAAGCATGGCGCGCGCCGCATAGATGGCTGCGGTATAGCCGGCCGGGCCGGAGCCAATGATGATGACTTTCGCGTGCATCGCGACGCTTCTCCAACAGGTCAGGAATTCTCCCTCTGATTCCCAGTTAAGAGCCGAAGGAGAAAGGTTTCAAGGCAAAGTCACTCCCGCAGAGCAGATGCTCGCGGGAGTGAGCAGGAAAGACACAGGATTTGGGGGGAATGCCCAAAAAATGAGCGCCGGGCCACTCAGAAATGGCCGCCTGACCCCCTGTCGAGAGGCCCGCGGGAAACCGGCATCCGGTTTCCCGGCGATTCTCAGACATAGACGATCTTGATGATCTCGTAGCTCCGGGCACCGCCGGGCGCGGCGACTTCGAAGGAATCGCCTTCCTCCTTGCCGATCATGGCACGGGCGATGGGCGAGGAAATGGAGATGCGGCCGCCCGAAGCGTCGGCCTCGGGGTCGCCAACGACCTGGTAGGTCTTTTCTTCCTCGGTATCCTCATCGAGGAAGGTGACGGTCGCGCCGAACTTGACCGTCGAGCCGCTGAGCTTGCTGACATCGATGATGTCGGCCAGCGCCAGCAGGGTCTCGAGTTCCTTGATACGGCCCTCATTGAGGCTCTGCTGCTCCTTGGCCGCCGAATATTCGGCATTCTCGGACAGGTCGCCATGCGCACGCGCCTCGGCAATGGCGTCAATGATCCGGCGGCGCTCGTTGCTGGTCCGGTGCTCGAATTCCGCGCTAAGGGCCTTGTGCCCCTGAACCGTCATCGGGATCTTGTCCATAATCGTGCTGCCTCCAATCGGCTCGCAAAACAAAAGACCGTCGCGCGGCCGGTTCACCCGGAGCCGCGACAGCCAGAAACGTGTGATATCCCGCGTCCGGGCCACAGGCCTGACGACACGGTTTCCCCCTGCCAAACTCCGTTCGGCCAATGCTTCACGACAAGTCTTTAGGAGATCGTGTCAGCTTGCCCGCCCGGCGCGCTGCGGTCAAGCGGCTGCGCAACAAGCAGATGGGGTGTCCACATGCCCTTGCAAGGGGGCCATCGCGCAAAATCCGCGCCGCGCGGGAAGCCCTTAATAGCAAGGGGCGCGCTCCGCACAGGAACACGCCCCGAGTTCGTCAGGTTGAGTGGATCAGGAGGCGGTGAGATTGTCGGCGGCGGATTTGCCGGTCCGCTTGTCCTTGACGATCTCGTAATTGACCTTCTGGCCCTCATCCAGGCCATTGAGGCCCGAACGCTGGACGGCGGAAATGTGGACGAACACGTCGGCCCCACCCTCGTCCGGCTGAATAAAGCCATAGCCTTTTTGGCCGTTGAACCACTTAACGGTACCAGTTGCCATGATGCGCGTTCCCTCGTGCAGTCGCTGCTGGAGCGGTCCCGGCCATGCACCTGGCCAGAACCTAGTTGATATCGAAATATCGGAAGATGACGTCAGCAGTTGCGAATGGAATTCGCGTCTTCAGATCAGTCGGCCGCAATATTCGATGGCGCGAAGCCTAGCCTGAAATCCGCCATGCATCAATATGTCGTGTAGCCATGGCGAAACACCCGGCAAAACGGAGGTTTTTGCCGAGGCAATAATGACTTAGGCGCAAAGGTGTCCGGTGTCGCTATTGACCCGGACAGGCCGACGCAAGGAGGCGTGACCGCCAATCGGCCGGACGGACATTCAGACCGGCATTGGACGGGGGCCATTCTAGCCAAGAATGCGGTCTTGGAAAGTGAACAATTGGCCACATCACCTGTTCTGAGCAATTTGCTTGCCTTTCGCCGCGCTTTGCGGCAAATCCCGCGCGCTGCGCCAACAGGGCCGGTTTTCTCGAAAGCACTTCGTCTTGACCAAGGCGTTCTATTCTTCCGGTGACGTGATCGCCGACCGGCGCGCGGACTATGCCCGTATGCTGGCCGAGCAGGGTGACCATGCGGCGGCGGCCGAATTGATGGAGCAGGCCCTGGACCTGGCGCCCGAGTGGGCCGCGGGCTGGGATCTTGCGGGCAGTTATCACGAGAAGGCCGGACGCCTTTCGGGCGCCATCGCGGCCTGGCGGCGACTGGAAGCCCTCGATGACGAGGGGGTGTTCGGGGCGAGGCTGAAGCTGGCCGTGCACAATGCCGGGCCGGCGGGCGAGGGCACGGCGGTGGGCTATGTCGAAGCGCTGTTCGATCAATATGCGCCGCAATTCGAAGACGCGCTGGTCGGAAAGCTGGGTTATCGGGTGCCCGACCTGCTGGATGACCTGGTGGAAGAGGAAATGGCACGCCTGGGCATTGCCGGCTTCGAACGGGCCCTGGACCTGGGCTGCGGCACGGGGCTGATGGGCGAGCGGCTGCGCGCCAAGGTCGGCTACCTCGAGGGGGTAGATATTTCCGCCGCCATGATTGCCGAGACGGCGCGCAAGGGCATTTATGACAACCTGCAAAAGGCCGAGCTGGTTGCCGCCCTCAATGCGCGTCGCGCCGATGCCGATCTGATGACTGCCGCTGACGTGCTGATCTATTGCGGTTCGCTGAGACCAGTGCTGGCGGCCCTGGTGCCGGCACTGCGCGCGGGCGGACTGGTGGCCTTTTCGCTCGAAGCCCATGACGGGCAGGAAGAGGTGTTCCTGCGCCCGAGCCTGCGCTACGCGCATGGCGTCGAGGCCACGCGCGATGCGTTGGTGGTGGCTGGGCTGGAAGTATTGCGGTTCGAAACGGCGGTATTGCGGTTCGATCGCGGTGCGCCGATCACAGGCATATTGGTGGTGGCGCGCAAGCCGGCGGTGGAACTGACCGCTGCCAATGATGGCGCCGAGGGCGGGGATGTCGCGGCCTAGCAGCCTGACCAGATGAAGCACCCCCACCCAACCTCCCCCTGAAGAAGGGGAGGGGTCCCATCTCCGTTAGAAGCAGATCAGTGTCAGGCCACTAGCCAAGTGCGTGACCACTTGCCACAAAGGCTCTCGTTTCAGGAGCCTGCCATGAATGCCATTCGCCATGACTTCCGATCCGACACGGTCACAAGGCCCAGTGCAGGAATGCGCGCGGCCATGGCCGGGGCTGAGGTGGGCGACGACGTGTTCGGCGATGACCCGAGCGTCAATCTGCTGGAACAGCGCATAGCGGCGATGCTGGGCAAGGATGCGGCGCTGTTGGTGCCCTCGGGGACCCAATCGAACCTTCTGGCGCTGATGAGCCATTGCGGGCGCGGCGACGAGTTCATCGCCGGGCAGGATGCGCATTGCTACAAATACGAGGCCGGTGGGGCGGCCGTGCTGGGGTCCATCCAGCCGCAGCCGATCGCCCACCAGCCCGATGGCACCATGGCGCTGGGCGACATCGAGGCCGCCATCAAGTCGGGCGACAGCCATCTTGCCACGACACGGGTCATTGCCCTGGAGAACAGTTTTGGCGGGCGAGTCTTGCCGGTCGAGTACATGCAGGCCGTGGCGGCCTTGGCGCGGCGTTACGGGCTGGGACTGCACCTGGATGGTGCAAGGGCGTTCAATGCCTGCGTGGCGCTGGGGGTGCAGATCGGGGAATTCGCGAGGCCATTCGACAGCGTTTCAATCTGCCTGTCCAAGGGACTTGGCGCGCCTGTCGGCTCGGTTCTGGTGGGGCGACAGGACCTGATAGACACTGCCCGGCGCCATCGCAAAATGCTAGGCGGGGGCATGCGGCAGGCAGGTATCCTGGCTGCGGCCGGTCTTTATGCGCTGGAGCACAATGTGGCGCGGCTGGCGGATGACCACCGACGGGCCAAGGCGCTGGCCGATGGGTTATCCCGCCACAAAGCGTTGCGGGTGTCCGTGCCGGACACCAATATCGTCTGGGTCGACATGGATGCCGATCTAGGTAGTCGCCTGACCCCTTATCTTGCCGAGCATGGCGTTGGCATAACCGGGCGCTATGGCCAGCAACGCTGGGTGACACATCTGGATATCGGCGATGAGGACATTGACGATGCCCTGACCATTGTTTCCCGCTTTTTCTCCTAGGCCCGCAACAGTTTAGAACCTGACAGAAATGTTTTGTTCAACCTGTTGGGCAACGACATGTTCAGTACTGGTGCGTAACTTGTCGGGGAATTGCGGGGGAGAATCCGGTTGCGGCCAGAAGGCAGCATAGTCACGCGCGTGCTGGGCACGCTGGACGAGATCGAAGCCATTGCCACGGCATGGCGCGGCCTCGACACGCATTGCGCCGAGCCGCTGGGCTATTTCCAGAGCTATGACTGGTGCCGAAACTGGGTCCGCCAGTTTGGCGGGACGCTTGGACAGCCCCATGTCGTGACGCTGTGGCGGGCAGATCAATTGCTGGCCTTGTGGCCATTGATGATCGTTGAGGCGGCGGGGATCAGGCGGCTGGAGACCCTCGGCACGCCCCATAGCCAATATTGTGGCGCGCTCGTCCGGCGCGGAACCGTTCCATTAAAGGAGATTGCCCATCACTTCCGGGAAGCCGCGCGTGCCTCGGGATGCGATGTGACCATCAGCCGAGCCATTCCAGAGGGGAGTGTGCTGGCGAAAATCCTGGCAGACAGGCCGGTGGTGTCGGGTGCGGAAAACGCCGCTTCCGTGCTTGATCTCTCGCTCTATGGCTCCGCCGCAAGCTACACGGCAGGACTGGGCAAGCTGCAGAAGCGCAATCGCAACCGGCGGCGCAATCACCTGGCGCGGGTCGGGGGCCTGCATTTCGAGGTAATCTGGCCCCAAGACGAGCAATTTGCGGACCTGGTCAGGCTCTGCACGCAGATGAAGCGCCGCTGGCTGGCCGAGACAGGCCGGTTCAGCATCGGATTTTCCGCCGAAGGGTATGAGGATTTCCTCGCGGCATTGCCGGGCGATGCCGACAGGATGCAGGGCGCCTGCCTTTCCGTGCTGCAAGCAGGCGATCGCGTGGTTGCCCTGGAACTGGGCTTCATCCGGCAGGGCCATTACTACGCCTATGTGGGCGGGTTCGACTGGGACCTGCGCGATCTGTCACCGGGCAAGGTGCAGATGGAAATGACGGTGGGCTGGCTGATC
>CBFGTF010000155.1:0-6702 GCA_965651655.1 uncultured Devosia sp.
GCTTTCGCGTCTTGTGCCGGAACAGAGACTGGCCCAGCAGACCACCGGCAATGCCCAGGCACAGATCGAGCGTCTGCAGGGTCACTTCGCTGATGCGCCAGTGTCCGGCTTCGGCGAAAATCTTGTCCGAGCGATAGGCGATGAGGGAGACCAGGCTCATGCCGGCATAGGCCATGGCAACCTGCCAGGGCAGGCGGTCCAGCATGAGGCCGGCCAGCAGCAGGACCAGCACGGCAAGGGCGCCGGAAAGGCGCCAGTCCAGGCCTGCGGGCACTGTTGCCAAACCTGGGCGGCCTGCTTGCCTCAACTCGACCGGATTGGCCCCGACAATGCGCACCGCCTTGGCCTGAGCACGCCCATCGGCGCCAATGCCGGGCACGAAACTGACCTGGTCGCCGATGCGCGGCCGCGTGGCTATGCGACCAATGGCGGAGATATGGACGAAATGGCGTCGGCCATCGGCGCTTTCGATGAAGCCGAAGCCGCGACCGTCATTCCATTGCACCAGTTGTCCGCTCTGCGCCATGGCTTCCCCCGGTTCGGGGCAAACTATCCTCGCCGGGATTAATGGATGCTGTAGGCCGCCATTCGGATTGAACCGATGACGGACAGAGCAGGCTCAGAAAATCGACTGCCTGAGCGGCAGCTTGATGGGCGAAGGAAAGCCCGTCGCCAGTTCGGCCCAGAAGCGGTCGCGCAGCACTTCGGGAAAGACATGGCCCTGGGGCAGGGCGTCCCGGGCGAACCAGCCGGCTTCGGCAATGGCCTCGCCCTCGGCCGGATTGGCGCCGACATCGATCTCGCCAGAGACATAGTCGGCCAGGAACCAGAACTTGACCAGGCGCCCGCTGTCATCGACCAGTTCGTCGATATAGGCCATGGCCCCGGCGCGGACGCGCAGGCCGGTTTCTTCGAAGGCCTCGCGTTCGGCGGCGGCGGACAATTCTTCAGCGCCCTCCACGCCGCCGCCCGGGCCGGCCCAGAAATCATGGATGCCGGGCCGAAGATGCCGCACCAGCAATATCCGTTCATCACGCAGGGCCAGGACCCCGGCAGAGATGCGATGGTTCATTGTTCCGTCCAATCAGGCGGTGCCGAAATTGAGCCTGTAGCTCAGGGCTTCGGCGATATGGGCGCGGGCTACTTTATCGGCGCCGGCAAGATCGGCAAGGGTACGCGCCACCTTGAGCACGCGGTGATAGGCCCGGGCGGACAGGTTGAAGCGCTCCGCGGCCTGCAGGAGCAGGGTCTGGCTCTCCCGGTCCGGCTCGACCAGTTTTTCGATCAGTGCCGAGGGCGCGGCGGCATTGGTGAGCACCTGGGGATGACCCGCCTCTGCATAGCGCTGCCGCTGACGCTCACGCGCCGCGGCCACCCGCCGGGCCACCTCAGCCGAGGATTCCGCCGGTGCGCCCGACGCAATCATGTCGGCGGCCGAGACGGCCGGCACATCGATGCGGATGTCGATGCGATCGAGGAATGGCCCGGAAACCCGTCCCTGATAGTCACTGGCGCAGGCCGCGCCGCGCTTGCAGCTATGACCCGGCGTCCCGGCCATGCCGCATTTGCAGGGGTTCATGGCCGCCACCAGTTGGAAGCGGGATGGATAGGAAATGCGGGCATTGGCGCGGGCGATGACCGTCTCACCGCTTTCCAGCGGCTGGCGCAGGCTGTCGAGCACATTGGGCGCAAATTCGGGCAGTTCGTCGAGAAACAATACGCCATTATGCGCCAGGCTCGCCTCGCCCGGCCGCACCTTGAGCCCCCCACCCACCAGGGCCGCCATGGAGGCGGAGTGATGCGGGGCACGAAAGGGCCGGCGGTCGGACAGGGTGCCGCCCGCCAGTTCCCCGGCAATGGACTGGATCATCGAGACATCGAGCAGTTCGCGCGCTGAAAGCGGCGGCAGGATGGAGGGGAGGCGCGCCGCCAGCATGGATTTGCCGGCGCCAGGCGGCCCGACCATGAGCAGGTTGTGTCCGCCGGCCGCTGCTACTTCCAGCGCCCGGCGCGCCACGGCCTGACCGCGCACATCGACAAGGTCGGGCAGGTCACCCGGCGCCGCCAATTGCCGTCCCGGCTGGGGGCGCCCCTGCAATTGATGGCCGGTAAGGTGATTGGCGAGGGCTATCAGGCTGTCGGCCGCGATGATGTCGATGTCCTCGCCGGCCCAGGCGGCCTCCGGGCCCGACAAGGCAGGGCAGATGATACCAAGTCCCTTGGCACTGGCCGCCATGGCCGCCGGCAATATGCCGCCGACATGGGCCAGGCGCCCATCGAGCCCCAGTTCTCCCAGCGCCATGAAGCCGTCGAGCGCGTCCTGGGGAATGGCGCCGAGGGCACCCATCAGCGCCAGGGCGATGGGCAGGTCGTAATGGCTGCCTTCCTTGGGGAGATCGGCCGGCGCCAGGTTGATGGTGATGCGCTTGGGCGGCAGGCCCAGGCCTGATGCGGTCAGGGCCGCACGCACCCGCTCGCCACTTTCACGGACTGCCTTGTCAGGCAGGCCCACCAGGACAAGGCCGGGGAAACCCGGTGCAATCTGCGCCTGGACATCGACGGGCACCGCCTCGATGCCCTGAAACGCCACTGTGGTTACGCGCGATACCATCTCTCCTGCCCCCGAATGGCTGCCGAAGGCTAGCAGAGACGCCCCGAGCGGGCAAGAACGTAAAGCGAACAAATTGCGACCTGTTAACCATGCCCGCTGCCACAATGGTTACCCTAAAACTCCATTAACCGCGCCATGTTGAATCAAAGCCCAGCTTTCGTATTGCGTATCGAGTGTTTCCTGCCATGGCGCCGTCTGTCTTCCGCTCCGCCTCCACCGCCGTTCGCGGTGCCGTTCTGAGCCTTGTCGTGGTGGCGCTGGCCGCCTGCGGCAGCGTTGGCGGGCTCTATAATGCCATTCCTGGCGATAATCGTCCCCATGCCAAGGTCGACCGGGCGCGCGGCATGCCGATCCAGGGGATCGATGTGGCGCGCTACCAGGAAAATGTCGATTTTGCCCGGGCCCGTTCGGCCGGTACGCATTTCGTGTTCATGAAGGCGACCGAAGGCAAGGACTATATCGACCCCAATTTCCGGGTGAACTGGGACCGGGCGCGCGATGCCGGCATGCCCCGCGGCGCCTATCATTTCATGACCTGGTGTTCATTGGCATCGGAGCAGGCGGCCTGGTTCAGCCAGAACGTGCCCTATGATCCGAGCGCCCTGCCGCCGGTCCTCGACCTGGAATGGAACAATCACTCGAGCTGCAAGGTCAAGCCAAGCAAGCAGGATGCGCTCGAGAAGATCCGGCTGATGCTGGACGTGATGGAACGCCATAGCGGCAAATTGCCCATCATCTATACCGACATGAATTTCCACCGCGACATTCTGGAGGGGGAATATTTCCCCAACGCCTTCTGGCTGCGCTCCACCGCCGCCGAGCCGCATGAACGCTACAACAACCGCCCCTGGACCTTCTGGCAATATACCCAGACGGGCGTTGTGCCCGGCGTCAGGGGCGAAGTCGATCGTAATGTCTTCTATGGCTCGACCGACGACTGGCTGATGTTCCTCCATACCGGGTGCGATCCACGCGCCGTGGCGGCGCTCCAGGCCAGCGGGCGGTGCCTGCCGGCGAAATAGGCAGTGCCGCCATGATGATCCGCCAATAGCGGCTGTTCAACGACCCGCGCGCCGCCTATTGTGGCGCCCCAAAGCGGGGTCGTGGGAGAGGCGGCATGGAATTTCTCAATGATATGGGGCTCGATGGCCTCAGCGTCGTGCTGATCGGGCTGGGCGTTCTTCTGGTGCTGGTGCTGTTTGCCGGCGCCAAGACGGTACCGCAGGGCTATAACTTCACTATCGAGCGCTTCGGAAAATATACCCGCACGCTCAAGCCCGGCCTCAACCTCATCGTCCCCTTCATCGATGTGATCGGCAAGAAGATCAATGTCATGGAGCAGGTGCTCGATGTCCCTCACCAGGAGGTCATTACCCGCGACAATGCCACGGTGACCGCCAATGGCGTGACCTTCTACCAGATCCTGGATGCCGCCGCGGCCGCCTATGAGGTGACGAACCTCGAAAATGCCATTCTCAACCTGACCATGACCAATATCCGCTCGGTCATGGGGTCGATGGACCTGGACGAGCTGCTCAGCCATCGCGACGAGATCAATGACCGTGTGCTGCGCGTGGTCGATACCGCCGTTTCGCCCTGGGGCGTCAAGATCACCCGCATCGAGATCAAGGATATCGATCCGCCCAAGGACCTGGTGGAATCGATGGGACGGCAGATGAAGGCAGAGCGCGAGAAGCGCGCCACGATCCTCGAAGCCGAAGGGCGCCGCCAGGCCGCCATTCTCAAGGCCGAGGGTGAAAAGCAGGCCCAGGTGCTCGAAGCCGAGGGCCGCAAGGAGGCCGCCTTCCGGGATGCCGAAGCGCGCGAGCGCTCGGCGGAAGCCGAAGCCACGGCCACCAAGCTGGTGTCGGACGCCATTGCCTCGGGCAATGTGCAGGCGATCAATTATTTCGTCGCCAACAACTACATCAAGGCGCTCGAGGGCATCGCCACCTCGCCCAACCAGAAGCTGCTGATGCTGCCCCTCGATGCGTCGAGCGTCATCGGTGCGATCGGCGGCATTGCCGAGATTGCCAAGGAGACGTTTGGCGGCGAGAAGCCGGCCGGGCAGCATCGCCCAACCAGCCGCCCGCCCAATACGACCCCGCCGGCGAGCCAGTGATCGGGTCGCGCCATGCAGATCATCGCATTTCTGGGTGAAAATGCCCCGTGGAGCTGGATCGTCGCCGGGCTGGTCCTTTTGGCGCTGGAACTGGTGGTGCCGGGCGGGTTCCTGTTGTGGATGGGCATTGCCGGCATCCTGACCGGACTTCTGACCCTGTTGCAGCCACTCGACTGGCCCGTGCAGTGGCTGGTCTTCGGCGTGCTGTCCCTGGCCAGCATCCTGGTATGGGTGCGGCTCACCCGCAATCGCGCCGCCCAGACCGACCGGCCCATGCTCAACCGGCGGGCCGAGCAGTTTATCGGGCAAGAAGCCGTTCTGGACCAGCCCATTGCCGGCGGCTTCGGGCGCCTGGCGCTGGGCGACACAGTCTGGCGCATTGCCGGGCCGGACCTGCCGGCCGGCGAGCGCGTGCGCATTGTCGGCGCCGAGGGCGCGGTGCTGCGGGTCGAGGCTGTCTAGGCCTGCATTTCGCAAGCTTTCGTTAACCATAAACTGAAAGGATGGCGGCTCGATCCCCTCGGGGTCCAGCCGGCTCTCGGGCGCCTGCCGGCATGATATGCGGAGCGGGACGTGGCCCGACGAGACCTGACCTTACTGACACTGATGCTGGCAAGCGCGGCGCTGGCCGGCCCGGCCATGGCCCAGCCGTTGGGTCCCGATGAGCTCAAGCTGGACAGCGAGAGGCTGACCCCCGGCCTCTATCCGGCTGCCCCCACGCAGGACAGTTTCACCCGACCGAACGAACCGGCCCATCCACCAATCGAGCTGGACTGGTCGATTGGCCTGAAGGGCAGCTATACCGACGCCACTGACGGCAAGAGCTTTGTGACCACGCTCAACCCGCAGTTTACGGCAACGCACCAGGGGGTGCGGACGGATCTGGTGCTGAACGGCAGCGCCGAACTGGCGCGGGCAGGTGACGGCAGCCTTGGTGTTACGGCCCTTGGGCTGGACCTTGAGGCGAAGACCCTGCTGGATCGCGATACGATCCTGACCGGCACGGCCAGAATGGACCTGACCCAGGACCTGCCAGCCACGCCGGGGCTTGATCCGCAGGTGACCACCCCGCCGCAAGTCCTGACGGGCGCCCTGGGCGGGGCAGTCGATCGGCGCTTTGGCCAGTTCAATCTCGGACTGAAAGGCGCGCTCGAACGCACCATGAACGGCCCGACAGGCCGCACCGATACCGGCATGACCGACAATGCGGACCAGAATGTCTGGCAGGGCGACGCCACGCTGCGCCTGGGCCTCCAGGCGACACCGATCTTCGAAGTGTTCGGGGAAGCCTCGCTTGGGCGCGACTGGTTCGACCAGGCCGGCGCGGGCGGGATCCGGAGCGACGCCACCAGCCGCACCCTGCGCACCGGCATTGCCGGCAGCTGGAACGGCGTGCTCTCGGCCAGCGCTTCGGTCGGGCTCGGACAGCATGATTTCGACGATGCCGGTCTCACCGACATCACCACACGGCTCTATGACGCGAGCCTGACCTTCACGCCCGACCCCACGCTGAAGCTCGGGGCGTCCCTGACCACAAGCGTGACGCCCACCGGCCCCGATTCGAACGGCACCGCGCGGGTGGCCCATATCGTCGCCGCCAATGCCGATTACACGGTCAATTCCTGGCTCCGGCTGCGGGCCTCGGCCGACTGGACCCAGTCCTGGCTGGAAGGCAGCGGGGAGAGCGAGCGCCGCCATGGCCTGGGCGCCGGCGCCGATTACCGGATCAATTCCCGCACTGCCCTATCGGCGGATTATGGCTATGCCTATCGCGACAACAGCGTGACCGGCACTTTCCAGAGCCATACGGTCAGCCTGGGCGTGACGCTGCGGCGCTAGGCCGATCGACATTCAGCTCAGGCGTACCTGCATCAGGTGAATGGCGATACAGCCTAGAGCTGGTCTTCCAGGTCGAGCTTGCGCAGTTCCTCGATGAAGCCGGCGCGGATGTCTGGGCGGTCGAGGGCGA
>CBFGTF010000156.1:0-6696 GCA_965651655.1 uncultured Devosia sp.
ACGGAGGCCATGGTATGAAAGCCCTGGTGCGTTGCACCAATCGTATATGCGGATGTGCGTGATAGGCGTAGCCTATTCGCGCGGGAGGAGGACATTCTGTTCCGCTTTCGCATCATCGGGCACTACCGGTTTCAGGCAGGCTGAGGCGCGCGCGTCGCCCTCCGCCACTGACGCCAGGACGGCCCTGACCTGGTCATCCTTGGCCGCTGTGGCGCTATATGGTGGACTTCCACATTACCGATGAGCGCGGCAAGGCGCTGCGGGCATTCGATCGTGTTTCAGCCCTGTCTGAGAGGGAGCCGCACGCTCGCAGAAAAGCCGTCAACGCAGCCGGGACGCGGGGACGCCAGGTGCAGCGTCGCCCCTGTCCGCTTGGCGATGGCGGCAACGATGGCAAGGCCGAGGCCGCCGCCCGCTCGCCCACTCTGTCTCGTAAAGCGGTCCGTCAGCCGGTCAAGATCGCTTGCGGTGACGACTGGGCCGCCATTGTCCACGCGAAATATTCCGGATGGGGATAACGCTACCTCCACCACGTGGTCGTCGCGTCCATGACGAAGGGCGTTCTCGACCAGATTACGGACAAGGATCGCAAGGGCATCCGGGTCGAGATCCGACAGCACGGGAGCATCCGGCAGCGAAAGCCGCACACGCTGTGCGCCATCGGTCCGTGTCAGGTCGCTGATCACAATGCTCAAGACGGGTCGAATGTCATAGGCATGATCCACCGTCAGCCGCCCAACCTCGGCCCGGGCCAGTTGCATCAGGCGCTCGGCAGTGCGGGTCAGGCGCTTGAGCGTCTCCTCAATGGCCATCGCGCGCTCGGCGCTGGCCGCGTCCGGTGTTTCCTGCCTGATCCGCTGTGCCTGAGCGATCGCACCGGCCAGCGGCGTGCGTAATTCATGTGCGGCATTGGCGGCGAAGCTGCGCTCGGCCTCGAACGCGGCAGACAGGCGTGTGAGCAGCCTGTTGAGCGTCTCGGCCACCGGGTGCAGTTCGGCCGGCAGCTCTTCGATCGGGACGGGCGAGAGATCGCGAACGTCGCGTGCTGCGAGGGTGTTGCGAAAGCGCCGCACACCGGCCATCCCCAACCGCAGAACGACCCAGACGATACCGAGTGTCAGGGGCAATGCCAGCAACAGCGGCAGTGCCTGGCGCATCAATATGCCGCGCAGCACCTTATGCCGGATCACCAGGGGTTCGGCAACCGTCAGGCGAATCGAGCCTCGCAGCGTGTCCTCGCTATAGAGGCGGTGCGTGCTCGTTTCGCGAAACCCGGAGCCGTTCCACGCTGGAAACAGCGCGGGGTCGGCAGCATGGGAGACCATCAGCACCGCGCCGGTGGCATCGCGCACGATATAGGTGAACAGCTCACTATGCGCACGGATCGGTGCCAGATGTTGGGCGGTGACGTCCTCGTCACGGTTCACGATCTCCAGCACTGCCAGTGGCAGGAGCCGTTGCGCGGTCTCCTGCAGGGCGGAATCGAACACCGCCTCCATTTCGCGGCGCAGGCTTTCGACGGTAACGGCTGCGGCCCCCATCCAAAGCAGGCTCAGGGCCAAGCCAAGCCCGAGCGCAAGACGGGTCTGAAGGCTGACAGGCGCCTTCATCCAGCCCCCAGACGATAGCCCAGACCTCGCTCGGTCTCGATCACGCTGGCCCCCAGTTTCTTGCGCAGGCGGCTGATATGCACCTCGATCGTGTTGCTTTCGAACTCGGCGTCGAAGGCATAGAGCCGCTCTTCCAACTGTGCCTTCGACAGCAGCCAACCGGGGTGGGACAAAAACGCCTCGAACAGCGCCCATTCGCGGGCGGTAAGGGCGATGACTTTGCCACCGCGCCGGATGCTGCGTGCGGCCAGATCGATTTGTAGATCGCCATGGGTGATCTGCGGGTTCGGATTGCCGCTGTAGCGTCGTGCAACGGCACCGATCCGCGCCGACAGCTCCCCCAGATCGAAGGGCTTGACCAGATAATCGTCGGCGCCTGCGTTCAGCCCGTTGATTCGGTCGGAAATCTGGTCGAGCGCGGTCAGGATGATGACCGGCGTTGCACTGCCTCCGGCGCGCAGCCTTTTCAGGAAGGCAATCCCGCGGCCATCGGGCAGCATGAGGTCGAGCAGGATCAGGTCGTAGGTTGCCCCGGCCATCGCATTGGTCGCCGCATCCAGCCGTGTCACCCAGTCCGCGGAATGGCCATCGGCCACGATCTGGTCACGCAGGGCCGCGCCAAGGACGGTGTCATCTTCGACCAGCAATATCCGCATGGTGTCTCTCTCGTCTATTTGCTGTCGTTAGACCGCATCAACCTGACAAGGAGCTGACGAATGGCATGGCGCAGCTTCAGGCTGCGGAAAGCTTGCGGGGCGATAAGGGGCTCACCCGCAAAGGAGTCTACCCATGAAACACGCATTCGCCCTTGCCATTGTGATGGCCTTGAGCACCTCGCACGCCGCGCTGGCCAGCGACCATTGCCGCAGCCCGATGTCGCAGTGGCAACCGCGGGAGGCCGCCACAGCGCATGTCCGACAACTGGGGATCAGCATTGATCGCCTGAAAATCGATGATGGCTGCTACGAGCTGCGCGGCCGCGACAGCGATGGCAACCGGGTCGAGCTGAAACTGGATCCGGCGACGCTGAGCCTGTTGGAACTGGACATTCGCTTCCGCCCCGGCGCCGATCCCGCGCGCTATCTGCCCGGGGCAATCAATCAGGCGGACATGACCCCGCGGGCGCCGCAAGTCGGTGGAGACTGAGGTCAGCACCCCGGCCCTTGCAGGAGCCGTACCTGCCGCGCGTGTTGTTCCTTACGACAAGCTGAAGCGATTCGCCCCGATCCGTCAGGAAGGGATCAGCCGGAACCGCCAAAGTCAGGTCATCCAGGCCAAAGGATATCGACAATGAAACCGCGTCTCTCCGCCCTCGTTCTGACCGCGGCGTTGACCGCTCCCAATTTCGCGCTGGCGCGTCCGGTGACACTGACGACCACACTGAACAATTACGGTGCTGACGGCGCTTATCTGGCGTTTTATGTCACCGATAGCTCGGACGCCTATGCCGGCACGCTCTGGATCGCGGGCGGAAAGTCGAAATACTACAAGCATCTGACCGACTGGTACCGCGCCGCGGCTGGCGATCCGGTGCAGATCAACGGCATCACGGGTGCCAGCGTCGGTGCCGGGCGGACGCTGGAAATCACGCTTGATCTAGCCGATGCGCTGTTCGATGCCGGCTACACTCTGCACATCGATGCCGCCGTCGAAGATATGCGTGACAGCCCGCGCGAGGTGTCGATGCCCCTGACCACCACTGGCGCCGGCCAACCCGTCGCGGGGCGACGCTATATCGCCAGCTTTGCCTACGGATTCTGATCGGGAGGCACGGCGATGATGCGCAACCTGCACCGCTGGCCGGGCTTGCTTCTGGCGGCTTTGCTGATCGTGACGGCTCTGAGCGGGGCGGCGCTGTCCCTGTTCCCGGTGATCGAGACCGTTCAGGCCCCACAGGCCGAGGCTACGCTGTCGGTGGCCGAACTGGCCCTTCGGGTGCAGGCAGTGCATCCCGGGATCGAGCAGATCAAGCGTGCGCCGTCCGGCGAGATCACCGCCTGGTGGTTTGAGGGGGGCCAGCCGGGAGCCGCGGTCATCGACCCGGCCACGGGCAGAGGGGTTGCCTCGGCCGACCCCGATCCGCTGCAGCGCTGGCTGACCAATCTGCATCGCTCGCTGTTCATGGGCGACAGTGGGCGGCTGACAGTCGCTGCCGGTGCGCTGGCCATGCTGGTTCTGGCGCTGCCTGGCGCGGTGCTGGTCGCGCGGCGCACGGGTGGCTGGCGGCGCTGGTTCGCGCGCCTGCGCGGGCCGCTTTCCGGCCGCCTGCATACCGAGATTGCCCGCGTTGCCGTCTTTGGCCTCGCGCTGTCCTCGGTCACCGCGCTGTGGATGGTGGCCGAAACCTTTGAGATTGTCAGCATCGAGCCTGCGCGCCTTGATGTGCCGCTCGAGGTCAGTGGCCAGACCGGTCTGGCTCTGACTGCGATCCCGATCCTTGCCGAAACCTCCGTCACGGCGCTACGCGACTTGACCTTTCCCGCTGCGGGCGATGGCACGGACGTGTTTACGCTTAAGGCCGATCAGGGCGTCGGCCACATCGACCAGGGCACCGGTGCACTGCTGGACTGGGCCGCGCGTAGCCGGTGGGAGCACGTTTCGGAAACCGTCTACATGCTGCACAGCGGCCAGGGCGCGACGGTGCTCGGGCTGTCTCTTGGCCTGATGGCCCTGGGTGTGCCGGTTCTGGGCGTCACGGGCGGGGTGGTCTGGCTGGCCGGCTGGCGCGGGCGACCGCGGCTGAGGGGTAACATCCCCGCCGGAGAGGCCGAAACGATCGTGCTGGTAGGGTCCGAAGGCGGCAGTACGTGGGGCTTTGCCGCGACGCTGCTGACGGCGCTGCGGGGGGCGGGCCAGACCGTGCATGTCGGGCCGATGGCAGGGTTCGATCCATTGCGTTATCGCAAGGCCAAGCGCTTTATCCTTCTTGCCTCAACCTATGGCGAGGGTGATGTGCCAGCCTCGGCCAAGGGGTTCCTTGGCCGGTTGAGCAGCCTTCCCGCGGCTCCTGCCGCGGCATTGGCGGTTCTGGGCTTTGGTGACCGCAGCTTTCCCGCCTATTGCGCTTTTGCTGAGGCGGTGCAGCAGGCCGCGTTTGCCAAAGGCTGGGCCACACTGGTGCCCTTCGATACGATCAACCGCCAGTCGCCGCAGGATTTTGCCCGTTGGGGTAGGTCGCTGGGACGCGCGCTGGGGATCGAACTGGAGCTTGCTCATCAGCCGACGCCACCTGTGACCGAGAAACTCACCCTGACGTCGCGCCGCGACTATGGCGCCGAGGTGCAGGCGCCGACCGCGATCCTGCGCTTTGCCATGCCCAAGGCGACACTCTGGCAGTGCTTGACCGGGCAAGGCTTTGCGCGTTTCCGGGCCGGTGACCTGCTGGGTGTGCTGCCTGAAGGGTCGACTGTGCCTCGGCTGTATTCCCTGGCCTCTGGCGCGAAGGATGGTTTCGTCGAGATCGTGGTGAGGAAACACCCCGGAGGGCTCTGCTCAGGCCAGTTGACGGGGCTGGAGCCCGGCCAGTCGGTGCGCGCCTTTCTGCGCCGCAATCCGGGCTTCCACGCCGGGCGCGGCCGGACGCCACTGATCCTGATCGGCGCGGGTACCGGGATCGGGCCGCTCGCCGGCTTCATCCGTGCCAATACGAGCCGCCGTCCGATCCAGCTCTACTTCGGGATGCGGCACCCGGACAGCGATTTCTTCTTTGGCGACGACCTGCGCACCTGGGTGGCCGGGGGCCGGCTGTCCCGCCTCGTCACCGCCGTTTCCCGCGGAGCACGACCGCAATACGTGCAGGACGCTCTGCGCTCTGAGGTGACAGAGGTCGCAGAGGCGATCGCTAGGGGCGCACGGGTCATGGTTTGCGGCGGGCCCGACATGGCGCGCGGCGTACGCGCGGCGCTGGCCGACATTCTGGGCCCTGGTGGTTTGACACCTGCAATCCTTAAAGCCGAGGGGAGGTATGTCGAAGATGTCTATTGAACCTGTCCGCCGCGCCATGAGTGGCCCGACCATGGGCACGCGCTGGTCGGCACTGTTCTTTGCCAATCAGAGCGTCGACATCAGGCCACTGCAGGCTGCATTGCAGACGGCCGTCGCTGCCGTGGATGAAAGCATGTCCACCTGGAACCCCGACAGCGCCCTGATGCGTTTGAACCGTGCACGAGTGGGCGAATGGCTTGCAGTGCCCGCAGAACTGGCCAAAGTGCTCGATCTAGGGTTGACCATCGGCCGCGCCTCGGGCGGGGCTTTTGACATCGGCATGGGCGATGCCGTGCGTGCTTGGGGTTTCGGGCCCGAGGCGGCGCGCCCCGACGCTATCGGCGCCGCGCTGACTGCCAGACGCCTGCCTGCCCACGAGCGACTGCAGGTCGACGGCGCACGTGTGTGCAAACGCGCACCAATCGCGCTGGACCTGAACGGCATCGCCAAGGGCCATGGCGTGGACCGTCTGGCTGAAACACTGTTGGCCTTCGGGGTTAAATCGGGCCTTGTCGGCATCGATGGCGAGATGCGGGCGCTAGGCCTGCGACCCGATGACGAGGCCTGGACGATTGCCGTCGAAGCCCCCGACCGGGATCGACGCGCCCCGCATTCCATCCTTGCGCTTCAGGATGCCTCCGTGGCCACCTCGGGCGATTACCGGCACTGGGTGAGCGTGCAGGGCCGGCGCCTGTCGCATACGATGGATCCGCACCGGGGTGCGCCGCTACTCTCCTCGCCCGCATCGGTCACCGTCATCGCCCGCACCTGCGCCGAGGCCGATGCCTGGGCCACCGCGCTGATGGTGGCCGGGCCCGAGGCCGGAGCACGGCTGGCCGCACAGCGCGGGTTGAACGTTCTTTTCCTGCTGCGCGAGCATGACGGCGGGGTTCGGGCCAAGGGGGTAGGGCACCTGTTTTCCGAACGCTCAGCCGCGACGGCCGCGGCTGAGCGAGGCGCGATTGCTGCAAGCGTGGGGGTACGAAAAACTCTCACTTTCTGATACCGGTTCTGACGGCCGCCAGACGGGCGCCGAGTGCGTGCACGGCATCCCGCAGAGCCGGCGGTTCGCGAATGTCGAAATCAAACGGCAGACGTGCCA
>CBFGTF010000157.1:0-6610 GCA_965651655.1 uncultured Devosia sp.
ATCGACCGCATCGCCATGCTCAAATACGGCATGCCGGACCTCCGCGCCTTCTTCGACGCCGACCAGCGCTGGATCGATCACTACGGGTTCCGTCCGCTCGACCTGCCGACGCTGTTCGGGGGGCTGAGCAGCTAGTCATGCCAACCTTGTTGCGGTGGAAGGGGTACAGGTTCTTCTTCTACTCGGCCGATGGCTGGGAACCGCCGCATGTGCATGTTGTAAAGGACGGTCGAGAAGCCAAGATATGGCTCAAAGACCTCAACGTGGCCGTCAATCTTGGCTTCTCGGCCCGCGATCTCAATGAGATCATTGGTGCGACCCGCGAGAACAGAAGCGTCTTTCTGGAGGCATGGAATGACTACTTTGGTGCTTGATATCGAAGACAGCCGGCCCATCGAAGCGCATTGCGACGCCACACAGCTGCATGTGCGCCTGGCCGATGGCCGCGAGGTGGCGACGCCGATTTGGTGGTATCCCCGCCTGATGGCGGCGTCCCCCAATGCCCGGGCTGACATCGAGCTCATGCCAATGGGCCTGCACTGGCCGGAAATCGATGAAGATATTTCGATTGCCAGCATGTTGCGTGGCGAGAAGGCGCCGGGAGCCGTCTCCCCCTGATGTCGTCGTCCACCGCCACCATTGCGCAGATCAAGTTCAGCTTCGGGGATTCTCCGGAGCTGGCTGACCGCCTGCTCGCGCTGGTGCTGGCGGGCAAGAAGACGGCGACGTGCGGTGCCTTGCGCGATATCGGCCCGGATGAACCCATGCCGGAAGTCGGACGCCGCGATATCGTGCTCAATGGCACGGGCGAAGACGCCTGCGTCATCGAGACCACGTCGGTTGAGGTGAAACGCTTCGACGATATCGACCCGTCCTTCACCGACCTCGAGGGCGAAGGGCCCTATGCAGAATGGCGGGCGGGTCACGAGGCTTTTTTCGCCCGCAATGGCGGATTTGCCCCGGACATGGAGATTGTCTGCGAAACCTTCCGGCTGGTGACCGTGCTGCCAGCGGGGCGTGACCTCTACAACAGGGTCGCCACGCCGATCTTCATCGTCACCGACATTGAATCGGACGGGCCGACTCCGCTGCATAATTCCATGCTGAGCTTTGCCTCGGTCGCCATCACCGCCGACGGCACACGCCATGGCGAGTTCGAGGCGGTGCTGACCCCGCGTGCCGACCGGACCACCAATGAGACCACGATGGCCTGGTGGGCGACCCAGCCGGAGGCCTGGAAGGCGGCAACTGAGAATGCCGAGGACCCCGCCGTGGTCATGCCGCGCTACGCCGATTGGGTCGAGAGCCTGCCCGGCCCGAAGGTCTTCGTGGCCGCGCCTATGATCTTCGACGGCCTCTGGATGGACCATTATCTGGATGAATATGCCGGCACCCGCGCCCTTTCCGGCCCCTTCAAGGGCCGCCAGATCTTCCGGGGCGGCGGCATCTGCCTTTACACCATGGCCGGAACGCTGCGCGGCGCGCCCTATCTCGACTGGGGCATGAGCAAGCTGCCGGCCGAATTCTACGGCCATGTGCCCCACACCCATAAGGCCATCGACGACGCACGCGGCTTTGCCAATGTGCTGGTCGAACTTCTGAAACTTTCCTCCGCTTTGCCGCCCATTACCGGCAGCAAGAGTGACTTCCGCTAAAGGCCCAAAAGAATGAAATTCACCCTCGATTGGCTCAAGGAACATCTCGACACCAATGCCTCCGTCGACGAGATCGGCAAGGCCCTGACCATGATCGGTCTGGAAGTGGAAGGCATTGAAAGCCAGGGCAAGGCGCTCGAGGCCTTCGTCACCGCCCATGTCGTCTCGGCAGAGCAACATCCGAACGCCGACAAGCTCAGGGTCTGCAAGGTCGACGCCGGCACGGGCGAATTGATCGACGTGGTCTGCGGCGCCCCCAATGCCCGCACGGGGTTGAAGTCGGTCTTTGCCTTTCCCGGCACCTATATTCCGGGCAAGGACATGACCATCGGCAAGGGCAATATCCGCGGCCAGGTGTCCAATGGCATGCTCTGCTCCAATGCCGAGCTGGAATTGTCCGAGGACCATGACGGCATTATCGAGCTGCCAGCCGATGCACCGGTGGGCGTCAAATATGTCGACTATGCCGGCATCAATGGCGTGGTCTTCGACATTTCCATCACGCCCAATCGCGGTGACGCCACCGGTGTCTACGGCGTGGCGCGCGATCTGGCCGCCTTTGGCCTGGGCACGCTCAAGACCACCGATTTCTCGCCGATCCCGTCGCAGGGCAAGAGCCCGATAGCGCCACTACCGCACCAATTCGGCGCGGGCGAGCCCAAGGCGATCCGCAAATTTGCCGGGCGCTACATCGCCAATGTCAGGAACGGCCCCTCGCCCGACTGGCTGCAACAGCGCCTGCGTGCCGTAGGGCTGCGGCCCATCAACACGGTCGTCGATATCACCAATCTGGTTTCTCTGGGCTGGGGCCGCCCGCTCCACGCCTATGACGCCGACAAGGTCGAAGGGCAGATGGTGCTGCGCAATGCGCGCGGCGAGGCCTTAGATGCGTTGGACAACAAGGTCTATACGCTCGACGACACCATGACCGTCATCGCCGACGACAAGGGACCGCTCTGCCTCGGGGGCATCATGGGCGGTATCCGCTCGGGCGTGACCGAGGCGACCACCAATGTGTTCATGGAATGCGCCAGCTGGGACGCCGACCTGATCGCCCAGACCGGCCGCAGGACCGGCATTGTCTCGGACGCGCGCTATCGGCTCGAACGCCATGTCGATCCGGCGCTGACCGAGCCGGGCATGGAGCTGGCCACACGCCTTGTCCTCCAATTGTGCGGTGGAACGCCGATGGAGCCAGTCATTTCGGGCGAAGACGTCTTCCCCGATACGGTGGTCGACTTTCCACTTTCCGAGGTCAAGCGCCTCACCGGCCTTGATCTGTCGGCGGACCGTATTGGAGAAATTCTCGCCCGCCTCGGCTTTGTTGCCGAAGGCAGTGGCGCAACGCGCAGTGTGACGGTGCCCAGCTGGCGCCCCGATGTGACCCAGAAGGCGGACCTTGTCGAAGAGGTCATGCGCATGGTGGGCGTCGACAATGTGCCGGTCGAGCCGCTGACCCGGCTCAACCATGTCGCCCCCCGCATGCTGACCACTATCCAGAACCGCCGCCGCATTGCCCGTCGGGCGCTGGCCGCGCGGGGCCTCGACGAAGCGGTCACCTGGAGCTTCATCTCCAATGCCGACGCGACCCGCTTCGGCGGCGGCAGCGAAGACCGGCAATTGGCCAATGCCATTGCCTCGGACATGACCGACATGCGGCCCTCGCTGCTTCCGGGCCTGATTGCCGGGGCGCGCCGCAATGCCAATCGCGGCTTTGCCGATGTGGCGCAGTTCGAGGTGGGGCAGGTCTTCCTCTCGGACCAGCCGGAGGGTCAGCATACCTATGCCTCTGGCCTGCGCACCGGCACGGCCAGGCTCACCGGCTCGGGGCGCCACTGGTCCGGCAAGGCCGAGGCCGTCACTGTCTGGGATGCCAAGGCGGATCTCGCCGCGGTGCTCGATGCGCTGGGCGTCGATATCGACAAGGTGCAGGTGCTGCCCGAACCCGCCAGCTGGAGCCATCCGGGCCGGGGCGGACGCATTGCGCTGGGCCCCAAGGTGACCCTGGGCTGGTTCGGCGAACTGCATCCGGCGCTCTGCGCCGAACTGGACATTGAAGGGCCGGTTGCGGCCTTCGAGATCGATCTCGACGCCCTGCCCGAGCCGCGCCGGAAGGCCACCCGCACCAAGCCGGCACTGGACCTGAGCCCGTTCCAGCCCGTGTCGCGTGACTTTGCCTTTGTCATGGATCGCGGCGTCACTGCTGCGGCCATTCTCAAGGCCGCCCGTGGCGCCGACAAGGTGCTCATCAAGGACGTTGGCATTTTCGACGTGTTCGAGGGCAGCCATGTTGGCGAGGGCAAGAAGTCCGTGGCCATCGAAGTGGTTCTGCAGCCGCGGGACAAGACACTGACCGACGAGGAAATCGACACGGTCTCCGCGGCGGTGGTTGCAGCTGTGACCAAGACCACGGGCGGGGAACTGCGGAAGTAGAGTGCCCTTCTTCACCCTCCCCCTTGCGGGGAGGGTAGCGGCGCTGGGCCGAAGGCCATAGCAGAGCTAGGGAGGGGGACTGGCTGGCACCGAGCGCGTGAAGCACCCCCTCCCATCCTCCCCCGTCAAGGGGGAGGTGCCGGGCCGGTGGTATGACCGGCAATGTGCCCAACTCCGGAGACTGAATTGTCCCGCACCGACGCCATACTTGCCCGCCTGTCGCAGCTCCATCCCAAGCTGATCGACCTCAGCCTTGACCGCATGCTGCCGCTCTTGGAAAAGCTGGGCAATCCACAGGACCGCCTGCCACCGGTGATCCATGTGGCCGGGACCAATGCCAAGGGCTCGACCATTGCCTATCTGCGCGCCTTCCTGGAGGCGGCGGGCAAACGCGTACATGTCTACAATTCCCCGCACCTGGTGCGCTTCAACGAGCGCATTCGCCTGGCCGGCACGCTGGTGGGCACGCGGCTGCTCAATGCGGCGCTGGAAGAAGTGGAACAGCTCAACAATGGCGACAACATCACCTTTTTCGAGGTGACCACCGTCACCGCCTTCAAGCTCTTTTCCGAAACGCCGGCCGATTTCCTGCTGCTCGAAACCGGCATGGGCGGGACCTTCGACACGACCAATGTGGTCAAGCACCCGCTGGGCACCATCATCACCCCGATCGACTACGATCATCAGGGGTTTTTGGGCAATTCGATTGGCGAGATCGCGTCGAACAAGGCGGGCATCCTCAAGCGTGGCGCCAGATCGGTGATGGGCATCCAGCACGACGAGGCGCGCCATGTGCTCGACCGGGCGGCGCGGCGGCTGGGGATCACGCCGATCTGGCAGGGCGAGGACTTTCATGGCTCCGAGCAGGATGGACGCCTGGTCTATCAGGACGAAGGCGGGCTACTCGACCTGCCGCCGCCGGCGCTCAAGGGACCGCATCAGTTCGACAATGCCGCCCTGGCCATTGCCGCCACGCGCCATTTCGGTCTGCCGGTCGATGCGGCTGCCCTTGCCGAGGGATTGCGCCGCGTGTCCTGGCCGGCGCGGATGCAGCCCGTGCGGACCGGCAAGCTGCGCGGCCTGCTGCCCGAAGGCCATGAACTCTGGCTCGATGGCGGCCACAATGCCCATGGCGCGGCTGCCCTGGCGCGAACCATCGCCGCCATGCCGCCAAGACCACTGGTGCTGATCATGGGGATGATGAATACAAGGGTGCCGGAGGATTTTCTGGCCCCGTTCCGCGACCTGTACCCGGCTCAGGTGCTGACGCTGACCATCCCGGGGGAGGCCAATGCGCATCCGGCAGAGGACATCGCGGCCCGCGCGCGGGCCCTGCGCTTTCCCGCCAGGGCCGCGCGCTCGATAACCACCGCCCTCAAGGCTGCGGCAGGCATCGAGAACGCCCGCGTATTGATCTGCGGTTCGCTTTATCTGGCGGGGGACGTGCTGGCGAAGAACGGGACCGTGCCGGACTGACCGGGATGGACGCCCTCGCCCTTCGAGGCCGCTTCGCGGCACCTCAGGACAAGGGCTTACGGGAGCCCGGTTTATAGAAAGTCCTCATGGTGAGGTGCCTTGCGTAGCAAAGCCTCGAACCACGAGGGCGGCCATCACCGCTCCCCTCAATACTTCCCCTGCTCGCTGCCGCAGAACGGATCGACCGGGCTTTTGCCCTCGAACGCGACCCGCCCCATCAGACACTCCACCACCGCCGCCTGCATGTCCTCATTGGAGCCATAGGCGTTGACATAGGTGGGGACGCGCGGCGCGTCGTGGAGGTAATAGGGGAAGCCCAGCGATACCATGAGCGTGGGCACATCATGCCAATAGCGCTTCATGGCGCCAAAGACATTGCCGGTCAGCCCCTTCCAGTTGAGGAAGATGCGTTGCCGCGTCAGCAGGGTTTCTTCGGCCAGGAGATAGAGTACCAGGTCGAAATCCCTGACATTGACCTGCATATCGGGTGTGTATTCGGTGATCTCGAACCCCTCCTGGCGCAGCAGGTCGGGCAATGACAGGGGCAGGGGCACCGGCACGAAGGGCTGAATGGCCCCGGTCGAAAAGATCAGCACGCGCTTGTGCCGTGCCGGCGAGAGCGGCAGGAGGCCCGCAATATCCTTGACCAGGGTCGGCACCTTGGCGCTCACCGCACGGGCCGTGGCCTTGCTCTCGGGGCGGGCCATGACGGCCTCGGCATTGGTCAGCGCCGGTTCGGGGCGGTCGGCCCTGTGAAGACCCAGTGCGGCCTTGAGGGCGAGTACGCGGGTAACGGCTTCATCGACCCGTTCCTGAGTCAGGCGCCCATCAGCCACCGCCTTCACGAGATACATCAGGTCCGCATTGGGATCGTCGGAGAAGAGGATCACGTCGCAGCCGGCCACCACGCATTGCGGAATGGTCTCGGCGCGCGGACCCCAGTCACCGAACCCGGCCATGGGCGTGGCATCGGAAACGATGAGGCCGTTAAAGCCCAACCGTTCGCGCAGCAACGCCTGGTTGAGCAGCGGGCTCAGCGTCGCCGG
>CBFGTF010000158.1:0-6593 GCA_965651655.1 uncultured Devosia sp.
CGACGCCATTGCGCCCATCGTCCATTATGACAGCATCAATCACGACATTGCCTGGAAGCAGTCGCGCTACGACAAGGCAGGGCCCGGCGGCACAGGGGCGGACTATCTCAACCTGCCGATGGACAAGGACCAGTATTTCGCCTTCGTGGAGGCGCTGAAGACCGCGCCACTGCATGAATTCAAGGACTGGGAAAAGGTCCCCTATTTCGACGGGTGCCTCCCCATCGAGGTTATGGCGGAGCGCGGCGTCGAAACGCTGCGCCATGGGCCCATGAAGCCGGTGGGGCTCACCAATCCGCGCAATCCGACGGTGAAACCCTATGCCATCGTGCAGCTGCGGCAGGACAATGCGCTGGGCACATTGTGGAACATGGTCGGTTTCCAGACCAAGATGCGCTATGGCATCCAGACCGAAATCTTCCGCATGATCCCGGGGTTGGAGAATGCCCAGTTTGCGCGTCTGGGTGGATTGCATCGCAACACGTTCATCAATTCACCCAAAGTGTTGTCGGCAGACCTTAAGCTGAAGGTTGATCCCCGTATCCGCTTTGCCGGACAGGTAACGGGTGTCGAGGGCTATGTGGAAAGCGCCGCGGTCGGGCTCATCACCGGCCGCATGACGGCCGCTGAGGTCAAGGGCGGCTCTCTGGCAACGCCGCCGGTGACGACGGCGCTCGGCGCCCTGATCGGGCATATCACCGGTGGACATATCGAGGCCGAGAGCTATAGCGGCGCCCGCAGCTTCCAGCCCATGAATGTCAATTTCGGCCTGTTTCCGGAGGTGACTATCACCAAGCCGGAAGGGGTCACCCGCTGGCGCGGTCCGGAAAAGACCATGGCCAAGCGCCGGGCCATTACCAGCCGGGCGCTCGCAGACCTCAAGGCCTGGGCATGACAGAAGCGGCGCTGGCCGAATACCTTCACGAGCATATCCCGCTGTCGCGGGCGATGGCCGTGTCGGTGATCGCGGCCAGTGCCGAGGAAGTGGTGCTGCAGGCGCCCCTTGAGCCCAATATCAACGTGCATGGCACCATGTTCGGCGGCAGCGCCGCGACGCTGGGGCTGCTTGCAGCCTGGTCGGTGCTGCACCTGCGGCTGGAAGCTCAGGGGATCACCAGCCAATTGGTCATCCATCGGACGCAGATGGATTATCTCAAGCCCATAGCCGGGACGGCAGAAGCCGCGGCGCGGCTGGATGGCGCGGGCTGGGATGGCTTTGTCCATATGCTGGAGCGGCGTGGACGGGCGCGGCTCACGGTGGCGGCGGAGTTGACCTATGAGGGGCAGGTCGCGGCTCGGCTGACGGGCGAGTTCGTGGCGATCATCGAGCGGTAGCGGCCGACTTCCCACAGCCAGCAGATGCGAAATTAGGCAGCGCGGCGTCGCGTGTCGGGCTAGCGGTTACGAAGTGACCACCAGGCCAGCCGCGCGATCTTTCGCCAGTCGGCGTCGCCGGGCGGCGGGGCGAAGGGCCTGGCGGAGCTACGCTGCCAGGCCGCAAGCTGGGCTTCAAGCAGGGCTATTGCGGCAAAGGCGGGACGCAAGGAAGACGGGAGGGCAGCGATGGCCGTCCGGGCCTTTTGCAGGTGAACGGCAGCCAGTTCGGCGACCTGGCTGAGCGCGGCGTGCAGGCCTTCGCTGTCCTGGCCGGCAAAGACTTCGCCCTCGCGGACACCATTGGCGTCAAGGATCGTGAGGGGCAGCATGATGCGTCCCTGGGCCGAGACATGGCCAAAGGCCCGCAAATGCCCAATCATGGCCTGGGCCACGCCCAGATGCCCGGCAGCGTCGCCGGGTTCGACCGGGTCCCCGCCATTGAGAATCATGGCCGAGAGCTGGAACAGGGTCGAGGCGGTCTCCCCCGCATAGCCTTCGAAGGTTTCGAGGTCCGGCATGGGATCATCATAAAGGTCGAAGCGCCGGGCGCCGATCAGGCGTTGCAGTGTTCCGACAGGCAAGCGGTATGCCTCGACAAGGTCCAGCAGCGCGTCGGCCAGCGGGTTCTGGCGCACCGCGCCGTGACCATTGCCAGTGAGCGCATCGTTCCACCATTGCAGGCGGATTTCGCCCGGCTGGGGGCCGGACACCCGCTCGCGGATGGCGGCGATGTCGGCATTGAATGCGTAGAGCGCAGTGATGGCCGGACGGGCGGCGGCGGGCAACACGAGCGTGGCCAGGTAGCGATCCCGGTCGGTGGTGCGGAGGGCCTCGGCGGCGAATGTGTGTGAGTCAGAGGTCATGAACGACATCGCCCACGTTGTTGATTCTGCACCCCCACCCCAGCTTCGCTACGGCCCAGGGGCCGAGCTCCGCTACCCTCCCCACAAGGGGGATGGAGACGATGACCACGGACATCTCACTTGCGCCTGCCTCCTCTCGATGGGGAGGGACCGAGGGTGGGGTGAGGTCGCGAGCGCAAAAGCCAGCCATGTTCTTACCTCGCCTTCTCCACGGCGATCAACGCGGCGGCAACGGCCCGTTCCTCGGCCAGCAGCACATTATAGGTGCGTACGGCGCCACCAGTCTGGGTGGCTTCGAGGATGATCCCCTTGTCCCTGAGGGCCGGACGGATGGCAGGGTCGATGGCGACAATATCGGTACCGAGACCGATGAGCAGCACGTCAATCCGGTCGGACTGGTCCAGGACCGGTTGCAGGCTCGCCAAAGTCAGGTTGGCGGCCGAGCCCAGGTCCCACCCGGCCATGCCGCCGGGCAGGCAGAGGAGCGAACCCTTGTGCGACATGTCGGCGAAGCGGAAGCCGCCATTGCCATAGGCATCGATGCCGACCTGGCGCGGGAAGTGTCCCCCCGCGCCGGAAAGGAGATCAGACGACAGCGCCATCGGCAGACTTTTCCTTGCCGTCGGCTTCCGGCTCCGGCCGGTCCTTGAGGCCCAGATTGACCAGGATCGGCGCGGCAATGAAGATCGACGAATAGGTGCCGACGAGGACACCGAAGATCATCGAGAGCACGAAGCTCTGGATCACTTCGCCACCAAAGACTGCCAGGGCAAGAAGCGCGAAGAGGGTCGTGGGACCAGTCAGGACGGTACGCGACAGGGTCGAATTGATGGCCTTGTCGAGCATTTCCACGAGCGGAATCTTGCGGTATTTTCGCTGGAACTCGCGCACGCGGTCATAGACCACCACAGTATCGTTGAGCGAATAGCCCACAATGGTGAGGATAGCCGCGATACTGGACTGGTTGAACTCGATGCCGGTGAGCGAGAAGAAGCCCAGCGTCAGGACAACGTCGTGCAGGGTCGACACGACGGCGCCCACGGCGAACTGCCACTCGAAGCGGAACCAGAGGTAGATCAGGATGCCGAGCACGGCGAGCGACAGGCCGATGGTGCTGGAAATGGCCAGTTCGCCAGACACGGTACCGCTGACGGCCTCGGTACGGCGCAACTCGTAATTTTCGGCCGCCAGCGTGGTCACCACCGAGTCGACAGCAGCCTGCTGCGCTTCGGGTCCACCATCCTGCAGCTCAATGCGGATCAGCACATCCTCGGGCGTCCCGAAGCCCTGCACCTGAACGTCACCCAGATCGAGCGCGCCCAGCAGTTCGCGAATATGGCCGACATCGGCGGGACCATCCTGATGCTGGACTTCAACGGATGTGCCGCCCTTGAAATCGATGCCCAGATTCATGCCATGGATGAAGAAGAGGCCGGCTGACCCGAGGGTCAGCACCATGGAAATTATGATGGCAGTGCGGCGCCAGCTCATAAACGGCACCTTGGTGTCGTCCGGGATCAGGCGCAGCAGCTGGATCCTGAGCTTTTTGGGCCGGCGCCAGGAGTACCAGCGCCCGACGATCAGCATGGTGATGAAATAGGCCGTGAACAGCGTCGTGATGATGCCGATGGCCAGCGTGACGGCGAAGCCCTGGACCGGGCCGGAGCCGAGGAAGAACAGTACGACGGCGGCGATGAACGTGGTGACATTGGAGTCGAGAATCGCGCTCATGGCGTTCTGGAAACCGGCCTGGATGGACTGGACAGCCCCCCTGCCCGCCGCCTGCTCCTCGCGCATGCGTTCAAAGATCAGCACATTGGCGTCGACGGCCATGCCCATGGTGAGCACGATGCCGGCAATGCCCGGCAGGGTCAGCGTGGCCCCGAGCGCCGAGAGAGCGCCGATGACGAGGCCAATGTTGAGGATCAGCGCCAGATTGGCGAAGGCACCGAAGGTGCCATAGGCGATGAGCATGAACAGGATTGTGGAGATACCGCCGATGATGCCGGCGATAACGCCGCCACGAACCGAGTCGGCGCCAAGGCTGGGTCCAACCGAACGCTCCTCGACCACATCCAGGCTAGCCGGCAGCGCGCCGGCGCGCAGCAGGACGGCCAGGTCATTGGCGGAAGCCGTGGTGAAGCTGCCGCTGATCTGGCCGGAACCACCGGTGATCGGCTGCTGGATGACCGGCGCCGTGATGACGGTATTGTCCAGAACGATGGCAAAGCGCTGGCCAACATTCTGCGAGGTTATTTCACCAAAGGTGATGGCGCCGCGCGTGTCGAAGCGGAAGGTCACGACCGGAATGCCGCGCTGCTGGTCGAAGCTGGGCTGGGCGTCGCTCAGGGATTCGCCGCCAATGGCGATTTCCTCGTAGAGCAGTTCCCGGCTGCCGTCCTGGCTGGGCAGGATCATGGTGCCCGGCGGCAGTCCCTGGGCTTCGGCCTGGTCAGGCGACATGCCCGGGTAGACCATGTGGAAGGTCAGGCGCGCGGTTTGCGAAATGATGTTCTTGAGGCGCTCGCTGTCGCCGAAGCCGGGAACCTGCACCAGCAGGCGTGTGTCGCCCTGGCGCTGGATCGTCGGCTCGGTGGTGCCCAGTTCGTCGATACGGCTGCGGATCACCTCCACCGACTGGGCAACAAGCGCACTCATGCGCTGGGAGATGCCGTCGGCGGTGAGGCCAATGGTGAGCCTGCCGCCGGCCGCTTCGCCAAAGGTGAGCTCATTGGTGCCGGTCCCGGCAAAGAGAGCGTTGCTCAGGGTGTTCTGCAGGCCTTCGATGGCCGTCCGCGCCGCGGCCATCTGGGTCGGATCGGTCAGCTCGATGGTGATGCTATTGGAGGCAATATCGGTGGTGATGATATTGCCAATGCCGTTCTCATTGGCCAGCACGTTGCGCGCGTCGCGGCGCAGATCGGCGAGGCGCTCGGTGACGATGCTGTCGCGATTGACCTCGAGCAGCAGGTGCGAACCGCCCTGGAGATCAAGACCCAGGACCATGGATTGCTTGGGCAGCCAACCCGGCAGGGCGTCAACAACGTCCTTGGACAGAAAATTGGGCACTGCGAAGAGCAGGCCAATGATCGCTGCAAACAGGATGACGGCTGTGCGGATAGGCGAAGACTGCATCTAGAAAGGTCCTGAAAACACGACCGGAGCCCGTGGGCTCCGGTGGGCAAGCGGTAGGTGGCTCAAGCCGGCTTGTTGTCGTTGACCGGCTCGGACTTGGAGCGCACATCGGCAACCATGCCGCGCACGAGCTTGACCTTCACGCCAGTGGCGATCTCGACTTCGAGATCTTCGCCCTCAACGGCCTTGGTGACCTTGCCGATAATGCCGCCGGTGGTGACGACAGTATCGCCGCGACGGATGGCGGACAGCATCGCCTGCTGGGCCTTGAGACGCTTCTGCTGCGGGCGGAAGATCAGGAGCCAGAAGATGATCACCAGAAGGGCGATGGGCATCAGCTGGATGAAAATATCTGCCATGCCTCCGGGGGCACCGACGGCATCCTGCGCGTAAGCGGGCGTTACAAACATCAAGCGAACTCCTTATCGATTCTTTTTCTGTGAGTTGGAGGATGGGGCGGCCCGCCCTGACTGATCAGGAATGTGGACGCTATCGGGCTTGCCTGCACTTGCGCCCCGGCCAAAATCGCGCGGACTATACATTTGGGGTTGGCTTAATGCAAAGCCAATAAGGGCGCGCAGATTGCCGCGCCAAAGCCGAAGGACGCTGTCGTGAAAACCAGGGACTATCTGGGCAGAATTGCCGAAGCGCTCGAAACCATTGCTCGGGCGATGGCCGAGGATGATGCGGCGGGCCGCTTCACGCTCGGGCAAGAAAATGCCTATCACTGGCAGGGAGAGAGCGGGACCATGCTGGCCGTGCCCAAGGTCAGCCGGGTGCCGCTCGACATGCTCAGGGGCATCGACCAGGTGCGCGACATTCTCCTTGCCAATAGCGAGCAGTTTGCGCGCGGGCATGGAGCCAATAATGCCCTGCTCTGGGGCGCGCGGGGCATGGGCAAGAGCTCGCTGGTCAAGGCCATCCATGCCGATATCGGAGCGCGGGACGGGTTCGAAAGGCTGGTGCTGGTGGAGATTGCGCGGGAGGACCTCGAGACCCTGCCGCAATTGATGCGGGCTATTTCGGGTCAACCGGCACGGTTCATCGTCTTCTGCGATGATCTCAGCTTCGACAGCGGGGAGACCAGCTACAAGTCACTCAAGACCATTCTCGATGGCGGGCTGGAGGGGCGGCCGGACAATGTGCTGTTCTATGCCACATCGAACCGCCGCCACCTGATGCCGCGCGACATGATCGAGAACGAGCGCTCGACGGCCA
>CBFGTF010000159.1:0-6573 GCA_965651655.1 uncultured Devosia sp.
GCCGGCCTCATCGTCATCGACTTCATCGACATGATGGAGAACCGCTCCAACCGGGCCGTTGAGCGCAAGCTCAAGGATTGTCTCAAGGACGACCGCGCCCGCATCCAGGTGGGCCGCATCAGCCATTTCGGCCTGATGGAGATGAGCCGCCAGCGCATTCGCTTCGGCGTGGTGGAAAGCTCCACCCACAAATGCCCGATCTGCGATGGCACCGGCCTGGTCAGGTCCACCGAATCGCTGGCGCTGATGATCATGCGTCACATCGAGGACCACGTGCTGCGCAAGCAGGGCCAATCGATCAATGTGCGCGTCCCAATTGAGGTCGCGCTCTACATTCTCAACTTCAAGCGCGAGACCCTTTCGCAGCTTGAGATGCGCAACAACCTCTCCATCACCATCACCGCCGATGGCAAGATGACCGGCCACCAGTTCGCCATCGAAAAGGGCGAGACCCGCGTCTCGGCCTATGCCGATCAGCGCGCCGCCGCCCATGTGCGCGTCGACAGCGCTGTCATCGAGGATGCGGACGAGGAAGAGCTTGACGCCGAGGTCGAGGAGACCGAGGAAACTGAAGCGCGCGCCGCAGATGCTGGTGAAGGCGAAGGCAATGGCCGTCGCCGCCGCCGCCGCCGCCGCCGCGGTGGGCGCAATGGCGACCAGCCCAGCCCGAATGCTGCCGAAGGCAATGACGACGGCGAGATTGACAGCGAAAGCGGCGCTGAGGCTGAAGACGAAGCTGGCGAAGGCGCAACTGCCGGCGCATCGGCGGAAGGTGATAGCGATGGCGAGAACCGCCGCCGCCGCCGCCGGGGCCGTCGTGGTGGCCGTCGCAATCGCCGCGACCAGAATGGCGAGCCCGGCTCTGAAAGCGGCGAAGCCGCCGTATCGGCGCCAGAAGACGCCGTGGTCGATCATGTCGTGATGGATGCCGAAGCCGCACCGGTAGTCCCGGCCGAGGAGCCGCAGGCGTCCGAGAAGCCCAAGCGCAGCCGCCGCAAGAAGGTCTCGGAAACCGAGGATACGGCACCCGCCGAATCCGCCCCGGTCGAAGCCGCCGAAGCACCCGCGGAGCCGATTGCGGAGGAAAAGCCCAAGCGCAAGCCCCGTGCCCGCAAGCCCAAGGCGGAGGCCGCTGACGCTGCGCCCGAAGCGGCTGTGGCCGAAGCCGCGCCGGCAAAGCCGACCAAGCCGGCGCCAGCCCCCAAGACCGCTGAACCGGTGGCCGAGGAAAAGCCGGCCCGCTCGCGCCGCGTGAAGAAGGAACTGCCGCCCGAAGGCGTGGTCGTCTCCTCCAGCGCCGCCCCGGCAGAAGCCGAAGCCGAACAGGCTGACGGCGAGCCGGACAAGAAGAAGAAGGTCGGCTGGTGGCAGCGCCGCCTCGGCCTGGGCTAGAAACATGAAGGGCGGCCTCCGGGCCGCCCTTTCCGTCTTGATGCAACGCCAGGGTTGCAGGTCCCGCCCACTGTGCCAGCCTCAGGTCATTACCGACCCGGCAGATACCTGAACACCACGTCGCCCTCGTCCTGCGCGACGGCCCGATCATCCCGCACCCCACCCAATCGGGCTGATACCGCCATTGACTTGACATTGGCCGGGTCGAAATAGCTCACCAGGGTGCTCAGGCCGAGCAGATCAAAGGCCCAGTCGCGCAGGGCGGCGCCTGCCTCGGTGGCAATACCCCTGCCCTCGAATCCCTCGTAAAGCATCCACCCCAGTTCCTTTTCTGGGAACATCGGACCGTGATTGATGCCAACCTGGCCCACGCATGCGCCGGTTTCACGAAGCTCGATCATCAGCGCGCCATGGCCGTATAGCTCCCACATGGCGACATCGCTGGCGAACATTCCCCACGCTGCCCAACCGACAAAGGGACCGCCCATGAACCGGGAGCGTTCAGACGCCATGAACGCGGCATAGGCCGGGTAGTCCGCCATGTTCGGGGGTCGCAGGACCAGGCGTCCCGTGTGCAAGGTCGGGATTTTTGTCATCAGCCACCCGCCGCGAGAAATCCGCGCATCCGCTCCAGGGCCTGCTCAACCGTCTGTTGTGTGCCCGCATAGCTGAACCGCACAAAGCCATTGCCATCGATACGGTCGAAATCCACGCCCGGCGTCGCAGCAACGCCGGCCCGGTCCAGCATGTCCAGGCAGAACGCCATGGAATCATTGGAGAAGCGGCTGATCCCCGCATAGGCATAAAAGGCGCCATCGCCCTCCGCCGGGAGATCGAATCCCAGCTCGCGCAAGCCCCGGTTCAGCAGCGCCCGGTTCTGCGCGTAGGCGGCCTTCTGCACCTCCGCGTAGTCCCTCTCGCCCAGCGCCACGGTAGCCGCAATCTGGCTCAGGGTCGGCGCTGAAATAAAGAGGTTCTGCTGCAGGATTTCGGCCCGCCGGATCATCGCCTCGGGCAGCACCATCCAGCCGATGCGCCAGCCGGTCATGCAATAGTATTTGGAGAAGCTGTTGATGATGATGGCATCACGCGTCAGCTCCAGCGCGCTGACCGAGGGGCCGGCATAGTCGAGCCCATGGTAGATTTCATCGGAGATGAAGGTAATGCCGAGCCGGGCACAGGTCTCGACGATGTCCGCCAATTGCGCGCGGTTGACTGACGCGCCGGTGGGATTGGCCGGACTGGCAAAGAGCAAACCGTCAAACGGCTTGTGTGCATGGGCAGCGGCAATCTGCTCCCCGGTCAGCCGCCAGCCATTGCTGGCGCTGAGCGGAATTTCAGCCACGCCGAAACCAAGGCCGAGCAGCGTATTCACATAGGCCGGATAGCCTGGCCGCGTGATGGCGATTTGCGCGCCCGGCTTGAAGGCCGTGTGGAAGGCCAGGATGAAGCCTGCCGAGGATCCCATGGTCGCAAGGATCAGCTCCGGATCGACCGATACTCCGTGCTGCTCCGCGTAGTAGCGTGCCAGCGCCTCCCGCAGTTCGGTGAGGCCCTTGGCATTGGTATAGCCCTGTGGCAGGGGCAGCGCCTTGCCCACCGCCTCGATGACGCCCGGCGCTGGCGGGGCACCGGGTTCTCCCACCTCGAGGTGGCACACACTGCGGCCCTCGGCCTCCAGCGCCTTGGCACGCTTGAGGATGTCCATGGCGAAAAACGGCATCAGGCCGTCAGGCGATGTGGTGGTCATTGCAACTCCGTCATTGCCTCGGGCGTAGCCCGAAGTGTCCGGCTTCTCAACAACAATTGAAGCGGCGGTGAAGCGCCTGGCCATGGATGGGTGCTACTCTTGCTCCAGGTCTGCTAGACAGAACCGGCGTGACTCGCCTGGAGCCTAGAATGAACCGCCTTTCCATCGTGCTGGCAGCATTGGCCGGCATTTTCGCCGGTGCCTTGGGATATTCCGTTCTCAGCCAGCCGGCGCCTCAAACGGACGCCGTCGCGGTCCGGGCCATAGTCCAGGAGGTGCTTGATGAACAGGCTGCGCTCGCCCTTGCCGCGGCGCCCACTCCTGTCACAGAACCGGCGGTCGCCGACCTCGATCCGGCAATCCTCAATCCGATGATCGAGACCTATCTGCTCAGCGATCCCAAATTGCTCCAGCGCATGTCGGCCGCCCTCGAGGCAACCTTGCAGTCCGAGGAACAGGAGCGCTCTGCGGTGGCGCTGTCGGAGTTCCACGACAAGATATTTAATGCGCCCGGGCAGATCGTCCTTGGCAATCCCGAAGGCGACGTCACCCTGGTCGAGTTTTTCGACTACAATTGCGGCTACTGCCGCGCTGCCCTGCCGGACATGGCCGCGCTCCTGGCCGAGGACCCCAATCTCAAGGTCATTCTCAAGGAATTCCCCATCCTGTCCAACGAATCCATCGACGCTGCCCGCGTCGCCGTGCTGGTCGGCCAATCCGATGCCAGCTACTGGGATTTCCACCAGGCCCTGTTCACCAGCAGAGGCAAGGTCGACAAGGCAGTTGCCCTTGCCGCAGCGCAGGATCTGGGTCTGTCGCCTGTCGAACTGGAATTGCAGATGGGCGACCAGAGCGTGGCCCGGTCCATCCAGGCGTCCTACGAGATTGCCCAGGCGCTGGGCATTACCGGCACCCCCACCTACATCATCGGTAACGAGATCATTCCCGGTGCCATCGGCGCCGAGGAATTGCGAGCCCGCATCGCCGACATGCGCGCCTGCGGCAAGACCCAGTGCAGTTGAGACCGGGCCGTCTGGTGTTTTCGGTGCATTTCGTGTAACCGCCCTTGCGCCGGCCAAAAAGGCCGGTGCACAAGGCTTGGATCATGACAAAACGCGTTCTCGTCCTCAATGGCCCGAACCTCAACCTGCTCGGCACCCGCGAGCCAGGCACCTATGGCGCCGAAACGCTCAAGGATGTCGAGGCGCTCTGCAAGGCCGCTGCCGATGAGTTGGGCCTGAGCCTCGATTTCCGCCAGTCCAATCATGAAGGCGAACTGGTCACCTGGATCCAGGATGCCCGCAGGACTGCCGATGGCATCCTGATCAATCCAGCCGCCTATTCCCACACTTCGGTCGCCATTCACGATGCCCTCAGGGCCGTGAGCCTGCCGGTTGCCGAAGTGCATTTGACCAACATCCATCAGCGCGAAGCGTTCCGGCACCATTCCTATGTGTCTTCGGTCGCTTTCGGTGTCATTTGCGGCTTTGGCTCGCTTGGATATAAACTGGCCCTCATGGCCTTGGCCGAAAAACTCAAATAACGCTTCGACGCGAGAAGCCGGGAGACCGACAGAATGACCAAGTCATCACAGGTGGATCAGGATCTGATCCGCGCCATTGCCGAACTGCTCAACAAGGAAAACCTTGCCGAGATCGAGATCGAGCAAGAGGATTTCCGGGTCCGCGTCACCCGATCCTATCCGGCTGAGGCACCGAACTACGCCGCGCCGATGCAATATATGGCACCGCCGGCTGCGCCTGCCGTAGCGGCCGCTCCAAGCGCGCCCGCCGGCTCGGTTCCCGCTGCCGCACCGGCCAAGGCCGAAGACCTCGCCTCCAATCCCGGCACCCTGACCTCCCCCATGGTGGGCACCGCCTATCGCTCGCCCGAACCGGGCAAGCCGGCCTTTGCCGAAGTCGGGGCCAAGGTCACCGAGGGCCAGACGGTCCTCATCATCGAGGCGATGAAGACCATGAACCAGATTCCGGCGCACCGCTCGGGCACCGTCACCCGCATCCTCGTGGAAGACGCCCAGCCGGTCGAGTATGGCGAGCCGCTCGTCGTCATCGAGTAAGGGGACTTCCAGTGTTTCAGAAAGTCCTCATCGCCAATCGCGGCGAAATCGCCCTCCGCATCCTGCGCGCCTGCAAGGAAATGGGCATCGCCACGGTTGCGGTACACTCCACCGCCGACGCCAATGCCATGCATGTGCGCCTCGCCGATGAAAGCGTCTGCATCGGCCCCAACCCGGCCCGCGACAGCTATCTCAACATTCCCTCCATCATGGCGGCCTGCGAGATCACCGGCGCCGATGCCGTGCATCCCGGCTACGGCTTCCTCTCGGAAAATGCCCGCTTTGCCAAGATCCTGACCGAGCACAACGTGACCTTCATCGGTCCCTCGGCGCATCATATCGAGATCATGGGTGACAAGATCACCGCCAAGAAGACGGCGGTCGAGCTTGGCATTCCCGTGGTTCCGGGTTCAGCCGGGGCCGTAGAGACCGAGGCAGACGCCAAAAAGACTGCCAAGGAAATCGGTTATCCCGTGCTGATCAAGGCGACTGCCGGCGGCGGCGGACGCGGCATGAAAGTCGCCAAGACCGAGAAGGACCTGCTCGAAGCCTGGTCCACAGCTCGCACCGAAGCCAAGGCCGCCTTCGGCAATGACTCGGTCTATATGGAAAAATACCTCGGCAAGCCACGCCATATCGAGGTGCAGGTGCTAGGTGACGGCCAGGGCAATGCCGTCCATCTGGGCGTGCGCGATTGTTCGTTGCAGCGCCGCCACCAGAAAGTCTGGGAAGAAGCCGGCGGTCCCACCATTTCCCCTGCAGAACGCGACGAGATCGGCGAAATCTGCGCCGCCGCCATGCGCAAGCTGAAATATTCCGGCGCCGGCACCATCGAGTTTCTCTATGAGAATGGCGAGTTCTATTTCATCGAAATGAACACCCGCCTCCAGGTGGAGCATCCCGTCACCGAGCGCATCACCGGTATCGACATCGTCTATGAGCAGATCAAGGTCGCCTCGGGCGAAAAGCTCTCGATGACGCAGGACCAGGTGCAGTTCTATGGCCATGCCATCGAGGTACGCATCAATGCCGAGGACCCGCAGACCTTTGCGCCCTCACCCGGCACCATCACCTTCTACCACCCGGCCGGCGGCGTCGGCATCCGCGTCGATTCGGCGGTCTATCAGGGCTACCGGATTCCGCCCTACTACGACTCGCTGATCGGCAAGCTGATCGTCTATGGCCGCACCCGCGAGGAATGTTTGAAGCGCCTCAGCCGCGCGGTGGATGAGTTCGTCATCGATGGCGTCAAGACCACCCTGCCCCTGTTCCAGCGCCTCCTCAAGGAGCCGGACGTACTCACCGGCAATTACGACATCCACTGGCTGGAAAAATTCCTGGCCGAGAACAAGGC
>CBFGTF010000160.1:0-6544 GCA_965651655.1 uncultured Devosia sp.
TTGACCACCTTTTCGTGCTGGCCCATGCCCAGATAGTCATTGGAGCACCAGATGGTGATTTCGCGCGCATTGTCGGCATCGTCGCGATAGAGGGCGCGGGGAAAGCGCCCGGCAATCCGCTCGAGGTCTGCGAAGACGCGATAGCGCTTCTCTGCCCGCAGCGTATCCACTGCATCCTCGAAAATACCGCGATAGTCCATGAGAGCCGATCCTTTGCGAGCGCTGGGACGGCGGGGCAGCCGAACCATGCTCCTTGTGCTCTACCTAATCCCCGACACGCCGCATTGACATAGGTCAATTCGACGCGCTGGCGCAGCTAACCCCTTATGCGCATTGGGGACGGCCAGCAAACATGAGAACCATTCTAGGGTAAGCCGCCGCCCCTGCCAACTGCGGCTTTCGGGACCTCGGGGATGGAACATATGGAACGGCATTCTGGCCGCTCTTGCCGGGCTGGTTAACCGGACCTTTCAGTCTTTGTTGATAGAATGCACGGACTGCGCTTAGATCAATGCGTCCTGGGAGGGATGTGAGGGGAGTTTTAGCGTGAAGAGTTTCTCGTCTTCGAGTTTCGCCGGCCAGCAGACCGATGCCTTGGCCCTGGCGCGTGCAGCGGTCGAACGCAATCCGCAGGCCCTGTTCACCGATTTCCAGTGGTTTCTCTACGAGGGGCGGGACACGGTGTTCTTCACCGCCTTTTCCACCCAGAGCTACGACAAGGACAGCATGGCCAATATGGTGGCCGAGATGATCGCCCTGGCGCCCCAGCTTACCCATGGCTATGTCGGTGCCCAGCCCGGCCAGCCCTTTCCCAAGCACATGCTCGATGCCATCACCTCGGTGGAGATGGTCGATGATTTCGATGGCTATCCCGACAAATGGCTGGGCAAGTCGTCCGATATTTTCGAGCGCAAGGACCTGCCGCTGTTCCGCGTCATGGCGGCGGTGCGCCGCGGCGGCCCCGATGCCCAGGGGCGTGCGGCCATTCTGCAGGTGCGCTCCAGCCACGCCCTGCTGGAGGGTTCGGACTCGGCCCTCCTGACACGCTCGGCCTCCGCCGGCCACGGTGTGCAGTCCGACAAGTCCAACAAGCTGCCCTGGCGCGACCGGTTCAAGAGCGCCTTCCGGGGCGGGCTCACCACATTCATCTACCTGGTCCTGGCCAATATCCTGGCGCCCAGGGAAAAGCCCTGGGGCTTCCGCACCCTGGCCGTCGAGCGGCACCGCCTGCGCCAGCTCGCCAACAAGCTCGGCGTCCGCCAGCGCTCGCTCATGTTCGCCCTGGTCACCCACGCGCTCAATGGCGAAGGCGCCGAAAAACACATGAGCAAGAAGGTGATCGGCGCCAATTACACCATGCTCGACACCAAGCGAAACAATACGGACGACGACTTCTTCCGCGTCCGTGCGCTTGAGGCAAAGTTCACCGTCATGGACGATTTCGTCGACTATGTGCGCGCCGTCGACGGTACCGTGGCAGGTATCGAGCAGAAGGACATCACCTCGTTCCAGGTGGTCATCAATTCCATGTTCAAGGCCATGCGGGCGGTCAATCGCGTGTTTCCGTTCCTGCCCAACAAGCGCTTCTGGCGCTTCAATGGCGGCACCCATATCGTGCTGACCCTGGTGCCGCCGCATCGCACCTATGGCCCCCTGACCCATGGCATGGTCGAACCGCTCTACTGCGGCGCCTGGCACACCGAGGTCAATATCTGCACCTTCTGCCCGGGCCGCGAATACGTCACCTTCAATTTCTCCATGGAACAGCGCCATCTGGAAAATGTGGACAAGGTGATGTCCCTGCTCGAGGAGATCGAGCGCCGCGATGTCACCCCGCACACAATGGCCCACGCGGTCGAGCGCCTGCACTGATGCCTATCGCTGGCGGGGCCTCCTGCGCCCCGCCCAAATTCGCCAGGTTCGTTCGACGAAAGTTTGAGGTACGTACCTCAATAGGGACTTGCCCGGTTCATGCGGGTAGGCTTATCTGGGCTATCAGCTCCTGATCTGCGAATCCCTGACCATGACGTCTTTTGCCACCTATCCCAGCCTGAAGGATTGTCCCGTCGTCATTTCGGGAGGCGCGTCCGGTATCGGCGAAGCCATGGTCCGTGCCTTTGCCGAACAAGGCGCCCTTGTGGGCTTTGTCGATATTGCAGTCGAAGCCGGGGAGGCCCTGGCCTCCGAACTGGGCGGTGCCGGCCACAAGGTCCATTTCATCCGCTGCGACGTCACCGATATTGCCGCCTACCAGTCCGCCATCGGCGAGTTCGCGCGCCTGCACGGTGACGCCCTGGTGCTGGTCAACAACGCCGCCCATGACCAGCGCCACCAGTGGAGCGAGGTAACGCCCGAGTATTGGGACCAGCGCATGGCGGTCAATCTCAAGCACGCCTTCTTTGCTATCCAGGCCGTGGCGCCTGGCATGACAAGGGCGGGCAGGGGGGCCATCATCAATTACGGCTCGATCAGCTGGATGATCATGACGCCCGACATTCCCGTATATGAAACCGCCAAGGCCGCCATGCATGGCCTGACACGGTCAATGGCGCGCGAACTGGGGCCATCGGGCATTCGCGTCAATTCGCTGGTGCCGGGGGCCGTGATGACCCAGCGCCAGCTCGAGCTCTGGGTCAATGCCGAGACCCTGGCAGAGGTCAAGAAGATCCAGGCCATCCCGAAGGCCCTCGCGCCCGAGGACTGTGCCCGCATGGCCTTGTTCCTCGCCGCCCAGGACAGCGCCATGATCACCGGCCAGCAATTCCTCGTCGACGCGGGCTGGGCAAACACTTGATCTCCGTTCATCCCGGGTTCAGGCTCTTTCCCTCATCACGCTCCTGCCTTATTCAAGGACAACACAAGGCCACCTGTTACCGAATCCTTTTTGGGGGAAACTTATGAAGTCGAAGGTCCTCGTCGCCCTTGCCGCGACCCTGGCGCTGAGCGCTTGCACCACCACCAATCCCTATACCGGGCAATCCCAGCTTTCCAACACAGCGGGCGGCGGTCTGATCGGGGCGGGCGGCGGTGCTATCGCGGGTGCCATTGTCGGCGCGGCCGTGGGTGGTGATCCGCGCGTCGGCGCGCTGATCGGTGCCGGCGTTGGCGGCCTCACCGGCGCTGCCATCGGCAATTATATGGATCAGCAGGAGGCCGAACTGCGGGCCCAGTTGCAGGGCACCGGTGTCTCGGTCACCCGCGTGGGCGACCAGATCATCCTCAACATGCCCTCCAACATCACCTTCGCCACCGATCAGTCGACGGTGCAGCCCCAGTTCAACCAGACCCTGGTCTCGGTGGCGCTGGTGCTCAAGAAGTTCGACAAGACCATTGTCGATGTCTATGGCCACACCGACAGCCAGGGCGACGACGCCTACAATCTCTCGCTCAGCCAGCGCCGCGCCGTCTCGGTTGCGACCATCCTGGCCAATCAGGGCATCGACCAGCGCCGCTTCTATATCGAGGGCAAGGGCGAGTCCTCGCCTATCGCTTCCAATTCCACCGAGGCTGGCCGCGCCCAGAACCGTCGCGTCGAGATTCAGCTCTCGCCCATCCGCGGCTGAGTTTGGTGAAATGAAATGCACAAAGGCGCGATCCTTGCGGGTCGCGCCTTTTTTGTTCCGGGGGCAGGTTCGTCTCTACTGCGCGGGCGTCTCCACCACCGGCTCGGAGGTCGGCGTGCCTGGCTGCATGTCGGTGCCCGGGGCTCCGGAGAAAATCTGCATCACCAGCAGGATTGCGATGAGAATGGCCAGCGCGCCCAACCCATAGAGCCACCAATTGGTGGGGCCGGTCGAGCCGACTGTGGTGTCATGTTCTCCGGCCACCTTTAGGCCGGAGCCATCCGGAACGTCGAGCCTGGCGCCATTCTCATCCACCAGGTGATCGACCTCGGCGACTTGCGGAGAATGCTCTTCCTTGGGTTCGGCCATCAGAAATCTCCCTTAAGGACCGTTTCGGTGCCCACGCCGCGCTCAACGCCTTCGCGCACCTCGGCAATGGCCTGGTCGATCTCTTCCGGCTCGAAGGCCACGGCGTCGCCTTCAGCCTGCGCGCCTGTGGCTTCCGCCTTGAGCTGGTTCAGCAATTCGATCTTCTCGCGCGCCGTGAACAGGGTGTGGTGGGCGATCTGCATGGGATTGAGCTGATCACCGCCGCCCATGCGCTGCTTGAGGGTGTCGAACACCATCCTATTGTACTCCTCTGGTCGGAATCCGGGGCTTGTAGAATTCAATGCATGGGCGCTGGTCTAGTTCCGCTAGGCGCAATCGATCCGAGGGGCTTAACTTCGTCTTGAGAACTTGAGGGTGAGATTAGCCTCGCTAGGAGACCACCCAATGAGCCGTTTTTTCGGCTTTTTCATTTCCGGAACGCACCGGCGCAGTCTGCGCCTGGTACTTTGGTTTGCGTCATTCGTGGTCATGCTCTCCGGTGCCACCTGGTTCGTCGCCGAACAGGTGGCCCAGAACATGCGCAACGAAATCGGCCAGGGGCTGCAGCCCTATGAACGCCTGCGCACCAATGTGCTCTCCACCTTCGACATCATGGAGCAGCGCCTGACGGCCGATCCCTGTTCCCCGGGTTTCCTCGATGAAATGCGTCGCATCGCCTTTCTGCCCGATGGCATCAACGAACTGCTCTATGTCGATGGCGGCAATGTATTGTGCTCGGTCAATTCAGGGGTCTTTCCGCGCCCCTCGCAGTTGGGCGAGGCGGACGTGGATGGCGCCAATCCGTTCAGCGTTTCCTTCTGGCTCGACCGGGATTTGACCTTCCTCGACCTTGCCGGGGTGACGGGAACCATCGCCCGGCGCGGCCAGCACGCCATGGTGATTCCGGCCCAGCCTTTGCCGCCAACGGGGCCGCGCTGGATGGATCAGGAACTTGTCTTCAGGGCGATAGACAGCCGCTGGTGGCATCGCTCTGGTGTCCCCGGCATCTACACTGAGGCCACTCTGCACAATGGCTCGCCGCTGTCGAACCTTGCCGGCGGGGCCTTTTACCAGATCGCCTGCGACACGGCCGGTGTGCATTGCCTTGCCGGCCGCGCCAGCCTGGTCAATCTGTTCTCGCTGGGCTGGGCCAGCATCAGCGTCATTCTGCTGGTCGTGGCGGTCCTGTCGGCCTGGGTGTCGCAACAGGCCCTTGCGCTGATCGAACGCTATTGGTCCTTCGAGGCGCGCTTCCTGCGCCGCCTCGAAAAAGGGTCCGTCGTCTGCGCCTATCAACCCCTGCTCGATCTCAAGAGCGGCATTGCCACCGGTTGCGAAGTGCTGGCGCGCTGGCAGGATGTCGATGGCACCATTGTCGCCCCGGATCGCTTCCTGCCCATCATCGAGAAACACGGCCTGACCGAACGCTTCACCGCCATGGTCGTGGCCTATGCCTATGCCGATCTGGTTTCCGGCGTCCCTGCCGGGGTTCGGTTGCAGGTCAATTTCAATATCTTCCCCCAGGATCTCGACGCCGGCCGCCTCGTGCCCATCTTTGCGCCCTTTCTCACCGACAATTCCCCCTTTGATGTCGTGATTGAGATTGTCGAGACCGCAGAGATCCGTCCTGAAACGGCGCAGGTGGAAATTGAACGGCTCCGCGCCGCCGGGCTCAAGGTCTATATCGATGATTTCGGCGCCGGTTATTCCTCCATGCACAATCTGGCCGCACTCTCCATCGACGGGGTCAAGCTCGACCGCTCCTTTGCCATGGCTCCCGATCACTCTGTCATGGCGCGGATGCTCGACCATGCCATCGATCTGGTTCAGGCCTCCGGACGCTCGCTGGTGGTCGAGGGCGTCGAAACCAGCGAACGTCTTGAAGCACTCAAGGCCACCGGCATCGTCGATTTTGCCCAGGGCTATTGCATCTCGCGGCCTCTGCTGATCGAGAGTTTCGTGGCCTATCTGGCCGAACACGGACCAAGGCCCGTCACCCGCCCGCGCCTCGTCGCCTGATCACATTTTTCTTTTCCCGAAACCTGTTCGGGGTCGCCGCGTTGCCCTTGCACACACCCCAAGCAAGGAGGACAAAATGGCCTATGATGACAAGCGCGTCGCCACTGCCGACGTCAAGGAAACCCATGACCTGATCGCTTCCGACAAGGTCGAGGGCACCAAGGTCTACGATCCCAATGGCGAGCATATCGGCTCGATCGAACGCATCCTCGTCGAAAAGCGCGGCGGCAAGGTGTCCTACGCCGTTCTCAGCTTTGGCGGCTTCCTCGGCATTGGCCACGACCATTACCCGCTCCCCTGGTCCAAGCTCGACTATGACCAGGAACTGGGCGGCTATCGCGTCGACATCACCAAGGACCAGCTCGAAGGCGCGCCGAAATATGAGCGCGAGGACGATGACTTCTGGACCGCCGAAAACGGTCGTCGCGTCTATGACTATTATGGTGTGACGCCCTACTGGATCTGATCCGGTTCAAGCCATTTTCAATGACCTGACTATTGTCGGCCGACGCCTTTCCCGGGCGTCGGCCTTTTCTGTCTGGGTTCGCGAAGCCGTGAAAAGTTGTGTCGCCTGTAACGCCGGCGGCCGCCTG
>CBFGTF010000161.1:0-6515 GCA_965651655.1 uncultured Devosia sp.
GCGCATGAAACCAATTCGCTGACCAATGGCGCCATGGCCGAAGGCATCAATGGCGTCCGCACGGTGCAGAACCTGGATCGCCAGAAGGTCAATTTCGACCTCTATGACGACAAGGCCTATCACAATCTGCGCACCCAGCTGACCGGCTCCAAATTCGCCCAGGTCATGGTGCCCATCGTCGACAGCCTCACCGGCATTTCCATGGCCACGGTTATCGTGGTCGGCGGCGCCATGGTGCTCAATGGCGCGCTCCAGGTCGGTGTCATCGTCGCCTTCCTCTTCTACATCCAGCGCTTCTTCGACCCGATCCGCTCGCTCACCATGCAATATTCCATCATGCAGCGCGCCATGACCTCGGGCCGCCGCATCACCGAGGTGCTCGACCTGCCGGCCGTCATCAACGACAAGCCCGACGCCGTCACGCTCGGCCGCGACATGGACGGCTCGGTCGAGTTCCGCGACGTGGTCTTCGGCTATGATCCCAAGCGCCCGGTGCTGAGGAATGTCTCGTTCAAGGTCAATCCCGGCGAGACGGTCGCGGTCATCGGCCCCACCGGCTCGGGCAAGACCAGCGCCATGGCGCTCGTTCACCGCTTCTATGAAGTGCAGTCCGGCGCCGTCATCGTCGGCGGCCATGATGTGCGCGACGTCACCCAGGAGAGCCTTGGCGAACAGGTCGCCATGGTGCTCCAGGAGCCGTTCCTCTTCACCGGCACCATTTTCGAGAATATCCGTTACAACAAGGCCTCGGCCACGCGCGAGGATGTCATCGCCGCCGCCAAGGCCGTCGGTGCGCATGATTTCATTGCCCGCTTCGCCAATGGCTATGACACCATGCTGGAACAGCGCGGCTCCAATCTTTCGCTGGGCCAGCGGCAATTGCTCAGCTTTGCCCGCGCCCTGGTCGCCGATGCGAAAATCCTCGTGCTGGACGAGGCCACCGCCAATATCGATAGCTATACCGAGCGGCAGATCCAGAAGGCGCTGGAAATCCTCCTGGCCGGCCGCACCGGCATGGTCATCGCCCATCGCCTCGCCACCATCCGCGGCGCCGATCGCATCATCGTCCTGCAGAATGGCGAGAAGATCGAAGAAGGCAATCACGACCAGCTCATGGAACTGGGCGGGCTCTATTCGCGCCTCTACAACATGAACTATGCCAGCTTCGACGACATTCCGGACGAGCTGGTGGCCCAGGCCAATGCCAGGGCGGCCAGCACCTGAGGGCGCGCGCTCGTTTTCTCCCATCGCCGGGCGGCCCAGCCATGCTATGAACACGCCCAGAGCGGAGTTCCCACATGCGCCTTGCCCTGGTCTGCCTCGCCTTCCTGTTTGCCACGCCCAGCTTTGCCAGCGCCCTCACTTTCGTGGGCAAGCTGGGCAGCCGGGACATCGTCGTGGAGCTGACCGAACCGGGCGACGGTGCCGTGGCCGGGCGCTACACCTTCACGGACACCGGCGGGGATATTCCGCTTGTGCCGGTTTCGCATGATGGCAAGCTCTGGGTGCTGCATGAGGAAGCCGAATGCGGCGAGGCCGACTGCGTCCTCGACGATGCCGGCAAGGTGCTTGAGGCGCCCATCGCTGCCATCTGGGAACTGAGCTATGACCGAGTGACCTATCTCGCCACCGGCACGCGCACGGTCGCGGGCGGCAAGACCAAGAGCCAGCCGCTCGACCTCATGGTCATGGCCTGGCGCGAACTGACGGAAAGCGAGGAGGCCAGTGCCTTTGGCCTGCATGACCGCTCCGCCCAATATTCCTATATGCGCGACTGGCCGCTCGACTGGGCGACCGCGCCCTATGAGATGACCCTGCTCGAAGTGCCGCTGGAAGAAGGTCCGGTCCAGATGCTGGGCGATGCCAGCTATCGCATGGTGGTCGATCCGCGCACCAAATTCGCCTTTCCCCGCGCCGTTGCCTTCGCTGAAGGCGGTCCGGTCGACAAGGCCAATGCCATTCTCGCCGACCGCCACTTCCGCATGAACCTGGCGGCGCTCGATTGCCTCGCCTTGCGCTTTGCCAGCTATGGGACCAGCAGCGAATGGGGCATCAGGGGCGGCTTCCTGGCCGACTATGACAATGAGCAGGTGACCCTGAGCTACCTGTCACCGCGCCTGGTCAGCTGGACGCAATCGGGCAGCCTCTGGTGCACCGGCGCCCACCCCTACAACCACTATGACAGCTATACCTATGACCTGGCGACCGGACAGGAACTCGACCTGCGCCTGCTGATTGCCGATTGGGTGCCGCGCGAATGGGGCGCCGCGCCGGACGACATTGCCGATACCGACCTCGCCTTCGAAAATCCCGATGCCTATCATTGGGGTCCCGGGCCGGACCTGATCGCCTATGTGCGGAAAAACCTGCCATCCGATATCTTCATGGACGATGCCGAGTTCGACGAGGCCTGCTATGGCGACCAGGCCATTGCCGACCAGCTCGGCATCCGCTTCGCGCCCGGCCCGTCCGCCGTATTCACCGTGTCGGGCTATCCCCATGTCATGTCGGCCTGCACCACCGATCTGTTCACCGTGCCGCTGGCCGATCTGGGCCCCTTCCTGACCCCTCAGGCAAAGGACTTCTTCCCGGACCTTTCCGACTAGTCGGCGTCCAGCTCCGGATAGATCAGCACCGAACATTGCCGGTTATTGGCATCGAGCTTGGCCTGGTCTTCCGCCGAGACCAGGCCCGTAAACACCGGCTCCCACAGGTCGTCGCGCTTCACGCCCTCGAGGCCGCACTGGCAATAGATGGCGCAGAGCGCCGCCGTGGTGCCACCCTCTTCGCAGCTCACCTGGCACGAATTGAGGAAGTCGATGTCGCGGCTCGCCTCCTGCGTGCCCATGGCCATGGACAGCGGCATGATCACCGCCAGGAGCAGCGGCTGGTGCACCAGGTAGATCACGAGGCTCCAGCGCCCCATCCAGCCCAGCACCCGCGCCACCACATTGCGTGGTGCGATAGCGGCAATCCGGGCCTCGATCCGCGTCCCCCGCACCAGCCGCATCGCCAGCACACCCAGCAGGACCACGCCGAACCACGGGAACACCGGCACCAGGTCATTGGTCGGCGGCGGCACCACCCAGAAGCCGATCCAGGAGAAGGCCTTCGCGTTGTAGAGAGGGTCCGCGAAGCCGAAATGCAGCCCGATCACTAAAGCCGCGACCAGCCCGGTCAGCCAGAGCGGGGTGAAGAGGAAGGGCAGGGCCATAAGGCTCGTCAGCGCAATGGCGTGCAGCACGCCGAAATAGACGAAGCTGTCCGGGAAGGCGAACCAGGTGCCCAGCGTGATCAGCAGCGCACCGCCGGCAACGAACAGCCAGCGCTTCCAGAACGCGCGCCACCGCACCCCATCCCCATGACCCAGCACCAGCCCGACGCCCACCAGGAACATGAAGGCAAACAGGATCGTGCGCGCAAAGGCCACCCAGGCCGGATCGAAGCCGACATCGGGCCCGATGAAGCCATAGAACCAGAGATCCCAACAGAGGTGATAGATCACCATCGCAATGATGGCGACGCCCCGGGCCATGTCGATCACGGGCAGGCGGGGACGCTTTGGCGTGTCACTCACGGGAATACCCCCACCCTTGATCCCTCCCCACAATGGAGATGGAGACGATGAACACCAGCGCCTCGGTCTTTCGCCTCCCTCCCCTCGATGGGCTTCGATCCGTTCCGGAGGTCAATTCTCTCCGGTGGACAGATTTGAGGTGAGAAGGACTGATGGTGGGGTGACTCAAGTGTGAGGAACGCCATGGTTCACCCCTCAAATCCCCGCACCACCGCCAGGAATTCTTCGCCATACCTGTCCAGCTTCCCCTGGCCCACACCGGGCAGGTTGAGCATGTCATGCGGATGCTTTGGCTGCGCCAGCGCCATGGCCTTGAGCGTATTATCGTGAAAGATCACATAGGGCGGCACGCCCTGCGCCTTGGCCAGCCGTGTGCGTTCGGCGCGCAACGCCTCGAACAGCGGCCGTGCATGTTCGGGAATATCCACCGAGCGCGCCAGGGCCCGCCGCACCTCGACCGATTTCTTGGGCCGGTCCTTGCGCAGGGTCACATTGCGCTCGCGCTTGAACACATCATGCGCGCCGGCGCTCAGGGTCAGCGCGCCGTGATTGGCGTGGTCGACCACGATCAGCCCCATTGCCGTCAATTGCCTTATCACCGATTGCCAGGCCTTGGCGTCCAGCTCCTTGCCCTGCCCGAACACCTTCTGGTGCTGGTGGCCGAAGCGGGTGACCTTCTCGGTCTCCTTGCCCACCAGCACGTCGATGATATGGGCCGCGCCAAAGCGCATGCCGGTGCGATAGATCGCGGCCAGCGCCTTGATGGCGGCTTCGGTGCCGTCCCAGCTTTCCACCGGCGAGCGGCAGGTATCGCAATTGCCGCAGGGCTGCGGGTAGGTCTCGCCGAAATGCGCCAGGATCGCCTGTCTTCGGCACGAGGCGGTTTCGCACACGCCAAGCAGCGCATTGAGCTTGCCATGTTCGAGGCGCTTGACCTCGTCGGGCGCATTGCCCTCCTCGATCATGCGGCGGCGCTGCACCACATCGGCCATGCCATAGCTCATCCAGGCATCGGCGGGCTGGCCGTCGCGACCGGCGCGGCCCGTTTCCTGGTAATAGGCTTCGATCGAGGCCGGCAGGTCCATATGCGCCACATAGCGCACATCGGGCTTGTCGATGCCCATGCCGAAGGCCACCGTGGCGACGAGGCACAGGCCCTCTTCCTTGAGAAAGGCATCCTGGTTGGCCGAGCGGAGCTGCGCACTCATCCCGGCATGATAGGGCAGGGCGCGGATGCCCTTGCCACTGAGCCAGTCGGCCACGTCCTCGACCTTGGCGCGCGAAAGGCAATAGACGATCCCGCTATTGCCCTTGTGGCCCGCCAGGAACTCCAGCAATTGTTCGCGCGGCTTGTCGCGCTCGACAATGGAATAGGAGATGTTGGGCCGGTCGAAGCTGGTGGTGAACACCTCGGCCTGTTCCAGGCCCAGCCGCTCGATAATGTCCTCGCGCGTCGTCGGGTCGGCCGTGGCGGTCAGCGCAATGCGCGGCACGCCGGGAAACAGCTCCACCAGATGGATCAGCTCGCGATATTCGGGGCGGAAATCATGGCCCCATTGGCTCACGCAATGCGCCTCGTCGATGGCAAAGAGCGCAATCTGCGTATCGGCCAGCATATTGGCAAAGCCCGGCGTCGCCACCCGTTCCGGCGCCACATAGAGCAGGTCCAGTTCCCCGCGCCGCAGCTTGCGTCGAACCTCGGCGCTTTCCTCCGGTGTCAGCGACGAGTTGAGCGCTGCCGCAGCCACGCCGGCCTGCTTCAGCGCCTCGACCTGGTCCCGCATCAGCGCAATCAGCGGCGAGATGATGATGCCGACCCCGGGCCGGCAGATGGCCGGGATCTGGTAGCACATGGACTTGCCCGCGCCGGTCGGGAACAGCACCACCGCATCGCCGCCATCGGCCACGTGCTCGATCACATCAGCCTGCTGACCACGGAAGTCGCGATGGCCGAAAATGTCGCGCAACACCGCAAGCGGGCTGGGCCGCTCATGGCGATGGGGCGAGAACAGGTCGATAGACTCAATGGCTTCCACCCGCCCTTTGAATCACGGGGCGGGTGGTGAGGCAACCGGCCAGGGACTGGAATTGAGCCCCTACCCCCCGATGATCTCGCCGCCATTGGGATGCAGCACCTGCCCGGTCATGTAGGAGCTTTCCTCCGAGGCCAGGAACAGATGGCTCGTCGCCACCTCATTGGGCTGGCCGGGCCGGCCGAGCGGCTGGTCGGCACCGAATTTGGCGACCTTGTCCGCCGGAAAGCTCGCCGGGATCAGCGGCGTCCAGATCGGGCCCGGCGCCACCGCGTTTACCCGGATGCCCTTTTCCGCCAGGCTCCCTGAAAGCGACCGGGTGAAGGCCACGATGGCGCCCTTGGTGGATGCATAGTCCATCAGGCTGGGCGAACCGCGATAGGCGGTGATCGAGGTGGTGTTGACGATGGACGATCCGGCCTTGAGATAGGGCAGGGCAGCCTGGGTCAGGAACATGTAGCCGAAGAAATTGGTCTCGAAGGTCCGGCGCAACTGCTCTTCGGAAATGTCTTCCAGATCGGTCTGCATATGCTGCTCGGCGGCATTGTTGACCACCACGTCCAGCGCGCCGAAGGTCTCGATCACCTGGCCGATGCAGGTCTCGCAAAACCCTTTGTCCCCGACATCGCCGCGCAGCAGCAGCGCTTGCCTGCCCTCGGCCTTGACCGCATCGGCGGTGATGGTCGCATCCTCGGTTTCCTCCAGATAGACCAGCGCCACCTCCGCGCCCTCGCGGGCGAACAGCACGGCGCAGGCCCGGCCGATGCCGCTATCGCCGCCCGTGATGATCGCCACCTTGCCCTTGAGCCGCCCATTGCCCGGGAACCTGGGCATATATTCGGGCTTGGGATGCATTTCGGTCTCCCGCCCCGGCTGATGATCCTGCATCTGGGGTGGGTTGATGG
>CBFGTF010000162.1:0-6372 GCA_965651655.1 uncultured Devosia sp.
TACCGCCACGCCTTCCATGCCGGCAATTTCGCCGATGTGGTCAAGCACACCATCCTGACCCGCATCCTCGCCTATCTGATGAAAAAGGACGCCGCCTATCGGGTGATCGATACCCATGCCGGCGTCGGGCTCTATGACCTTCTGGGCAACGAGGCCGGGCGCACCGGCGAGTGGCAGGACGGCATCGGCCGGCTGATTCACGTGAAACTTCCCGCGGGCGCAGCGGAACTGCTGGAGCCCTATCTGGGCGCGGTCAAAGCGCAGAACCGCGATGGCCGGCTGCGCTTTTATCCCGGCTCACCCTTCATCACCCGGCACATGATGCGCGCCCAGGACAGGCTGATGGCGCTCGAGCTGCATGCCGGCGATGCCGGGGCGCTGCGACGCAATTTTGCCGGCGATTTCCAGACCCGCGTCACCACGCTCGATGGCTGGGCCGCCATGGGCACCCATCTCCCCCCCAAGGAAAAGCGCGGCCTGGTTCTGGTCGATCCACCTTTCGAGGAAAAGGGTGAGTTTGAACGCATGGTGACGAGCCTTCAAAAGGCCCATGCCCGCTGGCCCGGCGGCATCTATGCCTATTGGTATCCGATCAAGGAGCCGCGCGAGGTGGACGCCTATATCAAGGCGCTCAAGGCCAGCGGAATCCCGAAGATCCTCAAAATCGAGCTGACCGTGGATGCACCCACGACGCCGCCAAAGTTGCATGGGACGGGCATGGTGGTGGTCAACCCGCCCTTTGTGCTGGAACAGGAAATGCGGGTGCTGCTGCCGGTGCTGGCGGGCATTCTGGGTGATGAAGGCCGAGGACGCTGGAGCGTGGACTGGGTCGCGGGGGAATAGCTACCAGACGCGACCTTGCCAGCCAGATTGCGAAAACAGGGCCTCAAATTCCTCGTCTGCTGAAATGAGGCTGCGCGAGGTCAGGATGGCGGTGGCGCCGATTATGCGGTCAAAGGGGTCGCGATGAGACCAGTCGAGCGTTGCAGCAAGCTCGCTCACGCGCAGTGTGACTGGAACGAATACCGCACCCTGATTGGTCGCTATCTGCTCCAGTTGGGAAAAGGCAGGTACCATTTCCGGCCATTTTCCGATCCGCATCTTCTGGCCGATTTCATAGACGCTGATCGTGCTTATTGCGACGGTCTCTGCAGTCCGAATTGCTTCTATGGCTCTTAACGACAATCGCGGGTCCTGCCAGATCGACCATGCCCACGCATGGGTGTCGAGCAGGATGTGACTCACTCGCGCCCCTCCCAAAGGGCAAGGTCTTCTTCGCTCATTGGTTCAAAGAAATCCGGACCCGGACCAAGCTGTTTGAGCAAGCCGAATTTGAATTCCCTTTTTTCAGGTTGCGACACCGGGACAATCTTGACCGCCGTCCCGTCGGCTTTGCCGATGACGACTTCTTCGCCAGACAAGGCTGCATCGATCAGGTCGGAAAGCGTACCCTGAGCGGTCTGGATGGAAACTTTCATGTTTGCCTCCTCCCACCAATATAGGCCGAAACGGCCGTTTGACCAGCGCGGTCCGCACAGTCTCGGTCAGGTCCGGCCAATCCGCAGTCGCCTGTTGACCCTTCTAGACGAAGGGCATCACAGCACCAGCAGCGCGTCGCGGTCTTTCTTGCTCAGACGCTCGCTTTCGCTCTTGAGCTGTCCGCATGCCGCAAAGATGTCGCGGCCGCGCGGGGTGCGGACGGGCGAGGCATAGCCGGCCTTATTGACGATGTCGGCGAAGCGCTCGATGCGGCTTGAGGGCGAGGTGCCGTAGTTCGAGCCCGGCCAGGGGTTGAACGGGATCAGGTTGATCTTGGCGGGAATACCGGCCAGCAGCCGCACCAGTTCGCGGGCTTCGGCATCGCTGTCATTGATGCCGTCGAGCATGACATATTCAAAGGTGATGCGGCGCGCGTTCGAGAGGCCCGGATAATTCTTGCAGGCTTCCAGCAGCTCTTTCAGGGGCCATTTCTTGTTGATCGGCACCAGCACGTCGCGCAGGTCGTCGCGCACGGCATGCAGGGAAATCGCCAGCATGACATCGATCTCGCGCCCCGTCGGCTCGATATAGGGCACGACGCCCGAGGTCGAGAGGGTAATGCGGCGCTTGGAAAGGCTCATGCCGTCGCCGGCAGAGGCAATGAGCAGGGCCTGCTTGACGTTCTCGTAATTGTAGAGCGGCTCGCCCATGCCCATCATCACGATATTGGTGATGGCGCGGCTTTCCCCGCCCGGCACGAGACCGCCGTCATCGGGGCGCGAACCGCCCGGGAAATCGCCCAGTCGCTCGCGCGCCATCAGCACCTGCCCCAGGATTTCCCCGGCGGTCAGGTTGCGCACCAGCTTCTGCGTGCCGGTATGGCAGAACGAACAGGTCAGCGTACATCCCACCTGGGAAGAGACACACAATGTCCCGCGATCGCTTTCCGGAATATAGACCGTTTCCACCTCGACCGGCGGCATATTGGGATTGGCCGGGTCGCGAAAGCGGAACAGCCATTTGCGCGTGCCATCGACAGAGACCTGCTCGGTGACGATCTCGGGACGGTCGAGATTGAACGTGTCCGAGAGCTTCTGGCGCACCGGCTTGGCCACATTGGTCATGCGGTCGAAATCGGTGACGCCGTTGACATAGAGCCAGTTCCAGAGCTGGCTGGCGCGCATGCGCCCTTCCTTTTCGCCCACCACCTCATGGGCGACCAGCGCCTCAGCCAGCCCGGCCTTGGACAGGCCGATCAGCGACGGCCGGCTCGCCGCAGCCGGGCGGAGGGCAGACGAATGGTCAAGGTTCAGCGCAATGCTCATGGCAGGCACATGGGTTCCGAAAATGCGGGAAGTGCGCGCCAATAGCATAGGACCGCGCTTTAGGCAAAGTCACGCTGACGGGAAGCGAGATTGCATGGGGTGCGGGGTCTCGTTCCGCACACCGGCCTGGTCCCCTCGCCCCTCAGGGAAGAGCGGAAGGATGGCCGGGTGGAAGGAACGAGCCTAGCACTCTGCCCCGATCGCCTGCTGCGCCGCTGTGGCGCCGGAAAGGGAATAGGTCTGGACAATCTCGGTACCGGTCGCCGACGTGCCGGTGATGGTCACGGTCGAGCCCGCGCGGATCGCCGCCGCCAGATTGGCGGACTGGGCGCTGTCATCGAGCCAGGCCGCATCGTTCTGGGTGAAAAGCGGAAAGTCCCGCCCGCCCACGCTGGCCACCGCCATCGAGCCGGTCTGGAAAGTATAGCCGGCCACAACGTTGAACTCGCTGACCACATCTTCGCCCGGACGGTTGGTGATGTAGAGATAGGCATCGCCATAGCCATCGGGCGTCGGCTGGGTGGATTTCGGCCGGGTCATGGCAAAGCACACCGTGCCGCCGCCGTCATCGGCGGCAAAGCTCGACCAGTCGCGGAAATCGCCCAGCACGCGTGCCGACTGAGCCTGCGCTGGTGCCAGCGCAGCCAGGAGCAGGAGAAGGGCGGACGGCAGGGCGGAAATGCGGATCATGAAGTCTCGGGCTCTTGGCGGAACTGGGCAGCGGCTTGGCCGGACGCCCAGTTACAAATGTTCAGCGCAAAGGGGCAAGCCCCTACTGGCAGGCGGCGTCGATGGCGTTCATTGCGGCAGTCGCGCCGGACAGCGAATAGGTGTCGACCGTATCGGTTCCACGCTGGCTGGTACCCCGCACCACCATCTGGCTGCCGGCCTTGAAGGCGGTGACGAAACCGGGCTCGTCGCTGCTCGAGGCCAGCCAAGCGGTCGAGCCGCGAGCGGCCATGACATAGCTCTTGCCGTCAATGGCGGCCGAAGCCTTGGCATCGGTGGTGTTGTAGGGATAGCCGATCTGGGTCTGGACTTCGTTCTTGGAGCCCATGCCCTTGCGATGCACGATCAGGAACTTGATCGGGTCGCGGTTGGCACCGGCAGGGGTACTGCTCTGCGGCTCGCCGATGATGAAGCAGAGCTGCCCGCTCTGGTCGCTGGCCGTATAGGCGGACCAGGCATTGAATGTGCCCAGTTCCGTGGCCTGCTGCGCCTGCGCGGCGGGCGCCAGTGCCATGAGCGCCGCGACCGCAAGCCCGAGTGCGAGGCCACCGGTTTTTGTCGTCATCGCCAAATTTTCCTCTTGTCTTGCTTGCCTGGGGGCGTACTGCCCGCGCAGTTTGCCCCCAACATGGTTACCAAGGTGTCAAAACCCGCCGGCCCCCGCCACGCCTCAACGGCTTTTGCTTCAAATGAAAGCCAAAGGCGGCGGGATTGGGGCGCCCCTTAGCGTTGAGGCCCGGATGTGCAGGCAAAGGGTTAAGAGCGCCCTAACAAGCCTGTGATCGGCGCCTGGCCCCGCGCTCCGATCCCTGACAGATGCGGGTCCCGGGGCAAAGAACTAGGCCGCCAGCGGATAGCTCTGCTCGACCAGATAAGGCCCGCCGCCCACCGAATCGCGGCTGGAGAACAGCACGAAACGCGTGGGCACGAAGCTGACCGGCTCGAACCGGGCAGCCTCGGCCATGAAGCGGGCAACCTCTTCGGCCGAGGTGCCGCGCAACCGCGCGAGACTCACATGCGGCACGAATTTGCGGCCCTCGGGCGGCAGGCCGACGCGTTGCAGCATCCGCTCCTGCGCCGCCTGCAAGCGGCTGAGCGCCTCGGAGGGTTCGACGCCGGCATAGAGCGCCCGCGGCTTGTCGCCACCGAATGTCCCCAGATGGGTCAGCCGGACCGGAAATTGCAGCGAATTGGACAGCCGGTCGAGACTGTCCACCACATCATCGGCCGTATTGCCGTCGACATCGCCGATGAAGCGCAGGGTGATGTGATAGTTTTCCGGATCGGACCAGCGGGCGCCGGTGAGGCCGCCCCGCTTGAGCGATAGGGCAAATCCCACATCGGCTGGGATTTCAAGACCGGTAAAGAGCCGGGGCATGGTGAGCCTCCCTGGCATTGGTTGCCGCATCGCGTCGCCGGGAACCCGCCATCCGCCTGTCCGGCGATGCTCTGGTCCGCGCGATTCGTGCTTTGAACCTAACACAATCGCTTCATCGGTCGAGGTCCCGGTGTCGCAGTGCTCCGATTGTCCTTGTCAATCAAGGGATCACTCCCCATATTCCTCGCCAAGTGGCAAAGCCAATTGCCCCCGGCGGTGACAAGACCGCATGTTTGTTTCGGGAAAGGAACCTGAGAATGGCTGAATATGACCGTCAGACCCTCGGTGCGCGGGCCGGCTCGGCCTTGGCCATCGATGAGGGCCTGCGCAGCTACATGCTGCGCGTCTACAATTACATGGGCCTCGGCCTTGTGGTGACCGGCCTGGTCGCCTTCTTCACCAGCCAATGGGCCATGTCGAGCCAGGCCAATGCCGAGCTGCTCTATGGCAGCCCGCTGGCATGGGTGATCATGCTCTCTCCGCTGGCCTTCGTGCTGGTGCTGAGCTTTGGCATCAACAAGCTGTCCGTACCGGCAGCACAGGGCGTGTTCTGGGCCTTCGCGGCCGTGATGGGCCTGTCGCTGTCCTCGATCTTCCTGGTCTATACCGGCGCCTCGATCGCCAAGGTGTTCTTCATCACCGCCGCTACCTTCGGCGCGATGAGCCTTTACGGCTACACCACCAAGCGTGACCTGACCGGCATGGGCAACTTCCTGATGATGGGCCTGATCGGCATCATCATCGCCTCGATCGTCAATATCTTCATGGCCTCGTCCATGCTGGACTTTGCGATCTCGGTCCTGGGCGTGCTGATCTTCACGGGTCTGACCGCCTATGACACCCAGAAGATCAAGGAAAGCTATTCGGAAAGCTATGGCGCCGACGTGCTGGCCAAGAATGCCATCATGGGCGCGCTCTCGCTCTACCTCGACTTCATCAACCTGTTCATGATGCTGCTCCGCCTGTTCGGCAATCGCGAGTAGCAACGAACTTCCTTGATCGCGCGATCAAGGAATTTGGTTGGACGACAATGAAGGCCGCAGCCTAAAAGGGCTGCGGTCTTTTCTTTGAGCGAACGCCCGTGTCCGATTATCTCCTGCGCGCCTTTTCCTGGTCCGACGTGCCCGCGATCACCGCGATCTACCGGCACTATGTCGAGAACACCGCCATTACCTTCGACACCGAAGCGCCCGGCGAAGAAGCCATCGCGGAGAAATATGCCGGCCTCAAGAAGCTCGGCCATCCCCTGATCATCGCCGAACGCGAAGGCAAGGTGGCCGGCTATGCCTATGCCAGCTTCTACCGGCCCCGCGCCGCCTATCGCTTCACAGCAGAGGATTCGATCTATCTCGATCCAGCAGAGACCGGACGGGGCCTGGGCAAGGCCATGCTGACCGAGCTGCTCATCCAGTCCAAGGCCTTCGGCTTCAAGCAGATGCTGGCGGTGATCACCGCCGACAC
>CBFGTF010000163.1:0-6284 GCA_965651655.1 uncultured Devosia sp.
ATCCTGCCAGAGACGAAGCAGGTTCTCCTGCATCATCAGTCGGGTCTGGGAATCCAGCGCCCCGAAGGGCTCGTCCATCAGCAGGACGCTCGGATAGTTTGCCAGCGCCCGGGCAATGCCGACACGCTGTTGCATGCCGCCGGAGAGTTCGGAGGGGTAGCTGTCGGCGTAATTGGCCAGCCCGACCATTTCGAGAAAGGTATTGGCGGTGCTGATGGGAGAATTGTCGCCCCGTCCGGTTATGCGTGGCCCGAAGGCGACGTTCTCGCGCACGGTCTTCCAGGGAAACAGCGAGTGCTGCTGATAGACCATGCCGCGATCCGGACCGGGGGCGGTGACCAGGTCACCATCGACGGTGATGCGCCCCGAACTTGTCGGCACGTGCCCGGCGACGGCATTGAGCAGGGTCGACTTGCCGCAGCCGGAGGGACCCAGGATGCAGACGAACTCCCCGGGCTTGATGTCAAGCGAGGTGCTCTGCACGGCCATGCGCTCGACGCCGCCGCGCCGATAATTGATGGCGACGTTCTCGATGCGGATATGACCTTTGCTGAGCGGCATGTTGGCGGGCGCCTCTTGGGCAGGGTTCAGCATGGTCGGGCCTTTCCGGGGGAGATATTGAAGCCCGCCGCAATCCGGGATGCAAGCCCGGCGAGCCGGGCATCGGCAAATGCCGGCGCGATGAGCGTGATGCCGAAGGGCATGCCCGATGGATAGAAACCTGCAGGGATGGCCATGGCGCAGAGGTCCAGCGGGTTCACGAAATAGGAATAATGACCGTGATGCGTATTACGCGCCACTGGCTCCTGCTGCATCTGTTCTATGCTGTAAAGCGGGGCGACTGTGGGCACCACGAGGACCCCATCCTGGCCCAGGAGGGCGCGCACATGGGCCCGCAACTGGCGCAGCCGTTCCATGGCACGGAACGTATCGGTCCCGCTCCAGTCTTCGGCATGGGAAAGCACCTGCCGCACCGGCTCCATCACGGCGTCGGGATGGCTTGCGATGAACCCGCCGATGCTGGCATTGCGGTCGCAGATCCAGGGACCGTCGAAGACCAGTTCGCCGGCCTCAAGGAAGGGACCGAAATCAACCGGTTGCGGCGCCAGGTCCAGCGATCCAAGGATGTTGAGCGCCGCATCATAGAGGGCGGCGCCTTCGGCATTGCCGAAGAATTCCCGCTGGTCGGCACCCGGAACGAGCAGCCGAACCGCGCCGGGCAGCGTGGGCGCGAAGCTGGCGTTCTCGGCGCGGTCGCGGAGGCTGGGGTCATCCGGGTTGGCGCCGCGCATGATGTCGGCCACGATGGCGGCGTCCTCGACGCTCAGGGCGAAGACCGAAGGGCAGTCCAGACTCCGGCAGTTGGGGACCAGCCCCTCATTGCTGAGCACACCCACAGTCGGCTTGAGCCCAACGACATTGTTGAGCCCGGCCGGAATTCGGCCGGAACCGCCGGTATCAGTGCCAATGGAAAAGCTCACCTGATGCAGCGCAACGGAAACTGCTGAGCCCGAACTGGAGCCGCCCGCGACCATGGTCCGGTCAAAGGCCGAGCCACAGGCGCCGTAGGGCGAACGCGTGCCATTGAGACCGGTGGCGAATTGATCAAGATTGGTCTTGCCGATGCAGATGGCGCCCGCTGCTTCGAGGCGCGCGACCACATTCGCGGATTTTGCCGGCGCATAGGCGAATTGCGGACAGGCCGCAGTCGTCTCGAACCCCGCGGCATCGATATTGTCCTTTACCGAAAAGGGGATGCCCCAAAGCGGCAGGGTTGCCCGATCGGCGGGGCTCAGGGCACGAGCCCTGTCTTCAAGGTCCTTGCGGGCACCAAGGCCGATCCAGGCGTCGCCCCGCCCGTCTCCGGCGACGCGATTCAGCGCCAGGCGGATGATATCGATCGGCTCGGCGCCCTGGTCATATTGGCTTTTTATCGACGCCAGATCGAAGGGCATGCTGTGCACTTTGTCTTTTCCCGATATGGAGGGAGAGGCAGGTCGCCTCTCCCCTGATGTGCTACTGAGCGAGCGTGGACTGGAGGAAGGACGGGTCGATGCGCGCCGCGAAATCGTCGCGGGACAGCAGGACCGGCAGGCGGTCCTGTTCGACAAGGAATGCCGCCGTATTCTCGAGCGTATCGGCGAACTGGCCGATCTCGCCGGGGACACCGAGATAGTCGGCCGTCAGTTGTTCCGAACAGGGCACCATGGTCGTGCCCTCCATCATGCGCGTCGCATCCTCGAGCGGCAGGGAAAGCTCCTCGGCAATGATGACGGCGGTTTCTTCGGGGTTGGCCAGCCAGTAATCGATACCGGCGCATTCTGCCTTGAGGAACTTGTGGACATAGTCCGGATACTTCTCGGCGAAGTCGTTCATGACCACGCCGATATCCCAGGTGGGGTAGCCGCGTTCGGCCATCTCGGCAGAGGTGAGGAAGATCTCGCCGCCATCCGCAACCACCTTGCCCAGATTGGGTTCCCAGAACCATGCTGCGTCGATATCGCCACGGGCCCAGGTGACGGCAATGTCGGCGGGCGAAAGATCAAGCAGTTTCATCTGCGCCGGATCGATGCCTTCATCGGCAAGAGCCTTGAGAAGAAGGTAGTGCGTGGTCGAGCCGAAGGGCGCCGCGATGGTCTTGCCGGCGAGGTCGGCCAGGGTTTCGATGCCGGCGGCGCTGCGGACAGCCATGGCCTCGACGGCACCGAGCATGTTGAGGACCATGATGCCCTTGATGGGCAGGTCGCGGGTCATGCCGATGGCGGTTGGCGGATTGCCCAGTCCACCGAAATCGACCTGGTTGGCGGCAATAGCCCGCAACATGTCGCCGCCGCCGCCGATCTTGATATATTCGATCTCGACCCCGGGCATTTCCTTCTGCACCAGGCCCAGATTCTTGGTCACCAGCTGCGCGTTGACCAGGTTGAGGTAGCCGATGGTCACCTTTTGCGGGTCCTCGGCAAGGGCAGGCTGAATTGCGGCGACCGATACGAGAAGAGCCGCGGCAAGAGTAAGCTGTTTCATGGATTTTCCTTTCGATACGGGGCGAGAGGAGTGAGCGGTGCCTGCCCCAGATGCGGCGCCGCTAGGTATTGGTTCTGGTGGTCCAGGGCATGAGCAGCCGGCCAAGCAGGCGCATGGACGCATCGAGCGCCACGCCGGTAAGCCCGAGCACGATCAGCCCCATGATGACCACGTCGGAGAGCAGGAACTTGGCCGCATCCCAGATCATCCAGCCGATGCCGGCAGTGGCGGCGACGATTTCGGCGGCCACCAGCACGGTATAGGTGAAGCCCAGTGCAATCCGCATGCCCGCCAGGATGGTCGGACCTGCCGCTGGCAGATAGACCGAGAACAATATGGTCCGCTGCGAAGCGCCCAGGCCCCGCGCCACCCGCACATAGAGCGGGTCGATATTCTGCACGGCCTGGATGGTGGCAATGATCAGTCCCGGCAAGGCCGCCAGGAACAGCAGGGCCAGCTTGGATTCCTCGCCGATGCCCAGCCACATGACCAGGAGCGTATAGAGTCCCAGCGGCGGCAGCGGCCGGTAGAACTCGATCAGAGGGTTCAACAGGGCATTGGCATTGCGCGAGACGCCCATCAGGATTCCCAGTGGAATGCCCACGACGCAGGCGAGGCCAAAAGCGATCAGGATGCGCGACAGGCTGGCCACCAGGTGTTCCGTCAGGGTGCTGCCCTGGTAGCCCACAGTCAGCACCTTCACGAAGGATGCCCAGACCGCGCCCGGACCGGGCAGGAAGATCGGATTGGCAAGGCCCGCTGCAGTCACGATGGTCCACAGCGCCAACACCGCCGCCACAGTGCCGATGGATAGCCATGTGGTGCGTTGACCCATTGCGCGGGCCATGCCGGGCATGAAAGCGCCAACGCGGGCTGGCTTGTAGTGCTTTGCGACCTCGTTCAGGCTCATGGCTGACGGGCTCCCAATATCTGCATGATGGTCAGGGCATAAATGCGGGCGGCCATGACGGCCTTGGTAATGGAGATGTTCTCATTGTCCACTGCCCAGCCATCCTCGCCCGGCCCGAAGGTTACCGCATTGATGCCCGCTTCCCGCAGGCGGATTGTGTCGTTGAAGGCGTTCTTGCGATTGGGCTGGGTTGCCCGCCCGCCCATCAGCCGTCCATAGGTCGCTGCCAGTGATCGACAGGGTTCCTCGCTCATGGGCACGGGCTCTGTGGCGTTGACAAAGAGCGACCCAGGCACCTGGCGCGCGCTGGCGCTGGCCTGGTTGCTGCCGCCCAACACCCCATCGGCGACCGCCTGGATATCGGCCAGCACGCTCTCCAGCGTCATGCCCGGCACGATGCCGACCACGGCCATGGTGATGGTGCAGGTATCCGGCGAGAACTGCATTTCGGCCTCAAGCCCACCTCTTATGCGCACAATGGTCACGCAGGGCGGCGTATGCCCCATGAAGGCCGTCGGCTCATGGGTAAAGGTCATCGACTGCAGCGCGGCGATGATCCGCCCGGCCTCGACAATGGGATTGACGCTCACGTCGGGCCGCCAGATATGGGACTTCTCGCCGCTGACGGTGAGTTCCACCAGGCAATGGCCCGCATTGGCAACCGACAGGTTCATGCCCCATTCGCCGCTTTCCACCCGGCCCCAGGCCGTGGGTTCGGCGGTAATGGAATAGTCGGCGCGAATGCCCACTTCCTGGGTAAGATAGATCGAGCCATGGGTGCCGTTGCGCTCCTCGTCGGCGCAGAAGCAATAGATCAGGTCGCCCGAGAACCGGATGCCGGCCTCCATCAGCACCTGGCCGGCCAAGAGGCAGGCCGCCAGATTGCCACGGGTATCCGAGGTGCCGCGCGCATAAAGCAGGTCGCCGTGACGCGTGGCGTTGAACGGATCAAAGCCCGTCTTGTCCCACTTGTGCGGCTCGACCGCGGGATAGGTATCGAGATGATCATTGATCATCAGCGAGGGGCCGCCGCCGTCGCCCTTGAGCACGCCGACCACGTTCGGCCGGCCCCGCACGGCTTCGTAGAGGCTCACATCCAGTCCCATGGCCTCGAGCTTTCCGGCCAGCAGCATGGCAATCGCTTCTTCCTCGGCACCCGGCAGGTCGGGGTCGAGCGGATTGCCCGAACGGGGCTGGCCAGTGCGGATGAGCTCGCCCGCCAGCCGCAGCCAACGCTCCTCGGTAATGGCATCGAGCACCTGTTGTTCGAGCGGGGAGAAGGCGGTTTGGTCAAGCATGGGTCAGTCCGGTGGTCTGTGATGACCGGACCTTAGCTGAACATATTGTTGCAATATGCTGCTATCTTTGCTTCCTTCCGGTGCAGAAAACGCACCACTCGGAAAGCGGCATGCGCAACCTGCTCATCTACAGTCATGTCGACACCATTGCCCGGCTCGGTTCGATCCGGAAGGCAGCCAACGTGCTGGCGCTGACCCCTTCGGCGCTCAACCGCCGCATCCTGTCGCTCGAGGACGAGCTGGGGGTGCAGATCTTCGAGCGGCTGGGACGAGGCGTGCGCCTGAGTGCGGCCGGGGAACTGCTGGTGCATCTGTTCCGCCGCCACCTGGCCGACCTGGAGCGCACCAAATCGCAGGTCGCGGATATGTCGGGCTTGCGCAGTGGCCATGTCACCATCGCCTGCAGCCAGGCCGTGTTGCCGTTCTTCCTGCCTGAGCAGATTCACGAATATCATCGCGAACATCCCGGCGTGAGCTTCAAGGTCCTGATCCGCGATGGCGATCCGGCCGAACGCGCGCTGCTGGATTACTCGGCTGACATTGCGGTCGTGTTCGAACCCCTGCGCCTGGCCGTCTTCCAGACACTGGCAACGGTGCGCCAGCCGGTCCGGGCGGTCATGTCGCGTCACCACCCCCTGGCGCAAAAAACCAAGATACGCCTGACCGATTGCCTGGATTATCCTCTGGCCCTGCCCAGTGCGCCCTATGCCGTACGCACCTTGTTGCAGGAGGCCTTTGACCGTGCCGGCGCCAGGATCCAACCGGCGGCAGAAGCAGAAAGCTATGTCTTCCTGCGCAATTTTGCTGCCTTGGGTAACGCGATTGCCTTCGAAATCCAGATCGGCGTGCCCAGCGAACTACTCGACCCGAGCTTGGTCAGCGTCCAGCTCGACCTTGGCGGACGCACCGAGGGCCTGCTGCATGTCGCGCAACTGCGTGGCCGCACCCTCTCGGTCGCCGCCGCAAGCTTCGCGCAGCAAATTATCGGCGCCCTGGGCGCGGGCGAGCCACCAACCACAACATAAGACTGTCCCGCTCCGGCAGGTGCCACC
>CBFGTF010000164.1:0-6263 GCA_965651655.1 uncultured Devosia sp.
GCTCGATCACCATCGAGGCGCGCAAGCCTGCCCGCCAGGTGCCGGAGCGCCCCTGCCTGTTCGAGTATGTCTATTTCGCCCGCCCCGACAGCATGGTTTCGGGCCGCAGCGTTTATACGGCGCGCAAGAACATGGGCATCAACCTCGCCAAGGAAGCGCCGGTCGAGGCCGACGTCGTGGTGCCCGTGCCCGATGGCGGCACCCCGGCTGCTATCGGCTTTGCGCAGCAGAGCGGCATTCCGTTCGAGCTGGGCATTATCCGCAATCACTATGTGGGCCGCACCTTCATCGAGCCGACCCAGCAGATCCGCGCCTTCGGCGTGCGCCTGAAGCACTCGGCCAACCGGGCGGAGATCGCCGGCAAGCGCGTGGTGCTGATCGATGATTCCATCGTGCGGGGCACCACATCGATCAAGATCATCCAGATGATCCGCGATGCGGGCGCCACCGAGGTGCATATCCGCGTGGCCAGCCCCATGATCTTCCACTCGGACTATTACGGCATCGACACGCCCGATCCGGACAAGCTCCTGGCCAATCAGTATGGCGACCTGGACGCCATGTGCCGCTATATCGGGGCGGATTCGCTGCAGTTCCTGTCCATTGACGGGCTCTATGAGGCCGTGGGCGGCAAGAAGCGCGACCCCAAGGCGCCGCAGTTTACCGACCACTATTTCACTGGCGACTATCCGACGCAGTTGACCGATCTGCATGGGCGGACGATGAGCGATCCCAAGCAGATTTCGCTGCTCAAGGAAGCGGGTTGATGACTGACAAGACTGAACTGGCCGGCAAAGTCGTCCTGATCACTGGCGCCTCGCGCGGCATCGGCTTTGCTGCCGGCATCGAGGCCGCCCAACGTGGCGCCCATGTCATTGCAGTGGCGCGGACCGTGGGCGGGCTGGAGGAGCTCGATGACGCCATCCAGGCCATTGGCGGGTCCACGACACTGGTGCCGCTGGACCTGCGTGATGGCGACGCCATCGACCGGCTTGGCGCCGCGATTTTCGAGCGCTGGGGCCACCTGGATGGCCTCGTCGCCAATGCAGGCCAATTGGGCGTCCTGAGCCCGGTGGCCCATATCAAGCCCGACGATTTCGACAAGGTGCTGTCGGTCAACGTCACCGCCAACTACCGATTGCTGCGCTCGCTCGACCTGCTGCTGCGGCAGGCCGAGGCCGGCCGTGCCGTTTTCGTATCCTCGGGTTCTGCCCGCTCTGCCCGGCCATTCTGGGGCCTCTACGCCGCCAGCAAGGCGGCGCTGGACGCGCTGGTGAAATCCTATGCCGGGGAGGTGGACAACACCAATGTGCGCGCCAATGTCTTCTATCCCGGCATTGTCCGCACCGCCATGCGGGCCAAGGCCATGCCGGGTGAAGACCCCAATACGCTGCCGACGCCGGCAGAAGTCGCGCCAAAACTGATCGACCTGCTCAGCCCCAAGATGTCCGAGAATGGACGCCTGTTCGACGTGGGCACGGGCGCTTTCGAAGACATCTGACCAATGGCCACTCTGCGCCCCTATGCCCCTGCCGACCTCGATGGGCTCTACAGCATCTGCCTCAAGACCGGGGATTCCGGTCGGGACGCGACGGCGTTGCACAACGACCCGCAATTGATCGGCCACATCTACGCGGCCCCCTATGGGGTGCTCGAGCCGGACAATGTGCTGGTGGCCGAGGACGAAGCGGGCCTCGCCGGCTATATCGTGGGCACCCATGACAGCGACGCCTTTGCCGAAAGGCTGGATCGGGAATGGTGGCCGGCCCTACAGGCACGCTATGCCGATAGCGCCGGCATGACGCCAGCCGACAAGGGTCGCATCGCGGCCATCATGAAGCCGCAGCGATCACCGGCGGACCTGGTCGCGACCTATCCCGCGCATATCCACATGAACCTTTTGGCCCAGCTGCGCGGGCAGCGGGTGGGCACGCGCCTTCTCCAGGCCTGGATCGATCGGGCCAGGGCCAAGGGAATCACAGGCATCCATCTGGGCGCCAGTGCGACCAATACCGGCGGAATCGCGTTCTGGACGCGCAGCGGCTTCACGCCGCTGCGGGAGGAACCGGGCGTCGTCTGGTTCGGGATGAGCCTCTAGGCCTTTGTTCTGTCGCGTTTCGCTGGCGCGGCCCTTCGGGTCCGCACCGCAAAACCGTATCCACTTCTGCTGGACACGCTCTAGCCGACCGGCGCCAGAGGCACGACCAGCACCTTGTCGATGCGGTGCCCGTCCAGGTCCATCACCTCGAACCGCCAGCCATCGCTCTCAAAGCTCTCGCCGACCGCCGGCATGTGGTTGAGGTGCGATAGGACAAGACCCGCCAGCGTTTCGTAGCGGGCGTCCTTTGGAACAGGGAAATTGAACCGTTCGCTGAAGTCCAGCACAGGCATCCAGCCGGCCACCAGCCAGGACCCATCCTTGCGCTGGGTCAGGGCGGGTTCATCGCCCGGCTCCTCGTTATAAACGCCGGTGATTACCTCCAGAACATCGCCATAAGTGATGATGCCTTCGAAGTGTCCATACTCATCCACCACCAGCGCCATCTGGGCGCGGGCGGCTCGCATGGTTTCGACCACGTCAAGCGCATCGGCGTGTTCCATGACCACCGGAACCGGCCTGACCAGGCCTCTGAGGTCAGGCTGCCGGCCAGCGGCCAATGCTGGCAGCAGATCGGAAAGGGCGAGGACGCCCAGAATGGAATCGGCATCCCCCTCCTGCACCAGCACCTTGGTGTGGGAGGTTTCCAGGATGACCTTGAGGTTGTCCTCATAGCTGTCCTCAAGGTCGATGGTCACCACATCGAGGCGCGGGGTCATGATGCCACGGGCCGAGCGGTCCGCCAGCCGCATGACGCCGGAGATCATCGAATGCTCTTCGGTTTCAAAAATGCCTGCCGTCGTGGCTTCGGCGATGATGGTGCGCACTTCCTCCTCGGTCACCGAATCCTCGGACTGACCGGACTGGCCCAAAATACGCAGGACCAGCTTGCCGGATATGTCGAGCAGCCAGACGATGGGTGTGCCGACCAGAGCCAGGATGGCCATGGGCTGGGCGACGCGGGAGGCCACGGCTTCCGGATTGCGCAGGGCGACCTGCTTAGGCACCAGTTCGCCCAATATCAGGGAGGCATAGGTGATAAGGACAACCACAACGCCAACGCCCGCCACATCGGCAATGTTGCCCGGCAAGCCGATGGATAGGAGCCAGGCAGTGAGCCTGAGACCCAGCGTGGCGCCGGAGAAGGCGCCCGAAAGAATGCCCACCAGGGTGATGCCGATTTGGACGGAGGACAGGAACTTGCCCGGGTCCTCGGCCAGGCGCATGGCCGTGGCTGCCCCCTTGTTGCCCTGGTCGGCCATGACCTTGAGGCGAGCGGAACGGGAAGAGACTACGGCCAGTTCGGACATGGCCAGGGCGCCGTTCACGAGGATCAGAACGACGACAATGAGGATTTCTGTAAGCAACAAAGTGCACTGTTGGCACGCCGCGACCAATGGCGGGGTGCTACGACGCACGCACTATAGGGCAATCGCCAAGGGGGTGAACAGGTCATGGGCGCAATTGTGCCAGCGACCTCTGCGCGCCGACTATTTCTTGTCGACGTAAGGGTTCTTGCCGCCCCGCAGCCAGAGGCGGATCGGGGTTCCTGGCATATCGAAGGCTTCGCGCATGCCGTTGACCAGATAGCGCTGATAGGATGCCGGAACCGCATCGGGCCGCGAAGCGAAGATGATATAGCTGGGCGGCCGGGTCTTGGCCTGGGTCATGTAGCGCATCTTGAGCCGACGGCCAGAGACGGCCGGTGGCGGATGACCCTCGATCATGCCCGCCAGCCAACGGTTGAGCCGCGAAGTCGAGACATGCGAGTTCCAGCTGCGCTCAATGGCGAAAACGGCTTCCATAAGCCTATCGATATTGCGCCCGGTGAGGCCCGAGAGCGTCACCAGCGGCACGCCGCGCAATTGGGGCAGCAGCCGCTCGCAGGCCTCGCGCAGTTCGGTGAGGGTCTTGTTCTTGTCTTCGATCAGGTCCCACTTGTTGAGCGCGATGACCATGGCCCGGCCTTCGCGCTCGACGAGATCGGCCAGAGCCAGATCCTGCTTCTCGAACGGTATGGTGGCGTCGAGCAGCAGCACGACAACTTCGGCATATTGAATGGAGCGCAGGCTGTCGCCGACGGCCAGCTTCTCCAGCTTTTCGGTGACCCGCGAGCGGCGACGAATGCCGGCGGTATCCACCAGGTTGATGGTCCGGCCTTCCCATTCCCAGGGTACCAGGATGCTGTCGCGGGTAATCCCGGCCTCCGGGCCAACCAGCACGCGGTCCTCGCCCACCATGCGGTTGACGAGGGTCGATTTGCCCGCATTTGGGCGGCCGACAATGGCGACGTTGAGATAGCGACGGGGGTTCCAGCGCAGGGTCGCATCGTCCCCCTCGCCCTCGAGCATATCGGGGGTGATATCGACATCGACTTCGGGCATGAAATCGAGATCACCGGCAGCCTCGGCATCTTCAGCAGCCTGCGCGGCCTTCTTCTCGGCGGCCTTGTCAATGGCGGCGGAGACGATGGAATAAAGCTCGGACAGACCCAGACCATGTTCGGCGGATAGGGCAATCGGCTCGCCAAAGCCGAGCTTGAAGGCCTCCACGAGACCATCTTCGGCGGCGCGGCTTTCGGCCTTGTTGCCAACCAGGTGCACCTGCTTGCCGGCCTTGCGCAGGACCTGGGCAAAGCGCTGATCGAGCGGCACGACGCCGGCCCGGGCGTCGATCATGAACAGGATGACATCCGCTTCGCGGATGGCCATTTCGGTCTGCTGGCGCATGCGGTCTTCGAGGCTGCCGTCGGTCACATCCTCATAACCGGCGGTGTCGAGAACCTTGAAGGTCAGGTCGGCAATATGCCCCTCGGCCTCGCGGCGGTCGCGTGTCACGCCGGGGGTATCATCCACCAACGCGATCTTGCGGCCGACAAGGCGATTGAACAGGGTCGACTTGCCGACATTGGGACGGCCGACAATGGCAACAGTGACCGTCATGCGGTATCCCCTAGATTACGATTGATTATTCGGCGGCTGGTTCAGCGGCAGCATCCACAGCGTCGTCACCCTGAACAATCGCGTCGATGGCCCCGGCGGCCGCTTCGGCCGGTGCCTCGGCGGCAATGGCGCCCTCCGAGAGCATCTGGGCCAGGTAATAGGCCATGCGGTTGCGAATGCCGGACTGGGCCAGCGGATCGTTGAGAACCGCCTCGAAACTTGCCTGGGCAGCGGCGAAGTCGCCGGCCTTGTATTGGGCGAGGCCAAGCTGCTCGCGGGCGACGCGGCGCATCTGGGCGTCATCGGTGGCCAGCGTGGCGACACGTGCCTCGACATCGGCCAGCGAACCGCTATCGACCAGGATATTGGCCGCGAGCAGCAGTGCCAGTTCGCGCAGGCGCGGATTGGACTGGCTGTTGGCCAGAGCATCGTATGCTGCGACGGCCCCTGCGCTGTCGCCCTGCTCGGCCAGAAGCGCCGCCTTGCGGAATTCGGCCAGAACCGGATAGCCGCCGGAGCCTTCCACCGCCAAAGCGTCCAGCTCCGCCTGGGCTGCTTCCAGGTCACCGGCCTCGGCTGCATCGAGCGCCACATAGAGCTTTTCGGAGGCCGCTGCGGACTGGCTGTTGGTGTACCAGGACCAGCCTTCATTGACCGCGACCAGCGCCACGATGGCAATGGCACCGCCGATGACAAAGGGCGCAAAGCGACGCCACAGCGCCCGCATGCGATCGGTGCGCAGCTCTTCGTCGATTTCCTTGAAGATATTCTCGTTGGACATGGCCGGCCTGAGGTCGAATGAAAGTTTGGGGAGCATTATCACGCGCCCCCGGGAATGCAAACCGGCTCGCCTTGGCGAGCCGGGAGGTATCGTGCCCTTTTTGAGCCTGGGCCCTTCGAGCATAGCTCTCAGGGCGTTCGGGGCTCAAATCGCTCCACCGGAGCGATTTGGCCGGCTAACGCCGGTCGCCCCTCACTCCCATTCAATCGTCCCCGGCGGCTTGCTGGTCACATCGTAGACCACCCGGTTGATCCCGCGGACTTCATTGATGATGCGGGTGGCCGTGCGCCCGAGGAAGTTCATGTCGAACTGGTAGAAATCGGCAGTCATGCCATCCACCGAGGTGACGGCGCGCAGGGCGCAGACGAATTCATAGGTGCGGCCATCGCCCATGACGCCGACGGTCTGCACCGGCAGGAGCACGGCGAAGGCCTGCCAGATC
>CBFGTF010000165.1:0-6201 GCA_965651655.1 uncultured Devosia sp.
CATGCGCAACAAGGTTGAGTGGCGGGACGCCAAGGTGGCTGAGATCCGGCAGATTGCCGAAGATGTGCGCCAGATCAACTTTGCCGTGGATGGCGCGGTGCCGCGCTTCGATCCGGGCTCGCACAGCAATTTCCGGGTCGAAATCGACGGGGAAGCGGCAACACGCACCTATACGGTGGTGCCGGCGCCAAAGGGACAGATTGCCGTGGCGATCAAGCTCCATCCGCAGAGCCGGGGCGGCTCGCGCTATATGTGGAGCCTTGAAACGGGCGACGCGGTGCGGCTGACCCTGCCGGAAAACCGGTTCGAGCTGAGCTGGCGGGCGGGGCATTACCTGCTCCTGGCGGGGGGCATCGGCATTACCCCGATCTATGGCATGGCCAGGGCACTGGCGGCGCGGGGGGCCTCGGTGCGGCTGGTCTATGGGGCGCGGTCGCGCGGGCTGATGGCCTTTGCCGAGGAGCTCGAGGCGCTGCTGGGGGATCGACTGGTGTTGCGCGATAACTCGGCGGGCGAACATGTCGACCTGGCCGCAGAATTCGCAGCGCTGCCGCCGGATGGGGAATGCTATTTGTGCGGTCCCATCGGCATGCTGGAGGCGGCCAAGCGCGCCTGGACCGAGGCCGGCCGCCCGGTCAGCCGGCTGCGCTATGAAGTGTTCGGAGACAGCGGGCTGTTTGCCGAAAAGCCGTTCACGGTGGAGGTGCTCAATCGGGGGGTGACCGTGCCGGTGCGCTCGGACCAGACTTTGCTCGATGCCCTTTTGGGGGCCGGGGTTGAGATGATCTCGGATTGCCGGCGCGGGGAATGCGGGCTTTGTGCGGTGCGGGTGGAGGCCAGGGACGGCCAGATCGACCATCGCGACGTGTTCTTCAGCGCCGAGGAGAAAGAGGAGGGGCACCACATGTGCGCCTGCGTCTCGCGGCTGACCGAGGGGCATGCGGTGATCGATGTGGGCTATCGGAGCTAGTTCCCTTCTCCCCTCGAGGGGAGAAGGTGGGGCGCAGCGCCGGATGAGGGGTTCAGCGATATGGTCTTGCCGAGAGGCCTTCACCCCTCACCCCAACCCTCTCCCCTGAGGGGCGAGGGGGCGCAGGAGCAGACATTTTCGCCGGTGGCAGATCAGCAGGCGACGACGTTGACGGCGAGGCCGCCCAGGCTGGTTTCCTTGTATTTCTCGTTCATGTCATTGCCGGTCTGGCGCATGGTCTCGATGCAGGCGTCCAGCGGCACGGAGTGGGTGCCGTCGCCCTTGAGCGCAAGTGAGGCGGCGGTGACCGCCTTGACGGCGCCGAAGGCATTGCGCTCGATACAGGGGATCTGTACGAGACCCCCGACCGGATCGCAGGTCATGCCCAGATGGTGTTCCAGCGCGATTTCGGCGGCGTTTTCGACCTGTTCGGGTGTGCCGCCCAGGATGGCGCAGAGCCCGGCGGCGGCCATGGCCGAGGCGGAGCCGACTTCGCCCTGGCAGCCGACTTCGGCCCCCGAGATCGAGGCGCGATGCTTGATGATGCCGCCGATGGCCGCAGCAGTGAGCAGGAAATCGCGGATGGCGGCCTCGCCGGTGCCAGCATTGAACTTGACCGCATAGCGCAGCACTGCCGGGATGACGCCGGCGGCGCCATTGGTGGGGGCGGTGACCACGCGTCCGCCGGCGGCATTCTCCTCGTTGACGGCCATGGCAAAGACCGAGAGCCAGTCATTGGCCATCAGCGGGTCGAGTTCGTTGCGCTGCCATTTTTCGGCCAGTTGGGCATGGATGGCGGCGGCGCGGCGCTTGACCCGCAGGCCGCCTGGGAGCTCACCGCGCTGGTCAAGGCCCCGGTCGATGCAGTCGGACATGACCTGAAAGACGCTGTCGAGCTGACGGTCGAGCGCTGCAGGGGACAGGCGGACTTCTTCATTGGCGCGCTTCATGGCGGCGATGGAAAGGCCGGATTGCCGCGCCATGTCGAGCATTTCCCCGGCATCGGCAAAGGGCCAGGGCACGTCGGCATCGGCGGGCGAGGCGGTGCGCAGGGCCTCCAGCTCCTCAATGGTCACCACGAAACCGCCGCCAATGGAAAAATAGACGCGGCGCAGCAGCAATTGCCCGTCTTCGTCATAGGCGCAGAACTGCATGCCATTGGGATGGCCGGGCAGGGGCGTGGTCTTGTCGAGGATCAGGTCGACCGCCGGGCGGAAGCGATAGGAGGTGTGGCCGGGGGGCGAGACGCGGCCGGTTTCGCGCACCGATGCGATGATGGCATCCATGGCGTCGGGGTCGACGGTTTTCGGATCCTCCCCGGCCAGGCCCAGGATGATGGCGCGGTCGCTGCCATGGCCGATGCCGGTAAAGGCGAGCGATCCGTGCAGGCTCGCGGTGATGGCGGCGGGGCGGGCGCGGGCGGCGCGCGGCCAATTGCCGGCGCCCAGATCATCGAGAAAGCGGCGTGCTGCCGTCATCGGTCCCATTGTGTGGGAACTGGATGGGCCGATGCCGATCTTGAACACGTCGAATACGGAAAGGAACATGGCCCATACTAACCCGAAGTGGGCAGGGCGCAATCGGGCGCGCCTGGACCATTGTTCCGGAAAACGCAACAGTGCGTGATGCGGACCGGCGATTGCGGCATGGTTCCAAACAGCCGATATCGGGGCAAAGGAGAATAGCCATGGCCCATTACCGTTTCCGCGCCGATCCCGTGACCGATGCCGCCGCGCCCGTGATCTTCCTGTTTCATGGCACTGGCGGCGACGAGAACCAGTTCTTCGAGCTGGCGGGGCATGTCCTGCCTGGCGCCAGGCGGGTGGCGCCACGGGGTGATGTCAGTGAACATGGCGCGCTGCGCTATTTCAGGCGCACCGGCGAGGGTGTCTATGACATGGCGGACCTGGCACAGCGGACGGCGGCAATGACCGAATTCGTACGCGACCAGATCGGGACCGACCGCCCCTCCCGGGTGCTGGGGCTGGGCTATTCCAATGGCGCCAATATCCTGGCCTCGGTGCAGTTCGCCGCGCCGGACTTGTTCGACACCACGATCCTGATGCATCCGCTGATTCCCTTCGCGCCGGCGCCGGCCGATTTTTCCGGGCGCAAGGTGCTGATCACTGCAGGGCGGCGCGACCCCATTGCCCCCGCGGGTGCGACCCAGACGCTGGCGGGCTATTTCATCGCCAATGGAGCCCAGACGCAACTGGCCTGGCATGAGGGCGGGCATGAAGTGCGCAATGAGGAAGTGGCGGCGATAGAGGCCTTCCTCTAGCCCGATGTGCAGGGCGTTAACAGGATATTGAGGCGTTTCCGCCAAGGATCGCAGCGACAAGACCGCCTACCAGGAAGGTTCAATCATTCTCAAGATTGGACATCGCATCGCCGATACCCTGTCCCTCAGGGTATTGCTGTTCGTGTTGCTCGGCTTTGCTGCGGTGGCCGTGCCGGCAGGATTTGCCTTCAATTGGGTGGTCAATTCCACCGTCATCCAGCTCGGAACGCTGTTTGCCGAAAAGCAGGTGCTCTATGACCGGCACCGGGGGCTGGAAGCGCTGCTGCGCGAGGTCTCGCTGGCCGAAACCCTGGCAGGCAGCCAGGCCATCCGCGACTGGGCGCTCAGCGAGGACGACGAGACGCTGAAGCGGCGCGGCATTGCCGAACTGGAGCATTTCCGCCAGAGCTTTGCCGACCGGTCCTATTTCTTCGTCATCGACCGGTCCGGCAATTACTATTTCAATGATGCCGCCAATGCCTATGCCGGTGATCAGCTGCGCTATGCGGTTTCACCCGGAAACCCTCGGGACGCCTGGTATTTCTCGACCCGCGCGCTGGGCGAGGGCTGTCACCTCAATGTGGACAACGACGCCAATCTGCGGGTCACAAAGGTCTGGATGAACTGCGTCATCCGTGAGGGACGCAATGTGCTGGGCGTGCTCGGGACGGGCATCGATCTGACCGACTTCATTCAGGAAGTGGTCAATGTCCCCCAGGTGGGGGTGACCTCGATGTTCGTGGACCGCATGGGCCAAGTACAGGCGCATCGCGACGAGAACCTGGTCAGCCTGGCGAGCCTGTCGTCGGAGATGAGCGACAAGCGCAGCGTCTATTCGCTGGTCGACACCGATGCCGACCGAAATACCCTGAGCCAGTTGATGGAGGAGGTGGCCGGCGGTGCGGTGCTGGCGCAATCGGCCTTCGTGTCCATCGGCGGACAGCAGACGCTGGTTGGCGTGGGGTATCTGGACAAGCTGGGCTGGTTCAATGTCACGCTGATGGATCTGGACGCCATTATCGACCGCCGGCTGTTCGTGCCCATCGGCCTGCTGCTGCTGGCGGTGATGACCCTGGTGGGGGTGCTGCTGATGCTGGTGTTCAAGCGGGCGGTACTGGACCGGGTGGTTGCACTCGAAGGGGTGGTGCGCAGTGCCCGCGCCGGAGACTATGGCCCGGCCATGGGCATGGGCACCGGACAGCAGGATGAGATCGGCCGGCTGGCTGCATCGTTTACCGAGATGGCGGCCGCCGTCGACGACAATACGCGTCTCCTGGAAGCGCGGGTGCGCGAGCGGACGCGCGAACTGGAGCAATTGGCCTTCAGGGACGGGCAGACCGGCATTCTCAATCGCCGCGGCTTCCTGGCCGAGCATGCTGCCCTGTTGCCGCATGGCGATTATGGCCTGCTGCTGCTCGATATCGACCGGTTCAAGTCGATCAACGATCGCCATGGCCATGCGGCCGGCGATGCGGTGGTGCTGGAGGTGGCGCGGCGGGTCAGCAAGGTGATGGGGGCCAAGGATAGCTGCGCGCGCTGGGGCGGCGACGAATTCATCGTGCTGCTGCCCGAATGCACGCCGGCGCTGTTGCGGGACACGGCGGCCAGGGTGATGGCGGCCATCGACACGCGTCCGATCGGGGTCGAGGAGGCCGGGGCGATTGCCGTGACGGTCAGCGTCGGGGCTTGCCTGGCTGCTGCCCGCGACAGCCTCGAGGTGGCCACCGACATGGCCGACACCGCGCTCTACATGGCCAAGGCCGAGGGCCGCAACATGGTGGTGGTCTTTGACGCAGAGCTCAAGGCGCCATCGCGCAGCGCCACGCGCTGAGCCGAGGTGACGGCCCTGCCGCGGCGGGCTATTGTGCGGCAAAACCAAAATGTTGCGGGGACTGGGAATGATCCGACTGGCCTGTTGTGCGGCGCTGCTGGGCGGGGCGATGGTGGTTGCTGGGCCGGTCCAGGCGGCGAGCTTTGACTGCTCCAAGGCCGGGACGCCGTTCGAGCACGCCATCTGCGACAATCCCGAACTCTCGGCCGCCGATGACCGGCTGGCCAAGACCTATGCCACCGCCATCGGCGGCCTGTCGGACGCGGCCCTTGCCGACATAAGGGGCAGCCAGCGGGTCTGGCTCGATTATGCAGGGAGGGCCTGCACGCGCGATGCGGCGCCATTGCGCGACGGGACCTATGACGAGAGGGGCATTTCGTGCCTTGTGAATGTGTTCAACAGCCGCAGCCGGGTGCTCGAGACCAGCCGCATGATCGATGGCACGCGCTTATACCCGGTCGGGCGATTTGCTGCCCTGCCCGACCCCTATGAGGCGGACAAGCCGGACTCCAGCTGGCCGGTGGCCCAGCATGAACTCGCCCTGGTGCAGATTGACAGTGACGAGGCTTTTGCCCGGGCGTTCAATGACGCGGTGCTAGCCGAGGGCGAGGTCATTTCGAGCGGGTTTGCGGCGCAGGGCGGCCCCGAAACCGTGGCGGAGGATGCCAGCAGCGACACCTCCAATTCCATCGCGGTGGAGGACATTTCCGGCAATCGCATCGGGCTGCGAGTCAATACCTACTGGTATGGCCATGGCGCGGCGCATGGGAATTACACCACAACCTGGCTGCACTTCCTGCGCGAAGAGCAGCGCTGGCTGGCGGCGGGCGACATCTTTGGCGGCAAGGGCTGGCAGAAGGGCCTGCTGAACCTGGTGGTCGAGGCGGCAAGGGACGAGCATGGCGACGCATTGATGCTCGATGACACCAGCTATATCGCCGAGTCCGTCATCGACCCCGCGCGTTGGGACCTTTCCGATCCCTATGGATTGATCGTGCAGTTCCAGCCCTACGAAATTTCATCCTATGCCTATGGCGCTCCGACCGCCCGTGTCAGCTGGGAGGCGCTGGCGCCCTACCTTGCCGAGACGGCGGACAAGTACCGCTACGGCTATTAGGC
>CBFGTF010000166.1:0-6170 GCA_965651655.1 uncultured Devosia sp.
GCCGGCGTCGACCGCGCCTTCAACCTGAGCCTGCAGACCTATTACAACCGGCAGGTCTCGGACACGTCCATGTCCAGCGTGATGGGCGACTATCTCAACAAGCTCCAGGGATATCTCGGAAAACCCGGCAGCGCCGGTTCGATGGACACGATGTTCGGCTCGTTCAAGAACTCGCTGCAGGCGCTTGCAACCAGCCCGGACGACTATTCCACCCGCGCCAATGTGGTGGCCGAGGCGCAAGCCTTCGCGCAGCAGTTGAACACGCTTTCCGGCGTCATCCAGCAATTGCGCCAGGAAACCGAAACGCGCATCGCCAATGACGTGTCCGAGGCCAATGCGATGCTCATCTCGCTCAACGAGGTGAACAATCGCATGCTCGACCTGGGCATGACCGACACGGCACGGGCGCAGCTCTACGACCAGCGCGACCGGCTGGTGGCCGCCGTTGCCGAGGTGATGGACGTCCAGGCCGAGTATCGTCCGGATGGCACGGTGGCGCTGATGACCCGATCGGGCGTCGGCCTGCTCGACAATGGTTTCAGCACGCTCAAATTCTCGACCGCCGGAGCCCTGTCGCCGACGGCACAGGCCAATATCGACCCGACCAAGAGCAAGGTCGGGACGCTGTCCCTGACCACGCCATCGGGCCTGACCATCGACCTGGTGCAGCAGGGCGTGCTGCAGGGCGGCGAACTGGCGGGCCTGGTGCAGTTGCGCGACAAGATCCTGGTCGAGGCGCAGAACCAGCTCGACGAGATCGCGGCGGGCCTGGCATCGGCCTTCAACACGATAACCACGGCGGGGACTGCGGCGAGCGGCGGCGGCGGGGCGGAGGGGCTGTCGGCCGACATCTCCCATCTCAAGCCCGGCAATGACGTGCTGCTGACCTATACGCAGAATGGCGCGCAGCAGCGGGTGCGTATCGTCAACAGCACCAATGGCGAGGATTTCATCGATTCCAGCGGCCAGCGGGTCATCTCCGTTGACCTGTCGGACGCCACGGCGGCAGCGGCCACACTTCAGGGCAAGTTGCCGGGCCTGGCCATCACCAGCCCCGGCGCCGGGATCTTGCAGGTGCTGGATGACGGTACGGGCGGCACACGCGATGTGACCGGGCTGACCACGCGCGGTTCGGCGACGGGAACGCAGCAGGGCGAACTGGCCATGGCGCTGTTCGTCGACCAGGGCAATTCGGCCTTTACCGGGAACCTCGACACCGATCCGCCGCAGATCGTCGGCTTTGCCGCCCGGATTTCGGTCAATCCGGCCGTGGTCAAGGACAATCGGCTGCTGGTGCAGTTCGATATCGACGGCACGCTGGGGGATGCGGCGCGGCCCGAATATATCCTGAACCAGATCAACTCTATGAACTTCGTTTCCGGCACGTCGCCGGCCGCCAATGAGGGGCGTCATCAGCTCAATGGCACTGTCGAGCAGCTGATCGAGCAGGTGCTCAACTACCAGGGCACGATGATCGGCTCGGCGCTGAGCGCGCGTGACAACCGGCAACTGACCCTGGACACCATCACCACGCAGATGGAGAGCGAATATGGCGTCAATATCGACGAGGAAATGGCGCGCCTGACCGAGTTGCAGAGCGCCTATGCCGCCAATGCGCGGGTTGTGTCGGTGGTCAAGGAACTGCTCGACACATTGTTTGCGTCGACCTGAGGGAGTAGCGCGTCATGATCGTCAACAAGTCGATGTTTCCGCTGCAGACGGGCTTTTCCGTCATCTCCAAGATGCAGGACAAGTTTGCCCTGCTGCAAATGCAGCTGGGCACGGGGCTGAAGGCCCAGACCCTGTCGGACCTGGCGCGCGACCTGCCGGTCTCGCTTTCGGTTCGGTCGCGGCTGACCACCATCGCAGGCTACAGTGCCAGCATCGAGCAGGTCGACCTGCGCCTGAGCTTTTACGACAACGCCCTGACCCGGCTCGACGAAATCGAGGGGCAGGCCCGAAATTCTGCGGTGCAGGGGCAATACGGGTCGAGCAATATCAACATGGCCACGATTTCGGGCCTGTCCAAGGCCCGGCTGGACGAGATGGTCACCCTGCTCAATTCCGATGTCGCCGGCCGCTACCTGTTCGGTGGCAATGTCACGGACAAGGCGCCGCTGCCCACCACCAATGAACTGCTCGATGGTGCCGGCGGCCGGGCGGGGTACCGCAGCGTGGTGACCGAACGCCAGGCGGCCGATCTGGGCACGCTGGAGCAGGGGCGCCTGACCACTGTGGTGGCGCCGCTCGCGCCGGCTCTGCAAACCGATCCGGTGACCGTGACGCTGGCCGAGGATGGCGACCATCCTTTCGGGTTCAAGCTGTCCACCGTGTCGGCGATCGGCGCCAATATCGGTGTCGTTTCCGACTTCACGGCGTCGCCGGCCGATATCGAATTCACCTTCCCCGGCGATCCGGGCACGGTTGCGGAAGGGGACAGCGTTACCCTGGGCTTCACCCTGCCGGATGGCACGGAGACCCAGATTACGCTCAGGGCGGTGTCGGCGGCCAATGCCACCGGCGCGACCAATGAGTTTGTGATCGGGGACGATCCGACGACCGCCACGCTCGTCACGGCGACCAATTTCGACAATGCGCTCAAGGCAACGCTGCAGGAAACGGCAGAGAGCGAACTCAAGGCGGCATCCACCTTTGCGGCCTCGCAGAACTTCTTCAATGCGGCCGGTGAGCCGGTGCTGCGTGTCGAGGGCGCCGATCCCTTTACGGCGACCAGTCTGCGCGTTGCCACCAGCACCGACACGGTCATGTGGTATTCTGGGCAGACTGCGGCGGTGTCGGCGATCGGCATGGGGCGGCTGACCTCGGAGACGAATGCCGGGGTCGTCACCCTGACCCAGAACAGCCCGGTCTCCAGCGCGCATGGCTTCCAGATCAGCAATGTTGCCTTCACCTCGGCCAATGCGGGCGCCCTGGATGCCGTACGCAATGCCGGCCCTCCGGCCGACATGACGGTTACCTTCGACAATACCCAGCCGCTGACGGCGGGGGACAATGTGGTTCTGACGCTGACCGAGCCCAATGGCACGACCCGCGAAGTCACCCTGACCGCCGTCACCGGTAAAGCCGGGCCCGGGCAGTTCACCATGAGCAGCAATGCAGATCCGCTGCTGCGCGACGCGGAGAATGCCGCCAATTTCGAGAAGGCGATGATCCGCTCGGTCACCGAGGCCGCTTCAGCGGCGGAGGGCAGCCCGCGCCAATCCGTGACTGCGGCGGTGGAGGATTCGGGGCGGGTCGCCTATGGCATGCAGGCCAATGAGAGCGGGTATCTGCGCATGATGCGCTCGCTGGCGGCCATGACGGTGGAAACCTATCCCGAGATCGCCAATGCGGCCGATCCCAATTCGGTCGATCTCAACCCGGCCAAGAAGCGGTTCGACGCCATGGCCCGGCGGCAGCAGCTGGAGCTGTCCGAGGGGCGCAATGCCGAGCGGGGTTCCATCGAGCTGATCACCATGGAATTGGGCGTTGCTCGCGCGGCCCTTAAGGCGGCCGGGGACCGGCATACCAATTACAAGGCGCAACTGGACAATCTGCTGAGCGATGTCGAGACGGTGAGCAAGGAAGACGTGGCCATGGAAATCCTGGCGCTGCAGACCCGGCTGACCGCCAGCTACCAGGTGACTGCGATGGTCAGCCAGCTCAGCCTGGTGAATTACCTGTAGAGCCTGTCGAGGGGCGATGGAGGCAGGCCCTCCCCACATCTTCCATGCCGCCCGCGGGCTCGACCCGAGGGCCAGGCACAACCGGTGCAATTTGCGGGTGGAAAGTGGTCCTCGGGTCGAGCCCGAGGACGACATTGTTGGCGTTACGAGGGTGCGGCAGGATGCACATCTGCTATCCCTCAAAAGAAAAGCCCCGCAGCGATGCGGGGCTTTTCATTGGTCACGACCCTACGGCTACATGCCGCGCAGGCCCGCCGCAATCTGTCGGTTGAGCTGCACAAGAACGGTGATCTGTTCGGCCTGCGGGGGACCCTCATGGAGGATCTCGCGGGTCTGGTTCATCACGAACATGCCCAGATTGGCGATGTTCTGGCGAATTTCGGGGGGAAGGGGGCTGTCGTCCTGGGTGACGGCCGACATGAAGATGGTCCAGAGCTTGCGATTGAAGGTCAGGGCCGAACGGAGCTCCTCCTGGGTGGAGGTATCCCACTCATCCTTGACCTTCTGCATGCCGGCAGCGGCCTTCATCAACAGGGCCGACTCGCGCTGGCGTGGTGATTCAACGACTTTCGCCGTCTGTTGATACGCCTGAGCGCCTTGCTGATGCATGATTGAGCAGGTCCTGTTCGTATTCAATGAGCTTCTGGGAAGCCTTCAGAGCCTTGTACAGGGACCCGGTTAATATCTCGTTATTGATTTGGTCGACAATCGGTAGAGAACTGGGCACGGCGGCCACAAAGTCCTTTGACATCTCGTTGTAAGTCGACTGCGCCTTGGCCGTGTCGTCATCGATATACATCAGCTGCACGGCCAGGTAGATGCGCTTGGCCGGGGTGTTGGCCGTCTCAGAGGTCAGGATATCCTTTTCCCGCAGGATGGGCGCATTCCCGTCGATGAACAGGCGCGTCCTCTGGTCGGAATTGGTGATGATGCAATTGCCCACCAGCAGCTTTTCGCCGGGCTTGAGTTCAACCTTGAGCGCCATCTGGCGAGTCTCCGGAAGTCAGGGGAGTTGTCAGTCCTGTCTATCCCCAGATTGCGGCAAAAACAACGAAGGCGGGCCGATGGCCCGCCTTCATAAGTGTCTTTGGTAACCGGTTTACTGCAGGAGCTGCAGGATCGACTGATCGGCCTGGCTGGCCAGGGACAGCGAGTTCTGCGAGAGCTGCTGGCGGGTCTGAAGAGCCAGCAGGTTTGCCGCTTCCGTGTTCATGTCGGCCAGGGTCAGGTTGCCGGCGCCGGTTTCCAGCGTGTTGATCATCGCCTCGGTGAAGGCCTTGCGGTTCTGCACGATCGAGAGGTTGGAGCCGAAGGTCGACGCCTGTGAACGCACTTCGTCCAGAGCGGCCTTCATGTCAGCAAGCAGACTGTCGATGGTGACGTCGCTGTCCAGCTGATCTTCTTCAAGCTGAGTGGGCACGCCCAGATTGAGCGCGTTGACGGTGTCGCCATCCTTGGTCTGGATGTCGATGGCCGATGTACCGGTCTCGTTGAAGGTGATGGTCAGCTTGTCGCCACGCAACAGGTTGATGCCGTTGAACGACGCGTCATCGGAAAGTTTGTCGAGCTGGTCGCGCAGTTCGTTGAACTGGGCGGCCAGACCGGCGCGGACGGCGTTTCCAAGCACCGTGGCGGTAGCAGTGCCGCCGTTCAGCGCGCCATTGGCATCAAGGCCCTCAATGGTCAGGTCCTGGGTCGAGAGATTCTCGATGCGAAGCTTGCCATTGTCATTGGATGCACGAACCTTGCCGGTCAGGTCGGCATGGCTGTTAACAGCTGCCACCATTTCGTCGGTGCTGCGGGCGAAGGTGAGGGCGGCGGCGGCATCAACGGCGCCGAACAGGGCCGAGTCATCCCCGCCGATTGTCAGCGTGCCAGCATCGTCCTTGATGGCGCGGATGGCGATGAGGTTGCCGACTTCCTTGTAAACCTCGAACTTGGACGTGCTGCCCAGCTGGGTGTTCATCGAGGCGATGGCGGCGTCGATATCGAGACCAGCGGCGACCGTGATCTCCCTATTGTTGATCAGGAAGGAGTACTCGCCGTTCGAACCGGGAGTGGACACCCGCTCGCCGGCAACCGGAGCATCAGGGTCGGCAGGGGCAGTGCCGAACATGGCGTCTGCATCGGCGCCGCCAACGGTGATTTCTCCGTCAACGGTTCCCACAGTGTCGAGTGAAAACTCACCGCCAGCGACGCTGACCTGCACGATCCCGGCCAGAGCGGAATTGGCCAAAGTTTCTTCGACATAGCTCTGAAGTTCGGCCAGCGTGCCCGTGCCGTCTTCGGCATAGGCGAAGTTCACGGTCGTACCGCCAAAGGTGACGGTGAATGTGCGGTCGGCTGTACCGTCCTGTACCACGTCGCCAACCAAAGTAGCCTTGGCGGCAGCGGCAGGGGTTTCGTAGGCGGCGCCGAATTGCGTCTGAGCACCGGTGCCTGACTTGGTCAGGGCCACCGAAGCCGGGCTACCGACAGCGCCGT
>CBFGTF010000167.1:0-6054 GCA_965651655.1 uncultured Devosia sp.
GCCTTCGGCACCGATGCGTTCCTGCGTGATGCGCCGGACTGGGTGGCCGACTGGACCGGCTTCCGCCCCGACAGCGCCCCCGCCATTGAAGGCGGAGAGCGGATCATCCGGTTCTGGCAGGAGCGCGGGCGCGATCCGAAGGAGAAGCTGCTGATCTTCTCGGACGGGCTCGATGTCGACATGATCGAAGAGGCCTATCTGCACTTCGATGGCAAGGTGCGCATGGGTTTTGGCTGGGGCACCAACCTCACCAATGATTTCGAAGGCTGCGCGCCCGAGCCCAATCCGGGCCTCAAACCCATTTCCATCGTCGCCAAGGTTTCCGAGGCCAATGGGCGGCCGGCGGTCAAACTTTCTGACAATCCCGCCAAGGCGACGGGTGACAGCGCGGAAATCGCGCGCTATCTCCGCATCTTCGGCGATGCCGGCCGCGTCGAACACGCCGTGCGTGTCTAGCATGTGTCCGCCAATGCCGTTGTCGCGGAAGGGGCGTCCCCCGTCCTGATCGCGCCGTGGGTGCCCCAGACCCATGCCCTGATGCCGATTGGCAACAATGTTGAATTCGCCGCTCCTGTGGAGAACTCCATGCGGGGCGGCGCCGTTAAGGCTCGGTGAACCACCGGCGGCCAGTTTGGCCCACGGGGGCTCTGCGGAGCCAGTTATGAGTGTTGAATTGATCGATATCGCCCTGGCCGAACGCCAGCCCCACCCCACGCTTTCCGAACGTGTCACCGGCAAGGTCCGGGCCGTCCTGGTGGAAACCATCGGCGGCCAGGAAATCCGTCACGAGCTGATGGTGCCGGTCTGGATGGATGTGCGCGACGGCATGAGCGAGGACGATATCGAGCTCGGGCTGATGGTCAAGGCGGCCGATATCGTGGGTCGGCTCAAACAGCATATGGGCCCGGTCGACGGCTGAGGGCGGTCGCAATGGCCCCCTGGGGGGAACGCCTCAGCTGGCGCGCTGCTGCAATTCCTCGATGAACTTGCGCTGGATGTCGGTCGTGCTGCGCGGCGCGAGCCGGGGGGCAGGGAGCGGGGCGGGCGGCGCCGGCTCGCGGTGGCGCCAGGCCGAACCGGTGGCATATTGCCGGGCCCTGGCTGCAAGCCGGTCAAGGCGAAGGCGCTTCTCATCCCGCACGAACCAGACCAGAGTGGCCGCAACGATGAGCCAGATTGCCAAGAGTTCCCAAGCCATGACCGCCTCCGTGTTTTTACGAGGGCAGTCATAGCTAACAGGGTATTAATGAGGGAAGCCGGAACGCCTGTTAGGCTTAATCGGTAAACTTGTTGGCAATCGGCTGTTCGCGGTCACTCGGCCGGAATGGCCCCGCCGCGATTGAGCGCCACCAGCATGGTGCGCACCTGGGTCTCGGCGGCCTTGCTGACCGCCTTGCGGTCGTCCGACTGGGTGAGGGCCATGGGAATGCCGAAGGCCACCGTGACGTCCTTGACCGGCCCGGAGAGGATCTCGGCGATGTTCTGGCGGACCGACTTGGACTTGATCCAGGCGATCAGCGAGCGCTCGTTGCGGCTGACCGGCAGGCCCTGCAGCCTCGTATAGGCGATGGTCAGAGGCTGGATCATCACATCTTCGGCCCCGGCCTCGATCATGGCATGCTGGGCCGCCCCGATCAGCGCCGAGCGGAAGGGCAGGACATGTGTGCCGATGTCGGACTGGCCTTCGGCAAACAGCAGCACCGCATTGTTGCCGGCCATGTGCCGGCCCATGGCCTGGGCGGTCCGCCCGGCATCGGAGCGGCGGGTGCGGTCGACATAGATGGTGCGTTGCAGATTGGCCATCATGCCCACGAAGGGCCATTTGCCCACTTCGCGCTTGGCCACGAAGGTGACATCGGCCACCGAGCCGATGGCGACGATGTCGGTCCAGGAAATGTGATTGGAAACCAGCAGCGTCGGCCGGCCGGTGGAAGGCTGGCCGATGACCCTGACGCGCAGGCCCAGGAAGATGCACCCCACCTTGTGGAAGAGGCGCGGCAGGAGGTTCCAGAATGGCAGCCTCAGCAGCAGGATCAGCGCCTGGGCCGGGATGACCACCAGCATGAAAGGGACAAAGAAAAACAGGAAAAACAGCGTCCTGAAGATCATTTGGTGGGCACGTCCTTGGCCTTCCTGTCACTGAGGGGCACGGCATAGAGTTCGAGCCGGTGATCGACCAGCTTGTATCCGAGGCGCTTGGCGATCACCTCCTGGATGGCCTCGATCTCTTCGTTGCGAAACTCGATCACGGTGCCGGTGCGGATATCGATGAGGTGGTCGTGGTGCTCGTCGGGGATAAGCTCGAAACGGGCGCGGCCGTCCTTGAAGTCGTGCTTGGTGATGAGACCCGCCTCTTCGAAGAGGTTCACCGTGCGGTAGACGGTGGAGAGGGAAATACGCGGGTCCAGCGCCGAGGCGCGGCGATAGAGTTCTTCCACATCGGGGTGGTCGGAGCTGTCTTCGATCACCCGGGCAATGGTGCGGCGCTGGTCGGTCATGCGCATGCCGCGCGCGACGCAGGCTTCTTCCAGGGTCGGTTCGGCAGGGTTCCTGTTCAAGCCATCGCTCCCGGCCCAGTTGCGCTCGAAAACGGGTTAACCAAGATCGCGCGCCATGACAAGCGCCGTCGCGGCACTGCCATCGGGCCGGGGATAATAGCCCTTGCGGGACGAAATCGTGGCAAAGCCCAGCTTCTGGTAGAGGCGGATGGCCGCCAGGTTCTGTTCGTCGACCTCGAGAAACATGCGCCGGGCCGGGGACAGCATGAGATCGGCAAAGACCGCATCCATCAGCGCTCGCCCGACCCCCCTGCCCCGCCAGCGCGGGTCCACGGCAATGGTGAGCAATTCGGCCTCGTCGGCCACCGTGCGGATCAGGGCAAACCCGGCGATGCGGCGGCGGGCGTCGCAGGCGATATAGGCCGGCGTCGCCCGGTCATCGAGAAAGCTGGCAAAATCGGCACTGGGCCAGCCGCGATAAAAACCCTGTCCGTGGATGCGCGCCAATTCCCTGGCATCGCGCGGTTCGGCCGGCTCGATATGCAGTCCTCCCGGGGCCATCCAGAACTTCATCATGACAGGCGCCTCGGGATACGGGCGGCATCCTGTGGCTTGGCATCGGCATCGCGCACATAGGTGGCGTGGGGCGGATAGGCAGCCGGGTCGGCCTGGGCGGCAAAGCGCGCCAGGGCGCCGATATCCACGAAGGGCGATTCGATCAGCCTGGCGCCGGGCGGAACGCTGGCGCGGGCCATGTCGATGGGCAGCAGGACCGGCCCGCTGCCGGCCAGGCCGGGGCTCGGGAACGCCTCGAAATAGGCCTCGCCCCTGCGGGCGTCCAGCAGCACGGCGACCGGGCCTCCGGGGACGCCCAGTGAAATCGCCAGGAGGCTCGGAATGCCCAGCACCGGCACCTGTCGCGCCACGCCCAGCCCGCGGGCTGCCGACAGGCCGATGCGCAGCCCGGTGAACGACCCCGGCCCGGTGGTGACGGCCACCCGCTCCACCTGCTCATAGGTGAGGCCATTGCGGGCCAGCAGCAGGCCCAGCCGGTCGAACAGGATTTCGGCATGACCCTTGGCAATGTCCTCCACCAGGACGTCGACATGCCCGCCGGCAAGGCAGAGCGCCAGTTGCAGGCGCGGCGCGGCGGTATCGATGGCGAGGGTCACGGGTTGGGTCATACACCAATTCCTGAACGGTGGATCGGCCACTTGCTGCGGTCCGGATTCATCACCGTATCATTGGCCGTCAAACCGCATGGCACTCCTAGCCCCGGTCCGGCGCCAAGTCCATCGCCTTGACGCCCATCACCGGCGCGACCACCTTGCGGCCATGTCCATTGATTCGCCTCCCGTTCGCCCATGACCTGGCTGGCCGAAACCGCTATGCTGAGCCATGGCTGGCGCCGCTTCGCGCTGATGCTGGCGGCCGGGGCGATTGCCGGGCTGTCGGTGCCGCCCTTGTTCATCCTGCCTGCCCTGTTCCTAGCCATGCCCATCTGGGTGTGGGCACTGGACGGGGCCGAGCGCATGAGCGGCTGGCGGCGCCTGTTCGGGCCCGCCTTTGCCATCGGTTTTGGCTTCGGCCTTGGCTATTTCCTGGTCGCCTTTCACTGGCTGGGCGCAGCCTTCTTCGTCGATGGCGGCTGGGTGCTGGGCGCCATGCCCATTGCCATCCTGGCGCTCTCGGCACTGATTGCCCTGTTCTGGGGCCTGGCCAGCGCCCTGGCGCACCTGACCTGGAGCCATGGCTGGGTGCGCATCCTCACGCTCGCCGCCTGGCTGGCGGCAGCCGAATATGCGCGTGGGCATGTGCTCACCGGTTTCCCGTTCGACCTTCTGGGCTACAGCCTCACCGGCAGCGACGAGATGATGCAGCTGGCCTCGGTGATCGGGGTCTATGGGCTGACCTTCCTCGCGCCCTTGCTGGCCATGACCCCGGCGCTGATCTGGCCTGCGGAGGACAGGCCTTTGTCGCAGCGTCTGGCGCCACTGTTCCTGGCGCTCTTCGTCATTGCCATACAGCTGGGCTATGGCTGGAACCGGCTGGGTGGCACGACCTCGACCGAGCGGCAGGATATGGCGCTGAGACTGGTGCAGCCGCTGGTGCATGAGCATGCCGATTTCGGCAATGTGGACCCGGTGGCCCTGATCGACCGTCTGCTGATGCTCTCGGACATGCGCATGAACCCCAATGACCAGGGGATGGCGGACATCACCCATCTGGTCTGGCCCGAATCGAGCCTGCCTTTCTTTCTCGAGACCTATCCCGAGGCGCTGGCGCGCATTGCGCGCATGCTGCCCGAACAGGCGACGCTGCTGGCCGGGGTGCCCCGCCGCCCCTATGAACTGGGCCCGGATGCATCGCTGCAGCCGCCCTATAACTCAGTGGTCGCCATCAATACCGATGGCGAGGTGGTTGCCAGCTATGACAAGGCCCATCTGGTGCCATTCGGTGAATATCTCCCGTTTTCCGGGTTCTTCCGGCAATTGGGCATTACCCAGTTCGTGCCGGGCGCCGAAGGCTGGTCGCAGGGCGATGTGAAGCGCCGCCTGATGAGCCTGCCCGCAGCTCCCGCGCCGCTGGTGCTGGTCTGCTACGAGATCATCTTCTCGGGTGATCTGGGCGAGATTGCCGGGGCGCAATTCCTGCTCAATGTCACCAATGACGCCTGGTTCGACAATTCCATCGGACCGGCCCAGCATGCCCATCATGCCCGCCTGCGCGCGGTGGAAGAGGGCATGAGCCTTGTCCGTTCCGCCAATACCGGCCTCACCTTTGCCACCGATCCGCTGGGGCGCATCACCGCGCAATTGGCCCCCGGCGAAATGGCCGCCCTCGACGTGCGCCCGCATGAGCGGCTGGGCGGCACCGTGTTCCAGTCGGTGCGGCACTGGCCGTTTCTGATTGCCGTGCTGGCCGGCATTCTTGCCGGTTTCGTCGCCTCCCGCCAGGGGCGCGGGCGGCGGCCGGAATAGGCATAGGGAGAGTAAGGCATGGGGCGGTTCAAGGACATTGTCATCGACGCCGACCTGCCCTCCGCCCTGGCCCGCTTCTGGGCCGCTGCGCTCGATGGCTACGCGGTGCTGCCTTATGACGACGCCGAGATTGCGCGGCTGGCGGCGCTCGGCCTGACGCCGGAAACCGATCCCAGCGTCATGGTGGCGGGGCCGGGCCCAAGGCTCTGCTTTCACCTGCGGCCCGGTCCGCGCGCTCCGCGCAATCGGGTTCACATCGATATCGTCGCCGAGGATGTGGAGGCGGAAGTGACGCGGCTTATTGGGCTGGGGGCCAGCAAGGTCCGGCACGGCGAGGGTTATGTCGTGCTCAACGACCCCGAAGGCAACAATTTCTGCGTCTGCACGGCCTAGCCCCGGACAAAACAAAACCCCGACTGCATGTCTGCAATCGGGGTTTCGAGAAACTGGTGCCCAGAAAAGGACTCGAACCTTCACACCTTGCGGTACACGGACCTGAACCGTGCGCGTCTACCAATTCCGCCATCTGGGCGACGGGCGTGTAACTAGGGCGGCGGCCGGGCATTGTCAATGCG
>CBFGTF010000168.1:0-6042 GCA_965651655.1 uncultured Devosia sp.
GGCATCAAGAACAAGATCCACCCGGGCGACCCGATGGACAAGGATCTCTACGAACTGCCCAAGGAAGAGCTCAAGGAAATCCCGACCGTTTCCGCCTCGCTGCGCGAAGCCCTGGAACAGCTTTCGGCCGACCGCGACTTCCTCAAGGTCGGTGGCGTCATGGATGACGATTTCATCGACAGCTATATCGACCTCAAGATGCAGGAAGTGGTCAAGTTCGAGCACACCCCGCATCCGGTCGAGTACGAAATGTACTACTCCGCCTAAGTGGCACATGCAGGAATGGGAAAGGGGCCTTCTGGGCCCCTTTTCTTTTTTTATCAGGTCACGTCGTGTCGCCTGAAACTCTTAGTGGGTATGGCTGTAGCGTCCTTCACAGGCGCCGTCAGGCTGGAGGTAGACGCTAAGGGATTGCACCGAGAAAAAGTCGAGTCGGCGGTGTAGGATCCAGGCGACTGTCCCATCAGGAACGCCGCCAAGCTGCGTTATGACATTGCGCTTCACAAGATCCGGTCGCTGCTGATGCAATGAATCCAGTCGTGCCCGGTCGACCATCGGGCACACGATAGCGCTGACATCGCGATCACGCGTTCCGCCCTGGTCTCTGGGCACGTTCCACAAACGCTTGCGGTCGGCCATCACGCCTTCGAGCGACAGATAGAGTTCCGGCTTGGTCATCTCGCCGACCAGCCAATTGGCTGCCCAGGCGAAAATCGCGGCCCCGATGATTGCCACCAGGGTCGCTCTGGCCTTCTCTCCAAAAGTCAAATTCAGACGGCCCGGAACGTCCGGCGCATCACGTCGCGCCATTCTTCTGGGGCTTCGAGCAGGCCCTCGATCTGCTCGGCGCTCTGCGGTTCGAAGAAGCGCACGGCAAAGCCGAAGTCGAACAGACGCACCACTTCGCCGGTGACCTTGCCGACCGTGACGATCTCGCCGACAGACGGCTGGAAGGCTGCGGATACGGCCGCGCCGGAAATCGAATAGTCAACAATCAGGCAGGGCTGCGACCAGTTGTCGGGCCGCACGATCACCGTGCGCGGATTGCTGGGCATGGCGCGCTGTGCCACGCGCCGGTCGATACTGGTGGTCCACAGTTTCTCGCTGAAGCTGGTAATGCGCGCATTGAGCGCCTCGCGATCAGCCTCGCTCTGCGCGAATGTCATCTCGAAACCGTCATCATGCTGGCGCGACACATGGCCCGCCAACGTGCCGAACGAGGTGAAACTGGCCGACACGGGTTCCCCGACCTGCGGGATGACCGGTGCCGTCACGCGCAGCCCATCGCTTCCGATCATTCGCAGCCGGCAGGCAAACAGGTTGATTCCCGGATGGGTTGGCTGCGCGCCGATCACATAGCGGCCCGCCACGGTGGCGATGCCGTGCAGCGCGATTGTAGGACGTTCCAGACCTTCGGACACTGCCGACCTCCCTCTCCCGATCAAGCGAGCATGCCCGCGCCCCGTCAACGCGCCCTTGCGTCATTCGATTGCAATTTAGCGATTGGAGCATTCGCCGGCCCACGACCGTCCTGACGCTGGGCAAGCGTAAAGCTTGCCCCTTCCAGCAGCGGCAGCGACGACGGCGAGACGGGTGCCGGGGCAGGGTTCAGTCGACTGGCGGCTTGATCAGCAGTTCGAGGTCTTCGAACTCCTGGGGCTGGATGAATTGCAGCGCAAAGCCAACTTCCAGGTGGCGCACTACGCGTCCGACGACCCGGCCCAGGGCCATCGGCGTGCCCAGGTCCGGCCAGTAATGGGCTGAAATGGCCGCGCCGGATCGCGACACGTCGATCACGAAGCAGGGGACCTTCTGCCCGTCTGCAAGATAGATAGTGCTGCGGGGGTCGCGCGGCAGGATGCGGCGGTGCTCGCGCTTGTCGGGCACCTGGGCGTGAATGTGCTTCTTGTGCCAGTCGATCTTGGCGGCCAGTTTCTCGCGTTCGGTATCGGTCAATTGCAGGTCCGTCACGAAGCCCGAGGCCAGGCGCCGGGTAATGCGCCCGCGCAGGATGCCGAATTCATTGAAATGCGATGATACGATCTCGCCTTCCTTGCCGACCACCGGCCCGACGGCGACCAGCATCCGGGTGGATATGGAGCAGAGGCGGCAGGCATAAACCGGAATCTTGTCTTCGCTCGTGCGTCGGCGATCCGGCAGGGCATAGCGGCCCGCCAGCGCACCAATAAATCGGACATCGTTCCATTTGGCAGACGCGCGCTGACTTTCGTCATCAAATGCGGCGGTCAACGACATGGGGCTCCCCTCCCAATTGCCATTACCGGTGAAAATTCTAAGGGCGAGTCCTTAAGGAGTTCTCCCAAGTCATGTTCAACTGGACCATGCGCCGTAAATTTGGTCCTAATCAGAACCATAGAAACCCGCGCACCTCGCATTTGAATCGAATTTCCATGGGCAATATTGCCGATTTTGCCGTCCTGACCCCCGCTGAGATGGCCGAAGCCGACCGCCTGTCCGTACTCTCGGGCGTGCCATCGCTGACCCTGATGGAAGCAGCCGGGCGTGCTGTCTCCGATCGGATACTGCGCAGTTACCAGAAGGGGCGGGTGCTTGTGCTGTGCGGAGCTGGCAATAATGGCGGCGACGGATTTGTGGTGGCACGGCATCTGCAGGAGGCGGGATGGCCCGTCCGCTTGTGGCTCTCAACCGACAGGGACGCGCTCAAGGGCGATGGCGCTGCCATGGTAGCCCTTTGGACCGGTCCGATGGAAGGCCGGTCGCTGCCGCCCTTGGACGGGGTGCAACTCATTGTCGACGCTCTTGTCGGCGCCGGACTGGACCGGGACATCACCGGAGACCTGGCGGCTCTGGTAGAGGCGGTGAATGCGTCCAGGATACCGGTCATCAGCATCGACATTCCCAGCGGAATTGATGGCGCCAGCGGCGCCTTGCGCGGCGCCGCCATTGCAGCGCACACCACCGTAACCTTCTTCCGGCTCAAGCCCGGACACCTGCTGCTGCCCGGCCGCGCGCATTGTGGCGAACTTTGCCTTGCCGACATCGGCATCCCGCCGTCCGTCCTCGACACGATAAAGGTCCGCACCTGGTGCAATCGTCCTGGTCTCTGGGACATTCCATATCCCGGCGCCGGGCAGCACAAGTTTGATCGCGGCCATGTCGTGGTGGTCTCGGGGGGACCGTTGCAGACTGGTGCGTCAAGGCTGGCCGCACTGGGCGCCTTTCGCGCCGGGGCAGGGCTTGTCACGCTTGTCGGCCCAGAGGCCTCGCTCAAAGTGCACGCCGCGCATGTCAGCGCCATAATGTTGCGGCCTGCGGCCTCTGCCTCGGACCTGACCCAAATCCTCTCGGACACCAGAATCAACGCTGCTGTCATCGGGCCGGCGGCCGGCATAGGCCGTCAAACCAGCGACAATGTGCTGGCATTGCTCGCAACATCCGCCTCGCTGGTACTCGACGCCGATGCGCTCACCAGCTTTGCCGACACGCCCGAAGCCTTGTGGTCCGCCGTCGGGCTTCGTAAGGCGCCAGTCGTGCTGACGCCGCATGAAGGCGAGTTTGCACGCCTGTTTCCCGATCTTGCGGGGGACAAGCTGGCGCGCGCCCGTGCCGCCGCCGCCCGGTCGGGCGCCGTCATAGTGCTCAAGGGCAGCGATACGGTTGTCGCCGCACCGGATGGGCGCGCGGCCATCAACAACAATGCGCCGCCCTGGCTGGGCACGGCGGGCGCCGGTGATGTGCTGGCCGGAATCATTGCCGGGCTCCTGGGGCAGGGCATGGCTGGTTTCGAAGCCGCCTGCGCCGCCGTCTGGCTTCATGCCGAGGCAGCTAACCGGTTCGGCGGCCCTGGCATGATCAGCGAAGATCTCCCCGGCCTGATTCCGGGTGTGCTGGCCCAACTGATAGAATCGGCGAGGCAGCCTCCTGTCAGGGATTGACACGGGCACGGACGAAAAGCCTCAACGACGCTTGCCGGTGGAATTTTCCATCCCTACATCACATTGCCTTCGAGGGACTTGACCTCAACTGCGGTTGAGGACGTATCCGGCGCGGCGTAAAGGACCAGTCTCGGCCTCTCGGCCGTGATCAGGTCCGATCTGGTCTGATCCCGCGCCCTGGAGGCGGAGGAGGTGCAAGCCTGTTCCGTACCGGCGCTCCCTGCGGAGCCTGAACATGAACAAGGCGCTGGTCGTCATCCTCGCCGCCGTGATGCTCGATGCTGTCGGCATCGGCCTGATCTTTCCGATATTGCCCGCCTTGCTGCGCGAGGTCGGGCATACAACCGACATCGCCACCATTCTCGGCGTGATGCTGGCGCTCTACTCGGCCTGTCAGTTCCTGTTCTCGCCCATTCTCGGCGTCCTCAGTGACCGTTTCGGCCGCCGCCCGATCCTGCTGATCTCGCTGGCCGGCGCCGCCATCGACTATCTCGTCATGGCCTTTGCTCCCGAGCTCTGGCTGCTCGTCATCGGGCGCGCCATTGCCGGCATCACCAGCGCCAATATGGCGGTGGCGACCGCCTATATCACCGACATATCCACCGAGGACGAACGCGCCAGGCGTTTCGGCCTGTTCCACGCCATGTTCGGTATCGGCTTCATTATCGGGCCGGTGCTTGGCGGCATCCTGGGTGATATTTGGGTGCGCTCGCCCTTCCTGGTCGCGGCGGCGCTCAACGCCATCAACTTCGCCCTGGCGTTCTTCGTGCTGCCCGAATCGCGGCCCGGCAAACGCGATGCCCGCTTCACCTGGGATACTCTCAATCCCTTCAAGCCCTTGGCCTGGGCCATGACGTTCAAGGCGCTCATTCCCCTCATGGCCATCTATTTCATCATGAACCTGGTGGGCACCGTCTATGGCACGACCTGGGCGATCTACAGCGAGGACACATTCGCCTGGAACGGCATGACCATTGGTCTGTCCCTGGGCGCATTTGGCGTCTTCCATGCGCTGGCGCAGGCCTTTCTCACCGGGCCGGCTGTCGCACGGCTGGGGGAACGTTGGGCGCTTATCGTCGGCATGGCCTTCGAGACCGGCGCCATGTTGACCCTGGTTTTTGCCACCCAGGGCTGGATGTTGTTTCTCATGGCGCCGGTCTTTGCCCTGGGCGGCATCGGCATGCCGGCGCTGCAATCCCTGACGACCCGGCAGGTCGGAGCGGACCGTCAGGGCCAGTTGCAGGGCGTCCTGGCGAGCCTTGTGAGCCTGGCATCCGTATTCGGCCCGCTCTTCTTCAGCTTTGTCTATCATGGACTCAGGCCCAGCTGGCCCGGTGCTATCTGGCTGGTCGCGATGGGAATTTACCTGCTGGCTCTGCCCCTCATGGCGGGGCTCGGTCGGGCTCGGCGGATCGATACGCCGGGGCCTGCATAGGCAAAGCGGGGAAAATTCCCGACAGGCCGGGGTTTTGAACTTATCCGGGCTTGCGGGGGCAAATTTTCCGGTCCATTAACAGCTTTGCACCGTCGGGCCGCCGAAAACCCCCGGATTTCCTTGCGTTCAGCGCAGAATCGCAAAAGGTTGTCGGCGTTTTCGTTCGCCAGAGACGGCGGGCATTCACTGTGAGGAAACGCTATGAACAAAAACGATCTGGTTGGCGTCGTTGCCGACAAGGCTACGATCACCAAGGCACAGGCCGCCGAAGCGGTTGACGCAGTGTTCGAAGCCATTACTGCTGCTCTCAAGGGCGGCGACGAGGTTCGTCTGGTTGGTTTCGGCACTTTTGCCGTTTCCCAGCGCAAGGCTTCGACCGGCCGCAACCCGGCCACCGGCGCCGAGATTCAGATTCCGGCTTCGAACCAGGCAAAGTTCAAGCCCGGCAAGGGCCTGAAGGACGCGATCAACTAAGATCGCCTCCTGCCTGGATCGGCAATCGGCCCCGCGCGTTTTCGCCGGGGCCGTTTCTGTTCCTGCAAATGTCAGTTGACGGGCAGGGGCCGGCACCCTAATCAGGACGCCGTTCATCTCGGGGGTCCTGGACCCCTTGAGGGCGATTAGCTCAGTTGGTAGAGCGCCTCGTTTACACCGAGGATGTCGGCGGTTCGAGTCCGTCATCGCCCACCA
>CBFGTF010000169.1:0-6038 GCA_965651655.1 uncultured Devosia sp.
GGCGCTTTTCGGGACTTCCCGCCGTAGCAAAGATCCGCGCCTTGCGCAGGTGCCGCGCCATCTGGATCCCCGCCATGCCGACCCCGCTCGTGCCGCCCTGCACCAACAGGGTCTCGCCCTCACCAAGACGCCCAAGCCAGATGATGTTGTTCCAGGCGGTGAAATACGCTTCCGGAAGCGACGCCGCCTCCACGAAACTGAGCCCCTTTGGCACCGGCATGCACTGAACGGCTGGCACCACAACATAGTCAGCATAAGCGCCGCCATTGGTGAGCGCGCATACGGCATCGCCGACCGAAACGGTCTCGACCCCTTCGCCCACCGCCGCGACCCGGCCCGCCGCGTCCAGACCCGGGACGTCGGTCGCGCCGGGCGGTGGCGGATAGAGCCCGCGACGCTGCTGCACATCGGGCCGGTTCACACTGGCGGCAAAAACCGCCAGTAGAACCTCGCCCGGCCCCGGCACTGGCAGAGGGCGTTCGACGATGGCCAGGACTTCAGGGCCCCCGGGCCGGGTGATTTCAACGACGCGCATATCGGGCAATTCCCACGGTCCCAGACGTCCGATCACGCGAGGTTCGCCAGTTTGGCGGGATTGTCGCGAACCATGGTGGTGACATCGGCTTCGCTGAAGCCCAGGCCGAGGCAGAGTGCAATTGCCTGGCGCATGCCTTCTACCGGGGTCGGATTGTCAACCTGGCCCAGATCGGAGCCGATCGAGGAATTGGCGACGCCGGCTGCCTCGATATGCGCCTTCAACTCCTGCGGGGAGAAGGTATTGAAGCGCGAGTCGACATAGAGGCAGGCCGACTGCTCGACAATAGCGCCCATGGCAGCCAGTTCCGCGGTGTCCTCGTGGGTAAAATGCAGGCCATACATGGGGTGGTTGATGACCAGCCGCGTGACGCCGCGCTTGCGCGCTTCCTGAAACAGGGGGCCGATCTCCGCGACATGCAAATGGCCCGACGACAAAATGGCATCGTGCTGGGCGATCAGGTCGAGGATTTCCTTCACGCTGTCGAGAATCTCGCCGCTGTCTTCGAGCACGGTCAGCGGCTTGGGCCTGCGCAATTGCACATTGGACTTCAGCTTACCGCCGCGATGGTTGGAGCGGATGTGATTGGCAGCATGAGCGGTTGGCATGAAGATCATGCTGGTGCCACTCTTGAGATGAAAATCCACCACCGCGGGATCGAAGCCGCCCGTGCTGTTATTGAGCACGAGCGATCCCAGCATGGCGACACCCAGATGCCCTAGCAGCCTTTCCATGATCGGCAGGAATGGCCCCACCGAATAGTGGTGGTCCTTGAACAGGATCCCCCGCATGCCGGCGGCGGCGGCCTGCTCGACGGCCTCGAAATGGTCGAGCTGGCGCGGCATCGTGGAAGGGCCGGAATGGACATGCAGGTCCACGGCACCCTGCATCACGCGATCCACAATTGCAGGTTCGATTGTTGCGATGATCCGGCGCGCTTCGCTTCGGTTTTCGTCTTTGCTGCTCATGAGTTACATCCCGCTCTAAGAACTTGTCATGACCTAGCAGCCTCAAAATCCACGTGGTGGATGCTGTATGGCCATTTCGGCAGACGAAATCGAAAGCTGGAATGCGCCGCTGGGCACTGAACAGCACGAGCCCGGATCGACCGGGGCGCTAACTCGATGCCTGATCGATGACCGGGAACGACCTATTCGCTTGACCGGCCAGGGCACGGGCAATGGCCCAACCCCGCCAGTTTACGGCCTGGATTTGGCAGGCGCCGAAGCGCTACCGCTCCTCAGGGGACGGAGCATTGCATCGACGTCGGGGATAGTCTCGAGAACCATGATCCGCTCGATGAGTTCATCGGCTTGCGCACGCGTGACAACACCATCGACATTGGCGTGGAACTTCTCGAAGTAGACGGAATCCGGAGCTGGGTTTCGCGCCGTGCCCAACATGTCCTCGATGGTCTTGCTTACAAGTCTTCCGTCGCGCAGCTTGATTGAAACATGCGCGCGGGACCGGCTGGTGTCGGCAGCGGCCACCGGGTCGGCACGGTGGATGACCTTGTCGGCCAAAGCATTGATCACCGGGTCAGCCAGATGAGCCGGAGCATAGGCGTTCTTGTCGAAGCGGCCCAGCGCCAAGGCCTCAGCTACCGTATGCTGCAAACTGATGCGGCCATGCCAGGAGGTACGGGGGCGCCGCTTTTCCTGAACCGGCTCGCATATCGTGGCGAAGGAGCGAGGCATGATCTCGCAGACGATCTCCACGACGTCGTCCGGTGCAATGGCGTATTCATGCCGGAGCGCCAGGACTGCCGAAATGAAGGGCATCATGGTATAAGCGCAGGGAAAGAGCTTGGGCGCGATGCCAAGCAACTCCCAGCGCTCACCCAGGGCATCTGTCAGCGCCGCGAAATCGAAGTCCTTGGCCGCCTGAATGTGGCTGGCATACCAGCCAAACCTGCCCTCGAATACCTGCGCGGGGCCGCTGATCCCACTCCTGGCAAGCGCCACCGCGCGCACCGCTGCGGAGGAGGCAAAGCCCACATGCATGGTCTTGGTGGAGGTGCCGTCCTGGAACGAGGCGATCGAACCGGATGATAGGCTCCCTGCCGTACCGACTGCATCGGCGATTGTTCCGGGCTCGAGACCTCGCAGTCGCGCCACTGCATAAACCGCCGCGAAAACCCCATAGACGCTGGTTGGATGAAACCCCATTTCGTGCATGCGCACAGGGGTGACGAGACCAAGCCGGCATGCAATTTCTGAGCCGACAATCATGGCCCCCAACAGGTCACGCCCCGATTGACCTGCCGCCTGCGCCACGGGCAGAGCTGCGGCCGCCACCACGCCGGTGACGTGGATATTCGTTTTTATGTGGGTGTCGTCAAACTCGAGGACGGACGAAGCAACGCCGTTGAGAAAGGCGGCATTTGCGGGAGATGTTTCGCCTGGCGCCATCAGGCTGTGCGCGCCGCGCCCACCAGCGTCGGCGTCGGCGCTGGCGTTCCGGGCCGCCACGACACTCTCGTGGTTGTTGGACCCGATCATGACGCCGACAATATCCAGCAGCCGGATCTTGGTGTTGTGAATGACACTGGGAGGGGCCACCTCCAGCGAAAAATCATCCGCCCATTGGGCGAGCTCAAAACTCATACCAGGCAACGAAATATGCTCCGACTGTACGGACGAGGACGACCGGCGAGACGCACCCCATTCAGTCGGGCGCGCTACGGCAATGTCAATGAAGGCGGCGGGAGAAGCTGGTTGACCACCTGGCGGTTGCGCGGCGGTGGACCTGCTTCCGGTATTGGCCTCTCGCATCCAGATCGGCGCGTAGCGACGCGGAAGGCGGTTGGACCTGGAGACTCAGGTGAGGGGTGGCGCGGACGTCGACATTGCCATCAGCAGCATCAAGAGCGCTGCGCCGGTGGCCTTGATATATTTGCTCATTTGTCTCAACTCCCATGGGCCAGTGCTCCATCTCAAATTCTTGGCAGCAGGGGAGAGGATTGAATACCGCCAACCACTGGCGTTTCGCTTGTCGAAATGCCAGCCGCGGATTGCTCACGGCCGGACAAATCGATCGTTCCGCAGGCCGAAATCAGGGTCTCGCACAATAGTCCCGTATCCACCCCGCCGGTAGATCGGCAGGACCAAGCAAAGGATCGATCTGATGCAAGAGCAGCGCAATTGTCCGCCCCCGCACCCCAGCCCGTCGCGCCCAGTGCTGACGCTGCCGGCCGGGGCCTGTGACGCCCATTGCCACGTCTTCGGACCCGCCGCGAAATATCCCTATAGCGAGATGCGCGCCTATACGCCCGAGGACGCACCTGTTGAGCGCCTCGAGGCCCTTCACGACATGCTGGGCATTTCAAAAGCCGTCTATGTCCAGGCAAGCTGCCATGGCTTTGACAATAGCGCCATGCTCGACGCCATAGCGCGCCGGCCAGCCGACCGCCGCGGCGTCTGCATCGTTCCGGCTGACATCGACCAGGTCGAGCTGGCCCATCTCGATCGACGTGGTGTGCGCGGCGCCCGCCTGAATTTCATGGCAAGGCTCTCCGCAATGCCCAGTTTGGATGCTGCCACACATCTGGCAGAGCGCATTGCCGGTCTGGGCTGGCACCTCGTCTTGCACTTCGATCCCGAAATGCTGCCGGAGTTGTCGGACTGGTTAGGCGCCCTGCCCCTGCCCGTCGTCATAGACCATATGGGGCGGCTATCCGCGTCTGATACGGACGGACCGGAAATGAAAACACTTCTCCGCCTGCTCGAAAATGAAAAGGTCTGGTGCAAGGTCTCTGGCGCCGAGCGCAGCTCTGTTACTGGTCCGCCCTGGCGCGACGTCTTGCCTATCGCCCATGCTATCCTCAAGGTCGCTCCGCAGAGGGTCTTGTGGGGAACTGACTGGCCCCATCCAGTCCTGGATCGGGAAATGCCCGACGACGGCAAGCTCGTGGATCTGATCGCGGACCTCATTCCCAGCCGAGAGGTGCAGCAGCAAGTGCTCGTGGAGAACCCGAAACGATTATATGGCTTTCCCTGACCCCACCACTTCGCGGTTTGGCCAAGCGACACAAGGGCCGGTCAGTAGTACCGGCCCTTCTTTTCATGCTCGCCGGAAGTGGGCGGTCCGGCTGCGGTCCGATCTCACGTCTTCAGTCGATCATTTCGCTGGCCGAAATGAACCGCACTGTGCGATGCAGTCGCCCTGCTTGCCTGCCATTAGGTTCTGAGGTTTTTTGGTAACCAAGCTTCGGGAGGAGCAGAATGAAAAAGCTATTGGGAGCCGTCGGTGTGATACTGGCGTCCGCAGTCACCATCGGGTCGCCGGCCCTTGCCCAAGAGGAATACCCCGTCGATACGGTAACAATCATAGTGCCTTATGCAGCCGGCGGGGCCGCTGACATGGTGGGCCGCATTGTTGCCGAGGAGTTATCCCAGCATTTCACCGCGAACTTCATCGTGGAGAATGTCGGCGGTGGCGGCGGCACGATTGGCGCCGAGCGAGCGGCGCGAGCAGCTCCAGATGGTGCAACCCTCTTGCTCGCCGGCAATGCCATCATTACCACCTCTCCGCACCTGTCCGATATCGGGTTTGACCCACTCAATGACCTGGTGGGCATAGCAAATGTCAGCGAGGCACCACGTATGCTTGCGGCAACGAAAGAAATGCCCGAACTGACCGATTTCAAGTCATTTGAAGCCTATGCCAAGGCTCATCCGGGCGAACTGAACTATGGTTCGGTGGGTGTTGGCTCAACGGGTCATATCGCGATAGCCGACCTGCTGTCTTCGGCGGAGATCGAGGCCAACCATATCCCCTATTCCGGCGCGAGCGAGGTGGTTCAGGCCGTCTTGTCCGGTGATATTCACTTCATGCTGGAAGCATCCACGATCGGGCAGGTCCGGCAAGGCACGATGACGCCGCTGGCGCTGCCGGGCGCCGAGCGGATGGAAGAATTTCCTGATGTGCCGAGCCTCGCCGAGATGGGTTATCCCAATGTCCGCGGCACAGGGCGCCAGATACTGATGGCACCGGCGGGAACCCCGCCAGCAGTTCTGGCCAGCCTGGAAGTCGCGCTTCAGGCCGCCATTGAGGATCCAGAAGTCCGCGACAAGTTTGCGCGGGTCGACATCCGGCCGAAATTCATGATCTCGGCTGAAATCAACGAAGCGCTTGAGCAGGAGTATCACCACTATGATACGCTGCTGGCGGAGATGGGCCTCAAGTAGCACCAGGAAACGCCCTCCCCGCGAGGGCGGCGATAACACGACAGAAACGGTGGCGGCCCGGACTATCTGGGCCGCCTTTTTCTTATGGAGCTGGTTGCAGTAGCGGAGGCTGCCGCTCACCACCGCAAAGCCTGTGCATGCGGCGCCGGGGCGAGAGTGGCCCCGTGAACTGGACTGCCACCACTCAGCCCTCCGATTGCCTCCTGCAATGATCGCCGCGCATGTCTGGACGCGCCGGGGCGAGGAACTCGCTTCGTTCCCCACCTTCAACCGCGTCGCCATTTCGATCTGCAGCTGCCGCAGGAATGCCAGAC
>CBFGTF010000170.1:0-6027 GCA_965651655.1 uncultured Devosia sp.
TCTTTGCCTTCCTCCAGTTCACCACCTTCGGCATGGTCGTCCGCGCCGGCATGGCGGACCGTGAGACGGTCGGTCTGCTCGGAATCGATATCGACCGGCGTTTCACCATCATGTTCGGTCTGGCTGCCGTCGTGGCTGGGCTGGCCGGTGTCATGTACACACCGCTCCTGCCCCCCAACTACCACCTGGGCATGGACTTCCTGGTGCTCAGCTTCGTGGTCGTGGTTGTGGGCGGCATGGGCTCACTGCCCGGCGCGGTTGCCGCAGGCTTCCTGCTCGGCATCCTGCAGTCCTTTGCCTCGATGACGCAAATCAAGGCCTTCTTCCCCGGCATCGACCAGATCATCATCTACCTGGTGGCCGTAGTTATCCTGCTTGTACGTCCCCGCGGCCTGTTCGGTCGGCGCGGCGTGATGGAGTCCTGACATGGCAAAATTCATGTCTCGCAATGATCTGTTGCTGTTTCTCGGCTTCACCATCGTGGTCCTGGCCATGCCGATCTGGCTGCAGCCCTTCGGCGCTGCCTATCCCGACCTGCTGCAACGCTTCATGATCTTCGGCATCTTCGCGGTCGGCTTCAATATCCTGTTCGGTTTGACCGGTTACCTCAGTTTCGGCCATGCCGCGTTCTTCGGCGTTGGTTCTTATGCGGCGGTCTGGTCGTTCAAGCTGCTCACCCTGGATGCCATTCCGGCGTTGATCTTCGCGGTGGTCATATCTGGCCTGTTTGCCCTGGTCATCGGCTTCCTCTCGCTCCGGCGTTCGGGCATCTACTTCTCGATCCTGACGCTGGCCTTTGCCCAGATGAGCTACAATCTGGCCTATTCGGTGCTCACGCCGATCACCAACGGCGAGACCGGACTGCAACTGACACTCAACGACCCTCGTACACTCGACGCAGCACTGGGCCAGAGCTTCATCGGCCAGCCGGTCCCCACCCTGCTCGGTCAGCAATTGGGCGGGTATGCCGGCTTCTATTTCTGCGCCGGCTTCCTGATCATCTCGTTCTTCATCGCCATGCGCATCGCCAACTCCCCCTTCGGGATGATGCTCAAGTCGATCAAGTCAAACCAGACCCGCATGCACTATACCGGGTTCAACACCAAGCCTTACACGCTGACGGCCTTCGTGATCTCGGGCATGTTCGCAGGGCTTGCCGGCGCTCTGCTTGCCGTCACCGATCCGCTGGCCGGCGCCGAACGCATGCGCTGGACGGCCTCGGGCGAGGTGGTGCTGATGACCATTCTCGGCGGTGTCGGCACGCTGGTCGGACCAGTCATCGGCGCCTGGCTGATCAAATATTTCGAAAACATCCTCTCCGCCCTCAACGACCAGATCCTTACCCGGTTCTGGAGCTTCCTGCCCGAGGGCACCTCAGACATCTTTGTCAAGGTGACCGGCAAGTTCGTGGGCGATGGCTGGTTCCTCACCCTGGGCCTGGTCTTCGTTCTGGTCGTCGTGTTCCTGCCTGGCGGCATCATGGAGGGCGTGCGCCGGATCACGGCCGCAGTGCAGCGGCGATCCGGATCGCCGCCGGCCAAGTCACACCAGACACAGCCCGCAGAGTAAGGACCATCATCATGGCAAATTCCAATGTTGTCCTGCACGTTGCGGACGTTCACAAGCGCTTCGGCGGTCTGCATGCCCTGGCCGATATCGACCTGCAGGTCGAGGAAGGCAAAACCCACGCCATTATCGGCCCGAATGGCGCTGGCAAGTCGACCTTGCTCAATGTCATCATCGGCAAGCTGGCCCCGACCAGCGGACAGGTGGTGTTCGATGGCGCGATCCTGACAGGGCGCAAGCCCTACCAGATCAACCAGCTTGGCATTGCCCGGGTGTTTCAGACACCAGAGATCTTTGCTGATCTGTCGGTGCTGCATAATGTGATGATCCCCGCCTTCGCCAAGCGCGACGGTGCCTTCACACTCAATATGCTGCGCTCGCTCGACAGTGAAACGGGCATCCGCCAGGAAGCCGAACACATGCTCGAGGATGTCGGCATGCTCAATCGCAGCGACATGCAGGCGGGCAGTCTCAGCCGCGGCGACAAGCGTCGCATGGAACTGGCCATGTGCCTGATCCAGCACCCGCGATTGCTGCTACTCGACGAACCCACTGCCGGCATGAGCCGCCACGATACCAACACCACGATCGAGTTGCTCAAGAAGATCAAGAGCCGCGGCATGACCAAGGTCATCATCGAGCACGACATGCATGTGGTATTCTCGCTCGCCGACAAGATTTCCGTCCTCGCCCAGGGTCGCATCATTGCCGATGGCTCTCCGGACGAGGTGCGCGGCAATCCCAAGGTTCAGGAAGCCTATCTCGGGGGGGCACATTGATGAGTTCCGTAGCCATGCAAACTGAAACCGTCGCCGGCGACCGCGCCGCGTCCATGGAAACCACGCGGCCTTTCTTCTCCATTCGCGACCTGCACGCCTATTACGGTGAAAGCTATATCGTGCAGGGCGTGTCGCTGGACGTGCGCAAGGGCGAAATCCTGGCCCTGCTGGGTCGCAACGGCGCCGGCAAGACCTCGACGCTGCGCGCCATCGCCCGGACAGACAATCCGCAGATGCGCCAGGGCGAAATCTGGCTTGATGATCAGCCCGTCCACACCATGAAGAGCTTCGAGGCGGCCCGCGCTGGCATCCAGTTGGTGCCGGAGGATCGGCGCATCATCCAGGGCCTGACCGTCGAGGAAAACATTGCGCTGGCAAAGGTGGCGCCCGGCCATGGCTGGGGTCTCGAGCAAATCTATGAGAGCTTTCCGCGCCTGGCCGAACGCCGCAAGCAGGATGGCGTAACCCTGTCGGGCGGTGAACAGCAGATGCTGGCCATTGCCCGCGCCCTGGCCCGCGACCTCAAGCTGCTCCTCCTCGACGAGCCCTATGAAGGTCTGGCTCCCGTTATCGTGCATGAAATCGAGCGCATCCTGCATTCGATCAAGCCACTCGGCATCACCACCATCATCGTCGAGCAGAACGCCGTGGCCGCCCTCAAGCTGGCCGACCGCGCCGTCATCCTCGATACCGGTGAAGTGGCCTTCTCGGGCACCGCCAAGGAAGTTCTCGATAATGCCGAGCTGCGCCACGAATATCTGGCCATCTGAACACGGCTGCCCGCGCAGCCACAACGCATACCCTGGGTCCTTTGGGTTTCAAGGCATGATGCCGATCTCACCCTCTCCCCCTGAAGGTCCCAGGGTACTTCTTACCGTGCCAAAGGCAAATTTGCTCCAGTGGAGCGAATTTAGGTGAGAAGGCCATGAGACGCCGACCCGTAGGACCGGTCGCGCCAGTGGCGCGATTGGAGGCGAGGAGGCCACAAGACCTGCGGTCGCGTGGCAGCTCGAGTGGCACGACGCCGCTCCCCGCCCCCACTAAATCTCCACCGCCGTCTCAACCTCTGGCTCGGCCGGCGCAATGGAAACCCCTTCACCCTCCAGTGCATCGCGCACCTCGCGGGCCAGGTCGACCGCGCCGGGCGTGTCCCCATGCAGGCATATCGAGCGCGCGGCCGATTTCAGAACCGTCCCGTCCGCGGCCACGATTTCGCCCGCCCGCGCGAGTCTGAGGCAACGCTCGATGACCTGTTCCACATCATGGATGACCGCACCTTCATCGGTGCGTGGCACCAGCAGGCCATCCCTCGTATAGGCCCGGTCGGCATAGGCCTCGCGGATCAGCGGCAGGCCGACGGCCTTGGCCGCCCGCACCTGCTGGCTGTTGTCCAGCGCCAGCACCGCCATGCGCGGGTCCATGGCCTGGATGCTGGCGAATATACCCACGGCGAAGGCAAGCTCCTCGGCGGTCTGGTTGGCCAGCGCCCCATGCAGCTTCACATAGGCGAGCGGCACGTCTACTTCGTCAGCAATATGGCGTACCAGGAACAATTGGCTCCTGATCTGCCCCAGCAATTGTTCCAGCGGCATCACCAGCCGGAATCGGCCGAACCGCTTTGGGTCCGCATAGCCCGGATGAGCACCGGCACGAACGCCGCGAGCCTTGCAGATCTTGAGGATCCGCCGAATGGTTGGTGCGTCGCCCGCATGCCCGCCACAGGCAATCGAGGCACTGGAAACGATGTGCAGGAGGTCGTCATCGGTGCCCATGCCTTCGCCAAGGTCGGCATTGAGGTCGATACTGGTCATGACTGGTGGCTCCCCAACAGACGCTGCGCATGCTCCACGCTTACGGGCGCAAAGGCAACCGGCTGCCCGGCTCTGATCTGCGCAAACCGGTCGAGGTCTGCCGTGATGACGGTCCCGATCCGGGGATAGCCGCCGGTCGGCTGATGGTCCCGCATCAGCACGATTGGCGTGCCATCGCCCAAGATCTGGATATCGCCTGGCAGGATAGGGTCGGAAACCAGCGACAGGATGCTGGCACCGGCAAAAACTTTGCCCTCATCCACCAGGCGAACGCCCATGCGATCCATCATCGGGCTCACCCGAAACTCAGCCTCGATGAAGTCTTGCCGCAACTGGGGCGAGAAATACGGGGCATGCAGGCCCCAGATGAACCGTATGGGGCCATCGGCCGTCGCCATGGGTTCCGCAATTTGGACTGCCCCGCCATGTCCCACGAACTCCAGAACATCGCCCGCAGCAAGCGCTCGCCCGCCAAGGCCCCCCAGTTTCGCCCGCGTGCTGGTGGCCTGGCTGCCCATGACCGGGTTCAAGTCCAGGCGGGCCCCGAACCGCAGATAGCCGTAATTGCCGGCGGGCCCCGGCGTCACCGACATCACGTCCCCTGCCCGCAATTCAGCACTGCCCGGCCAATCCCATGGCGCACCATTGATGGTCACGCTGAATTGCCCCCCGGCCCAACCGATCCGCAGGTCACCATGATCGAGCCGAACGTCCAGGCCCGCGCGGGTCACTTCGATGCCGGCCTCGCTGGCCGCGCCGGCCAGCGCCCCCGCCAGCGCATGGGCGCTGCGGTCCATTGGTCCGGAAGCGCTGATGCCGTGGACCAGTAGACCTTCCCGCCCCCGATCCTGGATAGTGCAAAGCGGACCGGCCCTGAGAATTGTGAGGCCCGCCTTCATGGGACTGCCTCGAACCGCACCAAGTCTCCGGCCCGCAGCAGCGTCGGCGGGTCGGACTGGGGTACAAAATTGCGAAAATCGGTGCGTCCGATCACATGCCATCCGGTTGGAATGTCAGTCGCCGCAATGGCAGTCTGCCCTGCCGCGAACAGCACGCTTCCAGCCGGCACCATGGACCGCACCAAGGGCCGGCGGGCGATGATCAGGCTCTCTGGATGAAAACCGCAATAGACGAAGCCGGGTGCAAAACCGGTCGCCAGGACCCGCAGCGGAGCCGCATTGTGCATCGTCACAAACCGCTCGGGACTGATTGCCAGCAGCGATGAAACTTCAGTCAGGTCCGGCCCGTCGAAGCGAACCGCAATATTGTGAATTTCTGGGTCGGCAGACACGTCAGCCGTGCCAACCCGCAAGCTGATCTCGCCGGACAATCGCGGCGGCGAAATTGCCGCCGGGGCATACCGTACAAGCACCGAAACAAGGCTCGGCACCACCTCGGTGACACCGGCAATGGGATCGCTCTCCAGCTTGGCTGCAAGCGACAGCGCCGCGCGATTGGCCGCGTCATCCAGGCTGCTGCCGAAGCGCACCAGAAGGGCGCAATCGCCCAGCGACACGATTTCCGGCCTCTGGAGAAGACCACGTTCCATTCCGCTCATTTTGCGCCACAACCTTCCGCTCCAGGAACGCAGTCCTTCAGATCGGACTGCGTTCCGTCAAGCGCTCAGTCACCGACAGACCCGGTGGGCGCTGCGGGACGGCGCGATGGCGTTGGTGTGCAGCCTGTTTCTGGTCAGTTGGGGTCGCGACCCTCCTGCTCAACTACCGCCTCGAACAGGGTGCGGGCCTGCCCCGGACCGATGGCCTCGATGGCCACGGCCGCGATGGCGGCAAACAGTTCCGCGATTTCCTGGGGGTCGGTGATTTCGGCGTCGTCTTCGTCGGCGTCGGCGTTGATCAGGGTAAACATGA
>CBFGTF010000171.1:0-5985 GCA_965651655.1 uncultured Devosia sp.
TCGCCCACATGCACCAGCGCCAGATTGGTTCGGTTATCGTCCGGAGGACCCTGCACGCCGCCTCAACGCCCTGTCATCACCAAGGTGCTTCCGGCAAACTGCCCGTCGATCTGCGGTTCGGAAGCGCCATACAAGTGTCATGATCGACGCATTCTTCGCCCTTGGCAAGTCCGGGCAAAATTCCCCATTTCGGCCACGATTTGTCCCTTTAGGCGCCCCATTGGACAGGCATCGTTCAACCATTGCCTCCAGTGGCTGGCAGCCGGGCCGACGAGCCCCCAAACCAGTAGGCCCGATTGCCAGCCGCCCTTATTTGAGTTGACCCAAAGTCAGTGACGCCCGCTTCCGCCCCCGGAGCGGGCGTTTTTTCGTGCGCTCAGAAGCTGTAGGCGGCAGCGCCCAGGATGGGCCCGGGCAGGCCATTGCGGTCCTGCTGCACCAGGATCGCGACCCCACCATCGCCATCGCCGGCAAACTGGTCGAGCGGGAACTTCACCTCGGCACCTGTATCGGCTTCCCACATGCCCACGATCTGCCGGTCGGTGACGACCTGCGTATAGACCATGGATTTTCCCGCATTCTCGCCCTGCTCGATGACGACCTCGGCGCGGTCGAGATAGCGAACCAGCCAGATGGAGGCATCGTCCAGCGTGGCATCGGCCGGGACCTGCAGCTTGAGCATGTCCCCATGCACGCCAAGCGAAAGGCTGAGCGGCAATTGGGCGGAGGTCAGGGCATCCTGAACCTCGTCCCTCCGGGAGCCGACCACGCCCTCCGCGCCATTGATGACCATCTGGGGGGTAAAGATGCGCGAAGACCCCCAACTCTTGGCATAGCCGCGCTGCCGGTCGGAAAAGCCCTTGTCGCCAAAGGTGTCTTCCCAGCCGATATAATCCCAATAGTCGACATGATAGGCCAGCGCCACGACGTCATCGCGCTCCGAAAGGCTGGTGAGCAGCGCATCGGCCGGCGGGCAGGACGAACAGCCCTGGCTGGTGAACAATTCCACCACGGCCCGGGGCGAATGCTGCACCGAATCGGCCTGACTCGCGGTCAGGGGCGTGAGCGCAAACAGGACACCAGCAATAAGACCGGGAGCGAGGCGGGCAGACATGGGCGCTGTTGTAAGCCGCGCTGGCATCGATTGCCTAGTCAAAACCGGGTGAAAGACAGGCCCGGCCAGGCATGGCTGGCATCAGTGTGGCATGGCCGCCACCAGGGAAGCGCCCTGCGCCAAAAAAAGATGGCGGCCCCGAAGGACCGCCACCGAACATTTTCAATGTAAGCGCCGCTTACGCCGCGACCAGGCTCCGCAGCACATAGTGCAGGATGCCGCCATTCTTGAAGTAATCGAGCTCATTGGCCGTATCGATGCGGCAGCGGGTCTCGACATTGACCACCGATCCGTCGGCGCGCGTGATCTTCACGTTCACCATGGCCCGCGGCTCGATGCTCTCGACCCCGGCAATATCGACGGTCTCGGTGCCGTCGAGGCCCAGGCTCTGCCAGCTCTCGCCATCCTTGAACTGCAGCGGGATGACGCCCATGCCGACCAGGTTGGAGCGGTGGATACGCTCGAAGCTCTGGGCGATCACGGCCTTGACGCCGAGCAGGTTGGTGCCCTTGGCGGCCCAGTCGCGCGAGGAGCCGGTGCCATATTCCTTGCCGGCAAAGATCACCAGCGGCGTGCCCTTCTGCTGATAGGCCATGGCCGCGTCATAGATCGGCATCTGCGAGCCGTCCGGACCCTTGGTGAAGCCGCCTTCGACGCCGTCGAGCATCATGTTCTTGATGCGGATATTGGCGAAGGTGCCGCGCATCATCACCTCGTGATTGCCGCGGCGGGCGCCGTAGGAATTGAAGTCCTTGGGGGCCACCTGACGCTCGGTGAGATATTTGCCCGCCGGCGTACCGGCCTTGAACGAACCGGCCGGCGAAATGTGGTCGGTGGTGATCGAATCCAGGAACAGCGCCAGCACCCGGGCCGAGACCACATCGGTCACCGGCTTGGGCTCCATGGTCAGGTCTTCGAAATAGGGCGGGTTCTGCACATAGGTGGAGGAGGAATTCCAGCCATAGGTCTCCCCGCCTTCCACCGCGATGCCCTGCCAGAGGGCGTCACCCTTGAACACGTCCGAATAACGCGAGCGGAACATATCGGCCGTCACATGCTTGCGCACGATCTCGGCAACCTCGTGATTGGTGGGCCAGACATCCTTGAGATAGACCGGCTTGCCATCCTTGCCCACGCCCAGCGGCTGGGTGGTGATGTCGACATTGAGCGTGCCGAGCAGCGCATAGGCCACCACCAGTGGCGGGGAGGCGAGATAGTTTGCCCGCACATCCGGGTTCACGCGGCCCTCGAAATTGCGATTGCCCGAAAGCACCGAGGCGGCAACCAGCTTGTTCTCGTTGATTGTATCGGAAATGGCCTGCGGCAGCGGACCGGAATTGCCGATACAGGTGGTGCAGCCATAGCCGACCAGGTTGAAGCCGATGGCGTCCAGATCATCCTGGAGGCCTGCAGCCGTGAGATAATCGGTGACCACCTGCGAGCCGGGGGCCAGCGAGGTCTTGACCCAGGGCTTTGAATTGAGGCCCAGCGCCCGCGCCTTGCGGGCGACGAGACCCGCGGCGACCAGCACCGAGGGGTTGGACGTATTGGTGCAAGAGGTGATGGCCGCGATCACCACCGAACCGTCGGTGATGTGATAGTCGCAGCCCTTGACCGCATAGGCGGCTTCTTCGGGAATGTCGTGGACGCCGCTGGCGCCTTCATCGACATAGCGGCTTTCCTGCTTATCGTCCGGCAGGCGGGTGCGCTCGATGCGGCCGCCGCTCAGGTCAGGCAGGGCCGCGTCAAAGGCGCGGGTGACATCCTTCAAAGCCACGCGATCCTGTGGGCGCTTGGGGCCAGAAAGCGACGGCACGACGGTGGTGAGATCGAGTTCAAGGCTGGAGGTAAAGACCGGATCGGGCGTGTCGGTGGTGCGGAACATGCCCTGGGCCCTGGAATAGGCCTCCACCAGCGCCACGCGGTCAGGCTCGCGACCGGTCGTGGTGAGATATTTGAGCGTATCGCTGTCGACCGGGAAATAGCCGCAGGTGGCGCCATATTCGGGCGCCATATTGGCGATGGTCGCCTGGTCTTCGAGGCTGAGATGGTCGAGGCCGGGGCCGTAGAACTCGACGAACTTGCCGACCACGCCCTTCTTGCGCAGCATTTCGGTAACGGTCAGCACGAGATCGGTGGCGGTGATGCCTTCATTGATCTTGCCCGTCAGTTTGAAGCCGACGACTTCGGGGATCAGCATGGTGATCGGCTGGCCCAGCATGGCCGCCTCGGCCTCGATGCCGCCCACGCCCCAGCCCAGCACGGCCAGGCCATTGACCATGGTGGTATGGGAATCGGTGCCCACCAGCGTGTCCGGATAGGCGACGGTCTCGCCATTCTCGGTCTTGGTCCACACGGTCTGGGCCAGATATTCCAGGTTCACCTGGTGACAGATGCCGGTGCCGGGGGGCACGACACGGAAATTGTCGAAGGCCGACTGGCCCCAGCGCAGGAATTCATAGCGCTCGCCATTGCGCTCATATTCGAGCTCGACATTCTGCTCGAAAGCCAGGGGCGTGCCGAAATTGTCCACCATGACCGAATGGTCGATGACCAGGTCCACCGGCACCAGCGGGTTGATCTTCTGCGGATCCGCACCGAGCTTGGCGGTCGCATCACGCATGGCGGCCAGATCCACCACGGCGGGCACACCGGTAAAGTCCTGCATCAGGACGCGGGCCGGACGGTAGGAAATCTCATGATCGGAAGTGCGGGTCACGAGCCAGGTCGCCACCGCCTCGATATCGGCCTTGGTCACCGTGCGGTTGTCTTCGAAGCGCAGCAGGTTTTCCAGCACCACCTTCATCGAGCCGGGCAGTTTGGAAACGCCCGCAAGACCGTTCTTTTCCGCTTCGAGAATGGAGTAATAGGTGTAGGTCTTGCCGCCGACCGTCAGCGTCGACTTGGATTTGAAGCTGTCTATCGAGGTCACTGTGCTCCGCCCTTCTTGCTGCCTATGCTGCACCTTCAGGGCTTGGGGCCTCAGGAAAATGCCGCGCTTTTCTGGAATGACTCCAGGCTCAAGGGCTTATAGTCAATCGCCAAAGCCCTTGCCAGTACGACCATGAGTTCAATACGAGATGGGGCCATGACGCAAAGGCAAGTCTTTCCGCAAGTCTCCCTTAAGGCAGAAGGCCTTGCGGTCGGTCATGGCGAGGCCGTGCTGGCCGATAATTTGTCCATTGCACTCTCTGCCGGCGAGGGTCTGCTGCTGCGCGGACCCAACGGCGCGGGCAAATCCACGCTGCTGCTGACCCTGGCGGGCCTCCTGCCCGCCATTGCGGGCCGCATCACCATTGCCGGGCACGACCCGGAGGATGGACCGGCCCTGCATCATTGCGGCCACAAGAATGCCGTGCGGGCGCGTCTCAGCGTCGCCGAGACCCTGGATTTCTGGGCTGCCATCAATGGCCGGACCGGAATGGCCCCGGCTGCCGCGCTCGACCGGGTCGGGCTGGGCCGCGCCGCAAGGCTCGATGCGGGCTATCTCTCGGCCGGACAGCAAAGGCGGCTGGCGCTGGCGCGGCTTCTCGTGTCGCGCCGCCCGCTCTGGCTGCTGGATGAACCGAGCGCAGCGCTCGACGCCGAGGGCCATGTCCTCCTGGCCGGCCTTCTGGCCGATCACCTGACTTCAGGCGGCCTCGCCGTGATCGCCACCCATGACGATCTGGGCGTCGACGGATGGGCCATTCTCGACCTGGGTATGGCGGCATGAGCGGGTTCTGGAGCGTCTTGCGGCGGGATCTGCGCCTGGCCCTTTCGGGGGGCGGAGAAATCCTGACACTGGTGCTGTTCTTCGTCATCGTGGGCGCCGTCACGCCCTTTGCCGTGGGACCGGACCGTGACCTGCTGGCCCGTATCGCGCCGGGCGTGATCTGGATTGCGGCCTTTCTCGCCATGCTGCTGGGCCTCGACCGGCTGTTCCGGCCCGACCGCGACGATGGCACGCTGGCGCTCTATCGCCGCGCCGATACCCCGCTTGCCGCCATCATTGCCGCAAAAATGATCGTCCACTGGCTGACCGGGGCGCTGCCCCTGATCCTCGCATCGCCCTTCCTGGCGCTGATCCTGGCCATGGACATGCAAACCTTCGGGCGCACCCTGCTGTCGCTGGCGCTGGGGACGCCCGCCCTGGCCGCTTTCGGCACCTTCGGCGCCGCCGTGACCGTGGCGATCCGCCGGGGCGGATTGCTGGCGCCCATCCTCATCGCCCCGCTCTGCGTGCCCGTGCTGATCTTCGGGGTAGGGACCATCGCGCCGCTGGGCGGTCCGGACCAGGCCGGCGCGGCCATGCTGCTGCTTGCGGCACTCAGTCTCATGTCCGGCGCGCTGGCTCCCTTTGCCGCCGCTCTTGCGATAGACTGGGGAGAAGAGTAGAGCGCGCCCATGAACCCAGACGCCTTCGACACCACATCAAAAATGCGCTGGTGGGACCGGCTGGCCCATCCCGGCCAGTTCCTCGCCTGGACGCGCCCGCTGGTCTGGCCGCTGGCCGGGCTGACCGCGCTGCTTTTTGCCGCCGGTCTCTGGTTCGCCTTCTTCAATTCGCCGGCCGACTACCAGATGGGCGACACGGTCCGCATCATGTATGTGCATGTGCCGACCGCCTGGCTCAGCCAGTTCGTCTATGGCGCCATGGCCGTTTCGGCCCTGGGCACGCTGGTCTGGCGCCACCCGCTGGCCGATGTCTCGATGAAGGCCGCCGCGCCGCTGGGCGCCGCCTTTACCGCCATGGCGCTGTTTACCGGCTCGATGTGGGGAAGGCCCACCTGGGGCACCTTCTGGGAATGGGATGGGCGCATGACCTCGACCCTCATCCTGCTCTTCATCTATCTGGGCATCGTCGCCCTCTGGCGCGCCTTTGACGACCA